>JAGRBZ010000405.1 GCA_020433805.1 Anaerolineae bacterium
TCGCGACCGATGCAGCCGGTGATTAGCGGCCCACCCGCACCGCTCGGCCCTTCGCAGCCGACAGGCCCTATGCCGCCGGTTCCTGTACGGCCGGTTGGTGGTCCGCGCAGTACCCCGCCGGCTCTCCCGCCACGGTCACTAACGCCGATATCGCCACCGAGTCGTCCGGTCTATTCGCAGCATACCCAACCCATGCCGCCAATGCCAGCTCCACCGAGTCGACCCATGCATGCGCAGCATACGCAGGGGATGCCGCCGGTCTCTAGACCGACACATTCGCAACATACGCAAGGCATGCCGCCGGTTACCGGAGCTTCTCAATCTCGGCCGGTTCAGCCATCATCAGCCCAGCAGGGTGGCAGCAGCCGGCGACGGCGTAAGGTTCGAAGGAAAAAAAGTACGCAAACCGGTGCCTTCGCCGCACTGACCGGCTCCGGCCAGCAGCAGTCTTCTCGACCGACCCCGGCCCAGCGTGGTCCGGCCTCGGGTCGAGCCGCTTTGCCGCCCGGAGCCTCCAACCCGACGGCTCCGATGCCGCCGATAGCCGAAAATCCACAAGCGAGCGGCATTTCGTCCCGCCCTATGCGAGCGCGCTCCTTTTCCAATCGAAAATTGCAGGAGTATAACCGCAGCGTTTCAGTTTGGTTTGCTAAACGAACGCTCGGTGCGAAATTACGATTGTTAGCCATTGCCATCGCCCTGGTGTGGATTTGCGGGATTATGGCTCCGTCGCTGATTATTAACGCTTTAGCTGCCACATTTGCCGATAATGGTGCATTGCCCGGCGATGAACGCAGTCCGCTACAGCAGATGCAGGAAGATGGTGCTATCGCGGCGGTGGGGGTTTTACCTTTTGTTGAAACGGCGACCGCTACCCTAACCAACACGCCAACACCAACCGATACGCCAACACAAACGGCCACGCCGACCGAAACCCCCATCCCTACCAACACGCCAACGCCAACCATGACGCCGACGCCAACTGAAACGCCGACGCCGGTCTTTTCACCCACGCCCACCAGCACCCCGACCCGCTTTATTCCCGTGTTTGTGGCTCCGGCAGAACCAACCGAAACGCCAACGCCCGAACCAACGCCCACGCCGGATGTAGACTATCGGATAAAAAGTGTTCGCCAGTTAACACCCTGTGAAAACCACGGGAAACACCACATTTTCATTAAGGTCGAAGACCCGAACGGGCAGGGGATTAATGACGTGCCTATCAAGGTTCAATGGGCACCCGGCGATGATGGGCACATTATCGCTCCGTCTGAAGTTAAAACCAATCTTGTGGGGCAACCCGAACCTGGACGCATCGACTTTGCGATGTTCAAAGGTAACTATACCGTAGAAATCATGAACGGAACCAGCGAAATTGCCGGCCCGGTTACACCCGATTACGGCACCAACGAAGCCTGTGGCGAAGACGCTGTCGCAAACTCGCTGTACCATATTTCTTACGAAGTTATCTTCCAAAGAACGTTCTAACAAACGCTCTGAAGAATTTAAAAAAACGGCGGTGCTAAGACCGCCGTTTTTTGATTTCTACTTGGAATACAATCATACTTATGTACAATATATCACAGTTTATTCCAAATCCTACAAAGAGATGCTTAACTATGATGTACATGTTTCAACAAAAATGGTTTGCAATCGTGATCTTCTTCATTTTTGCGGTCACCGTTGCCGGTTTTCCCCACCCCATCGAAGCCCAGGATGCTATCCAACTGATCGATCAGTCATGGGAGTCAGACTTTAATCAGTCCGTAACCTTCTCTGCTGAGGCGAGCAGTTCGGCAGAAATTACCGAGGCCGATCTCTTTTATCGGGTAGTGGGCCAGTTGGCTACCTCGCGTAACGATTCTGATTTCACCCCCGGCACAACAGTCAATGCCAGTTACACGATCGACCTCACCGATCCCGGCAACTACCAACCGCCCGGTACCGAACTGGAATATTGGTGGAAATTTGTCGATGCTGACGGTAACGAACTCAAGACCGAACCGGAAGTGCTGTTTTATGAAGATGATCGGCACGATTGGCAGTATTTGGAGAACGATCGGCTGACCCTGGCCTGGTATACCGGCGGCGACAGTTTTGGCAAAACCCTTTTCGAGCGGGCCAACGAAGCTCTGGATACCTTAGAAGCCGACTTTGGGGCGTCGATAGAAAACCCCATCAAGATATTTATCTATGGCGATCAGGAGGCTTTGCTTGATGCGATGTCGGCCGGTGCCCAAGAATGGACGGGGGGTGCAGCTTATACTGATTATGGCGTCGTCGTTATCGGTATTCGTCCGGTGCAGCTTGAGTGGGGGCTTAACGCGATGACCCACGAGATGTCTCATTTGGTCATCCATCAAGCTACGGACAACCCTTTCGGTGGAGGCAGTACGCTGCCACGCTGGCTTGATGAAGGCATTGCCGTCTATAACGAAAATCGCGATGAGCTTGACGACAACTTTAAAGCCCTTTTTGAGCGAGCGGTTGCCAATGATAATCTCATGACGCTGCGCACGCTATCTAGCCCCTTTCCGTCCGATACTATTCAGGCGAATTTGGCCTACGGGCAAAGCGGAGCGGTGGTCAAATTTATGGCCGACACTTACGGCTCTGATGCCATGGCCGAACTCCTGGCTATTTTTGCCGAAGGGGCGCTGTATGACGAGGCTTTAGAACAATCTATCGGTCTCAACATGGATCAGTTAGACAATGCTTTCCGCGAAAGTTTAGATCTGCCGCCCCTGCCCGGCATCGAGTCAGGCAGTGAACCTGCCGAGGTTGACGAAGTGGAGGAGGCTACTATTGCTGAGGAACCTGTCTCTGCCGAGATGGACGAAAATGTAACCGAACCGGCTGATGAGGCTGAGGTCGATGCCGCCGAAGCGGAAGCCGCGGAAGAGGTAGAAGAAGACGTAGCACCTGCTGCTGAGGAGCCGGCTGCCGCTGCTGAAAGCTCTGGCCCGTTGTCTGCTCTCCCATGTTTTGCCGGATTATTAACGGCATTGGCCTTGGTCGGCACCCTTTTCGGCTGGCGAGCCGTTCAGTAATTCAAAGAGTCCGGCAGTCTCAGGGGGCTGACGACATCGAGAATAAAAACAGTAGGACAAGTCAGCGACTTGTCCTACTGTTTTTATTTCTCCCACCCATGTTCCCCCAATAGTGGCACAAAGGCAACAGGTACCAAATTTTCCTCAACGATATCATTTCCCTGCCTCTGCAAGCGTAGAAGAAACTGTCTTTGTTTGGGGCCAACCGGCACAACCAGACTTGCCCCATCTTTAAGCTGCGCCGTTAGTGGAGGCGGTATCTCTGGCGCTGCAGCGGTAACGACGATGCCGTCGTAGGGCGCGTGCTCCGGCCAACCATACCCTCCATCTGTAATTTTAATTTCGACGTTGTGAATATTCAACTCCGGCAATAGTCCCATGACCTTTTCGGCCAGAGGGGCTATACGTTCTACGCTGTAAACCTGGGTGGCTATCTGGCTTAGAATAGCCGCCTGGTAACCGGAACCCGTTCCGACCTCCAGAACGGTGGTCGGTCTGTCGTTGGGTAAATTAAGCGCTTGGGTCATAAACGCAACCATATAAGGCTGAGAAATCGTTTGGCCGTAACCTATCGGCAACGGTTTGTCCCGGTAAGCGGCTTTCCATAGTTTCTCTTCAACAAAACGGTGGCGCGGTATATTCCTCATCGCCGCCAGCACGCGCGGATCATTAATGTGGCGTTTGACGAGTTGCTCTTCAACCATTTGTGATCGGGCTTCTTCCAGATTGGGCGTTTTCCCAAACATATTTATTCCTCCAACCTTCATTAAAACACACTCGATGATGAAAAGCAAAAGGAGTAAGTAATTAAACCTATACTCCTTACTCCTACTCCATGCTTGGTTTTTCAGCGCTTCCCTCGTACAACTACAACTTCGTGTGGTTTAAGTCATCACCGGCAAAAATCTAAGTTTGTGAGCCGTTCTCATTCGTGCTATACTTCACGACTGGTATCTGCAAGCCGTTTGGGGTTGCAGATTTGTTTTTTTGGAGAGGCAATAATTTATGTCTATTTTGATCTTCATTTACGTACTGGTTGCCGTTTTATTAGCCATTTATGGCTGTAACGCATGGATATTGACGGCCGTTTACACGCGTCATCGTAACGATACCGTTCCCAACCCCTCACTTAAAGCAAAACACAATCTACCCTCCATCACTGTGCAGTTACCTGTCTTCAATGAAGCGCTGGTTATAGAGCGCTTAGTCAACTCTGTAGTGCGGCTCGATTACCCGACTCACCTACTACAAATTCAAATTCTCGATGACTCTACGGATGATACCACCACCATCGCCCAAATGCTGGTCGATACCTACTGCCGGCAGGGCTTCAATATCGAGCTTATTCATCGCCATGAACGCCCAGGGTTTAAAGCCGGGGCGCTGAAAAATGGTTTGAACACGGCAACAGGCGAATTTATTGTTATCTTCGATGCCGATTTTATACCCAATTCGGACTTTCTGCGGCAGACCATCCCCTATTTTGCCGGACGTCCGCAACTGGGGTTTATTCAAACACGCTGGGGGCATCTTAATCGTGACTATTCGTGGTTGACGATGGCGCAAGGCTTGGCGCTCGACGGTCATTTTGCTATCGAGCAAACCGCTCGCAGTCGATCGGGGCTGCTGATTAACTTTAACGGCACGGCCGGCGTCTGGCGACGACGCTGCATCGAGACATCGGGCGGCTGGCAAGGCGATACCATCTCTGAGGACTTTGATCTCAGCTATCGCGCTCAGTTTGCCGGCTGGCAATGTCTCTTTCTGCGCGATGTTGTGGCTCCGGCCGAGATACCGCCGCAGCTCGCCGCCTTCAAGCGACAGCAATTTCGCTGGGCCAAGGGATCGATTCAGTGCTTCAAGAAACTTGGCTGGCAGGTGTTGCGCTCAGACTACTCCTGGTGGGTGCGGTACCAGGCAATCGTGCATTTAAGCAGCTACCTGGCCCACCCATTAATGGTCATTCTGGCTTTGGTTACACCTATTTTGATGTGGGGTGAAGGTACCGACAATGTTCGCTTCCCGCTGATTTATCTGAGTTTGGTCAGTTTAGGGCCACCCGTGCTTTACGCCGTTGCTCAGGCCAGTTTATACCCCGGTCGCTGGCGTAACCATTATAAAGCGATGCCGCTGCTTATTCTGCTGGGCAGCGGTATTGCGCTGAACAACACCAAGGCGGTAATTGAAGCGCTCTTGGGGGTTGGCAACGTGTTTCGGCGCACGCCCAAATTCAACATCAACAGCCACGCCGACCGCTGGCAGGATAGCGTTTACCGCCTGCCGATTGATGGCCTAGTACTGGGTGAACTGGCGCTGGCGCTGTACTCCTTGCTTGGCGCTGTCATCGCGCTGTTGAATGGGCATGTATTTGCCGTGCCGTTTATTTTGCTGTATGTGTTGGGCTTTGGTTATGTAGGGCTGCAAGGGTTGTGGGATGCCCGCCATGAGTGGTGGCGCTGGCTCATCGGCGCTAAATCTCCGCGACCGCCTGCCGAACAGTCATCGCGTTCCCATCGTGGTGAGGCTCTCAGCGCCGAGCGGTAACGATGCAACGCCTTATTCTTTATTCATTAGCCCGATGGCGATACGGGCAGTGATCATCATCGTCGATGTAATCAGACCTCAGTTAACCGTTGAGCGGTTTTTGACTAGTGCAGAGTTTGGAATCGACCGAACGATACGTTGTTCGGTCGTTGCAGAGTTTTGAAATAGATGCGTCTCAGTGTCATTTCGTAGCGCAGCGGAGAAATCCCTGTAACAATAGACCTGAAGGGGTGTCCGGTTGGGAAAATTTGAAGCAACAACGCTCATTTTTTCCGGTGAATGCCTCATATCTTGAAACGTCTGAGAGATTTCTCCGCCTCCGGCTACGAAATGACATATGGTTAGTGTCATTCGTTTTCGCCATTGTTAAGAACATGATTGGCAGGATTGACGGATCAAGAAGATACAGAGAAAAAATCCGTCAATCCTGCGCATCCGTGTTCTTAAATCAGTTGGCTATAATCATGGCGAAAACTTTGAGACACCAACACATATGCGACTTTAATTTTTGTTCGAACAAAGTAAGCTTTGTTGCTCCGAATCGGTTCGATTAGCTGCCTAACCCGTGGCGCTTGACAAAGCACGCGATGCGTTCCAGAGCTTTTTCGATTTTTTCGTACGATGTCGCGTACGAGCAGCGCACGTAACCGGCTCCGCCGATGCCAAAGGCCCGTCCGGGGATGACGGCAACGCGCTCTTCATCCAGCAGCCGCTCGGCGAATTCGGCATCGTCCATGCCGGTGCCGCGTACGGAGGGGAAGGCGTAGAAGGCCCCGCGCGGCTCAAAACATTTCAACCCGATACTGTTCAAACCATCGACAATGAGACGGCGGCGACGGTTGTAGCGCTGGCGCATATCTTCGACCGCTTCTTCGCCGTGGGTTAGGGCGACCATTCCAGCTTCTTGTGCCATGGTGGGGGCCGACATAATGGTGTATTGGTGAACCTTACTCATTGCGCCTAAGATTTCGGGCGGGGCCGCTGCGAAACCAAGTCGCCAGCCGGTCATCGCATAGGCCTTGGAGAATCCGCCCAGCAAGATAGTGCGCTCCCACATCCCCGGTAGCGACGGCACGCACACGTGTTCAATATCATAAACCAGCCGATCATAAATTTCATCCGAGATAACCAACAAATCGTGTTTGCGAACAACACGGGCGATATCTTCCAGCGTTTCCCGCTCCAGCACCGCTCCGGTCGGATTATTAGGATAGCCGATGAGCAGCGCTTTGGTGCGGCGGGTGATAGCGCCTTCGATCTCTTCGGCCGTCACCTGGAAGTCATTCTCAACCCGTGTGGCAATCGGCACGGGAATGCCGCCGGCTAAACTCACCTCGGCTGCGTAAGAGACAAAGCACGGCTGCGGCAAAATAACCTCGTCGCCGGGGTTGAGGATGGTGGTCATCGCCAGGTACATGGCTTCCGATACACCAACCGTTACCAAAAGCTCTAGGGCCGGATCGTACTCGACGCCATAAAGCCGGTTTAAGTGTTTGGATATACCGGCACGCAGTTCGCTGGTGCCGCTGTTGGAGGTATAGTGGGTGTGCCCGGCCTCCAACGATGCCATCCCAGCGTCTAAGATGGACCGGGGGGTGATAAAATCCGGTTCGCCAATGCCCAACGAGATGACGTTGTCCATTGTGGCCGCAATATCAAAAAAGCGGCGAATGCCGGAGGGGGGAATTTGTTGGACTCGATTTGAAATAAATGACCTCATAAAGTTACTCGCTTATCAATGATGAAGATTTAAGGAATTATAGGGCAGATTAAACGCTTCCGCCACTGCTTGATAGGTGATTTTACCATTATATAGGTTGACTCCCAAAGCCAGCGCCTTATTCTGTGTCACCGCCGCCTCGAAGCCCTGGTTAGCCAGCTTAAGCACGTAGGGCAGTGTGGCGTTGGCCAGCCCATACGTGCTGGTGCGCGGCACGGCTCCCGGCATATTGGCTACACAATAATGAACAACGCCGTCAACCGTATAGGTCGGGTCCGAATGGGTAGTAGGCTGAGACGTTTCGATACAGCCGCCCTGATCGACTGCCACATCAATCACGACA
>JAGRBZ010000406.1 GCA_020433805.1 Anaerolineae bacterium
GTGCGTATTGCGTAGTCCATCATTCTTTACGGACTACGCAATACGCACTACGCTCTATGAAGTGTTGCGGCAAAAAACGAGTGATACTAACAGTCTTATGGCTGATCACGCTTTGTTTTATAGTGCAGAGCCACGACCCCCGAAGCAAGCGTCTTCGCGTCTACCAGGGTAAGGTCACTACGGACCTCGGCGTCTTTGAAGAGGGGTATTCCCTGGCCCAAAATTACAGGGTTGAGCGTTAATCGATACGCATCAATTAAATCGAGCGCGATAAGCGATTGGGCCAGACCCGGACTGCCGAAAATAACCAGATCTTTGCCGGGCTGTTGTTTGAGTTTGGTGATCTCTTCGGCCAGATTATCTTTAATCAGAGTGGTGTTTTGCCATTCGACCGTTTCCAGCGTTTTTGAAAAAACAACTTTAGGCACTTCCTGAATCCACTGCGCATGCTCAAGGGCATGCTTTGAGGGGGATGGGTTATCAAGAACGGTAGGCCAGTAACTTTCCATCATTTGATACGTCACCCGACCATATAAAGGCGAGCCAACCGTACTTACGATGCCTTCTGCGTATTTCTCCAATTCCTCATCATAGGTAATCCAATCCAGTTCTCCGTTTGGCCCGGCTGCGAAGCCATCGAGTGATATATGCATGAATAAAACGACGTTTCTCACTGCGTATTTCCCGCATAGGCTTGCTGTAAAGCGGCGATGTCGATTTTTTTCATTTGCAACATCGCTTCCGTCACCCGTTTTGCTTTCTCCGGGTCAGAGTCGCTCATCAACTCCAGGAGAATATCGGGAATGATTTGCCACGATACGCCGTATTTATCCTTGAGCCAGCCGCATTGTTCAGCATCGGGGTCAGCCGAAAGCTGCTGCCACAGTTCATCGACTTCTGCCTGCGATTGGCAGTGAACCATAAATGAAAAGGCTTCGGTGAAGGAGAAGGCGTGATTGTAAGCACTATCCATCGCCATGAACTCCTGACCAAACAGGGAGAAGACGGCATGGATCACAGAGCCTTCAATTTCCTCGCTGCCGGGGCCATGTCGCTCGATTCGGATGATGTTCGAGTCGTCAAACAAGGCGGTATACAAATTCATGGCCTCTTCGGCTTTGCCGGCCTGATCCCCCACAAACAATAAAAACGGCATAATTTTTTGCGGCTGGCCGACCAGATTCAACTGCCACGACAGACCAAATTTGTCCTCAAGCCAGCCGAATTTTTCGCTGAACGGATAGGCGGCCAGTTCCATCAACGCTTGCCCGCCTTCTGACAGGCTAGCCCACAGCGCATCGATCTCTTCCTCCGTTTCGCACAGGACAAAGAAGGAGGTCGCCGGGGTGAACTTGAAATGAGGGCCGCCGTTTAGGGCCGTAACTTCCAGCCCGGCGATTTTGAAGGTCGCGGTCACAATCGATCCCGTCTCGCCATAGCGGGCAACGTCGCCAATCTCAGAATTTTTGAAGAGGGAGGTGTAAAAATTCATGGCCTCCTCAGCTTGCGTGTCGAACCATAAAAATGGGGTTATTTTTTGCATGGGTTTTCTCCTATCATGGAATTAAAGCGAGCAGCGAAGCATCCTCAGATGCGAAGCGGCTTGGCCTGGCCCGTTCGCATCTGAAGATGCTCACCCGCGGTTTGATAATAAATTTTCATTGTCGATGTCGTTTGAAACGAGACGATTTATCTTACTGCGTTACTTTACAACGCGAAATCCCAGGTGCGTGACGCCGGGAGCCTCGATGGCGCGGATGCGTTCCAATTCGAATTGCGTTGTTTCCAGATTATCGAACAATCGGACTCCATCGCCAAGCAAGACGGGCACCAGATCGATATAGATTTCATCAACAAGGCCGGCCTTGAGAGCTTGTTGTAAGATACTGGGCGTAGAGATAGCAACGTTTTTATCTCCTGCCGCTTCCTTGGCCTGCCGGATCGCACTCTCAACGCCATCCGTAACAAAAACAAATGGCGATCCGTCTTTGACCCATTCCTGCGGAACAGTATGGGTAACAATAAAGCACGGTGTTCCGGGAGGATGACCGCCCCACGCCCCGGCAATATCAAAGGTTCTGCGGCCCCAGATACCCGCCCCGGATGAAGTAATCGCCTCTTTAAGGATTTCGGCGCTCCGGGCCGAGACCTTAAGCACCATCTGCCCATCCGAAATAGGCACTTCGGTGTCACCGCTGAAATACCAATCAAAGAGCCGATCGCCGCCGTCGCCCAGACCATTGTCAGGGCCATCGTTTGGCCCGGCGACAAAGCCATCCAGCGACATCGTCATATTAAATACAACTTTTCCCATCGTCATTCTCCTTGAATTAACGTTCGTTGCCCTCTTGCCGAGAACAAGACCTGACAGGTTTTTAAATGGGCCTTAACCGGCTAAATTGCCCGGATGACTTTGATTTTTCTCTGAAAAGTATCTCCAAAACCTGTCAGGTCTGAAATTTCCCTGTTTATGGGATGAAGAACTTATTGAGGATAGTCGTAGCTTACCATCCACTGAATGCCAAATTTGTCGGTCAACATGCCGAAATAGGAGCCCCAAAAAACCTTGTCGAGCGGCATGGTGACCTGCCCACCGGCGGAAAGCCCGTTGAATATTTCGTCGGTTTCGGCTTCGCTGTCGGTGCTAATGGCAATAGCGAAGTTGGATCCGTTTTGAACCGTTCCCATTACGGAGGGGACGTCGCTGCCCATCAAGATAGTACTTTGTCCGACAGGGAGAGAGACATGCATAATTTTTTGGCCTTCACTGTCCGGCATTTGGTGATCTGCATCCATTTCTTCGGCAGGGATATCCTTGAAGCGCATCAGCATAGCAAACTCGCCACCAAAAACAGATTTGTAAAAATTAAAGGCTTCTTCGCAATTCCCGTTAAAGTTCAAATAAGGATTAATAGCTTTCATGATTTAATTTTCCTTTCAAGATAGTAAAAAATTTGTGTATTGTGCCCTGCTTGGTAAAGCAGAACGTTCGCCGAGCAACACAGATCATTGCTCGTGTGCCGATGACTTCCTCTTATTATCTTTCACCACACGGAATTGAAAGTGGGTGACGCCCGGAGCATCGATTACTCTTGTAGTTTCCAGTTCGATGGGTGAGGCATCAATTTTGTCGAACAGACGGATACCCTTACCAACTACGATAGGCACCAAGGCGATCTGGATAGCATCGAGCAGCCCCGACTGGAGGTACTGTCGGGCAATATTCGCTCCGCCGCCGATGACAACATGCTTATCGCCGGCAGCGGCGCGGGCCTGGTCGAGTGCGCTTTCAATCCCATCCGTAACGAAGATGAACGGAGTTGAGCCTTTCACCACGGTTTTCGGGACGGTGTGGGTGAGAACAACATGCGGTACATTATAAGGATTGTCTACAAACGCATCTTGCTCGGCAGCCATATCGTACGTGCGGCGGCCCATAATCAGCGCCCCGGTTGTTGCCAGGGACTCGTCGACAATCTCGCGATTACGCCCTACAGGGTCAAAAAACCAGTCGTGAAGCCCCACATATTCGTCGTTTGGTCCGGCGATAATGCCGTCGAGCGACATCGCCATATCTAAAATAACATTTCCCATAAAATTTTCTTTCCTTCTCTACCGTGTTCGATGCTTTGCCTATCTAAGATAGGATTTGCATTTTAGAATGCTAATCGATGATCGCGCCGCAGCTAACGTTTACCGTCGCGGCAGTCATCGTGCGCGCCTGCTCAGAGGCCACGAAAGCAGCCACGTTCCCGACATCTGCCAGTGTCGCCGTCCGGCCAAGCATCGTCGCCTGCTCAAGGCTGGCTACCATAGCCTCACGCCCCTCGAAATCGCCCTCGATCGTCTCGGGTACGCCACCCGTGCGCAGCGTCACAAGGCGGATGCCGTGCCGGCCAAGCTCCGCCGACAACTGTCGCCGCATAGCCTCAACAGCGTGGAGCGCAATCTGAAAACCGCCGATGTAGTAATCGCGCAAAGGGTCGCCCTCACCGCCCCAGAATAGGATGACGCCGGATTTCTGCCGAATCATGTGGCGAGCGGCGGCCCGCGTAGTGAGGAACATCGTTCGCACGGCGGTCGAAATCGGCTGTTCGAAATCGGCCAGTGACATCTCCGCCAGCGGAGTGCCTTGGACATCGCCATAGGAAATCAGATTAAGGGAGATGTCGATGCTGCCGGCTTGCGCTGCCACCGCATCGGCATGGGCATCGACAGCTTGCTCATCGAGCGCATCGACTTCGGCGATTTCGACCCTGCCGCCGGTGGAAAGAATGGCATCGGCAATCGCTGCCAATTTGGCCTGATTACGACCGGCCAGAAACACAGCCGCTCCTTCACGGGCGAAAGCCTGGGCCACTGCCCCACAGATTGGCCCGCCACCGTAGAGGATGGCGTTTTTGTTTTGTAACAACATCGTTTAACTCCTTTTTATTGTGTCGTTTGAGGGTGAATTCTATTGTTAGTCGAGAATGTTGATTTGGGAGCGCTCCCAAATCAAGGGGATGGGTTATTCTCCATAGCTGTCGTGGCGACGCCACCATTCATACGGCGGCGTTTGCGGCCAGCCGGCCGGCGAGTCCTCCCAAATTTCCTGCCGCCCGAACGGAGTCAGATCGAGATAGCTCCAGTTGCTGCCGAGGTACTCAACGCCGCGGCCATTGGTGAAATAGGTGTAGTAGATATCGTCGCCGTCGCGCAGAAAGACACTCAGGCGAAAGGTTTCGTCATCGTCGATTGTAACGCCGAAATCGGTGTTGAAATCGCTGCCGAAGGAGGAGTACCACGGAATAGTCCAGCCCATGCGCTCCTTATAAGCTTCGAGCTTGGCCAGCGGCGCCCGCGATACCAGCACGCGCGAGGTGTCACGCGCGTGCAGATGGGCAGGATGGCCCATATTATCAACCATCATCGTGCAGCCCGAGCAGCCTTCATCCCAATCAGGGCCGAACATGAAATGGTAGAGAATAAGCTGGCGGCGTCCTTCAAACAGATCGAGCAGGCTTGCCTGTCCGTTTGGGCCTTCGAACGTATACTGTTTTTCGATTTTGACCATCGGCAGCAGGCGGCGTTCAGCGTTGAGCACATCGTGCATCCGCATAAACTCTTTTTCCTTAGCCAAAAACTCCTCATGGGCGGCGAGCCACGCATCATGCGTTACAATTTGGGGCAGTGCGATTTTGCTTGCTATCATTTTAGATTCTCCTTTGGGTAACTACGGTTCAAACGCTATTTTTTGGTAACGATCGACCCAAAATAAACATCGATTTCCTTGACCTTATTTCCGTCGATTTTGAAGTACTCCACATTTCGAAACTGGGTGCCATCGTCCAGTTTAGCGCGATACCTAACAAAAGCCTCGTTATTTTTTACAAAAAGCTGCTCGATGATGTGGCCTCGAAATTTATCGCTATGGGGAAAACAGCGCTCGAAATACGTTGCCTTATCGATATGGTCATCACGCGGGCTGTTAAATGTGAAGTCATCATGCAATAGGCTTTCCATCGTCGGCCTATCGTTGGCTATAAAGGCAGAAAAACAGCGAAGCACTAATTCGGAAATGTTGTTGTCTGACATAATATTGTCTCCTTACGGTGAGGCTGCTTGCTCGGCCATAAAACGGTTTTCGTTCTCGTTGATACGGCGCTGCTTGGGGCGCACTCCACGCAGCAGAGTAGGTTAGTCTCACGATTTTTTCTTTCCTTTGGCGGCTGCTTTGGCTAAATTTTCCTTCACTCTAAACGCTACAATTTTGCTGATCAGCTCGAACGGGATGGGTTCATCTAACGGAAACTTAATCGAGCCTTTTCCACTTTCATACGCTGAAAGCTCCTCCTTGAATTGCCCTATTCCGGTGGGCGTTGGATAAAGGCCAATATGCTTGGCGTACGCCGCAAAATGAATGAGGTTGCCTTTCAGTTTGAAGGTTGGCATTTGATAGCTGATGGCTTCTTCCGCTTCGGGCGCGACTTCTTTGATGGTCAGCCGTATCTTTTCCAACAGCACTTGAATGTCTTCAGGAAAGCCCGCGATATAGTCATCTATCGTTTGGGGAGCCGGTCGATCCGTTTTCATAAGTCTCCTTTTTGTCTAGCGTTTAGCCGTTAGCTGTCAGCGTTCAGCTTTTTTTCCAAGCTACAGAGTCGATAATGATGGCTCAAGTATTGCCTGTAAAGCTGACGGCTGAATGCTGAGTGCTGACCGCTATTTCTCTACTGCACGCAAGCTCCGACCGTAGTTAAGCCGTCCGGCTCAAGGGTAGGATGATCGTCTTCCGGCTCGGCCTCGATCTCGATGTGGCGGAGCAGCGTTAAGGTGAGAACGGCTAAGGCGATCATCACCACCGTGCCGATGAGGGCTGTTAGCTGCAACCCCAGGATAAAGGCTTCGTTGGCCGATGTAAGCAAGGCGGCTCCGATTTGGTCGGGCAGTTGTTGGGCGACCACGACTGCGCCACCGAGCGTTTCCTGAATGGCATGAGCCGCTTCCGGCGAAATACCCGATGGCAGAGCAGCAGCCACCTGACTGCGGTACACGGCGATCCCCAGACTCCCCAGAACCGCCAAACCGAGTGCGCCGCCCAACTCAGCGCCGGTTTCGGCTAAGGCTGAGGCCGATCCTGCTCGTTCGGGCGGGGCGGCGCTCACCACCAGGTCGATGGTCAGGGTGAAGGTAAAGCCAAATCCGAGCGACATCAGCGTATTGGCGGTAACGACGAGTGCCAAAGAATTGAGGTTGACTTGGGTAAGCAGCCCCAGACTGATGGCGGCCACCGCCAGCCCACCGGCCACGACAAAAGCGGGATGAATCCAGCGCACGACTCTCGGCGCTAAGTTGGAGCCGATGATAAACGTAATCGCTCCCGGTACCGACCACAATCCCGCTTGCAGCGGTGATAGCCCCAGCACCAACTGTAAGTATTGCGCGATGAACAGAAAAGTACCAAACGCGGCAAAGATACCGAGTGTGTAAGTCGCCAGTGAGGCTGTAAAGGCCGGTACGCGAAACAGTCCCAAATCGATCAGCGGATCGGCTAGATGACGTTGGCGCTGCACAAAGGCCAAGCCGATGATCAAACCAACGCCAACTGACAACCCCGCCAGCCAACCCAGACCGCTCTCGGCGAACTGCTTGAGGCCGTAGATAACCAACAGCACGGCCGCCAGCGACATCCCGGCACTGAGCAGATCGAACCGGCCCGGCTGCGGATCGCGGTATTCGGGTAACAGCATCGGTCCCGTGACCAGCAGCACGAGCATTACCGGTACACCTAACAGAAAGACTGATCCCCACCAGAAGTATTCCAATAGAAATCCACCGATCAGTGGCCCGATGGCGCTGCCCACCGAGAAGCCGGACACCCAAATGCCGATGGCGTCGGTGTGCTGGCGAGAATCGAGAAACAGGTAGCAAATTAAAGACATCGTCGAAGGCATGAGCGTCGCTCCGGCTACACCTAACACTGCGCGAGCGGCAATCAGCATCCCGGCGCTAGTCGAAAACGCCGCCAGCACCGAAGCGACGCCGAACGCTCCCGCTCCAATTAACAGCAGCTTGCGGCGACCAATGCGGTCGCCCAGGGTGCCCATCGTGATCAGTGAGCCGGCAATCATGAA
>JAGRBZ010000407.1 GCA_020433805.1 Anaerolineae bacterium
TTGGGAAAGGCCCTTGATAGACGCAGCGCCATCTCCGGTGTTACGGACTTGCGTTCATTAACAATCAGCGAGATAGCCTTGCGTGAAACATTTAAGGTTTCAGCCAGTTTTGTATTTGATATATGCAACGGAGACAAGTAAAGGTTTTTCAGTATTCGCCCCGGATGAGCCGGTGGTCTATTTTGGGTACGCATTATGGCCTCCTACTTAATGATAATCTTTATAGTCTACTTCATAAACATCGCCATTTTCAAAACGGAAGGTTACTCGCCAATTCCCCGAAACTTTAACCGACCAGCGATGAGAGTTTTTCGGTTGCAGCGGGTGCAAGCCTGATCCTGGAAAATTAATATCTTGAATTGCGGTCGCCGCATGCAGTACATCCAAAATATCGGCCAGTTTGTTCGCCTGTTTGGGTTGAATACCCTTTTTCGTTCCGTCGTAAAAGAAATCTTCAACTCCCTTATGACGAAATGATACAATCATGAGGTACCCCTCCTAGAGATAAATTGTAACCTGTGAGGTATCAGTTGTCAATAGGCTCTCCCAAAAATTGTGTCGTCGGTACAACGCAATAACGCAGTCGACACATGCATTTACAACCGTAATTTGCTACAATAAGAGTAACCAATTACGGCCATACTCATCAAACTTTTCAGCGTATAATCCCTTTTACAACCGAATTTCACCTTCTTCCATGCAATGTCTTATAAACAGGAGTAGATAACGTCATGTCTCCAGTAGAAAATGCGGATTTGCTTATAAAAACCATGACCGTACTCAATGAAGTCGGGACACGAATAAACCAATTGGACGGCAAGAATGATTTGCGCGTAACGCTTGGACTTATTGCTGAAGGAGCAGTACGTGTTGTTGCGCAAAATAATAGGGCTGAGTGTTTGAGCTGCCAAGCGTCAGCCGTTATTCGAATTTACGACGATGCGATCCAAAGTTTTGATCCGCAGTTGCATGTTGCCGCCGGCGATCCGGCTGAAATCGCGCTCGATCACCTGCCCCGGCCTGATGGCTTCGGTATCCGAGCTATTCGCCAAGGCCGGCGACTCTTTTCCTATAGCGAACCGGATATTGATATTGATCCGGTTCGAAAACAGCGTGGGGCATGTACGTTGGTTTGTTATCCGCTGTTGATTAATCGCCAACCGGTTGGTGCATTTTACATCTATCGTCACGATGTCCGACCCTTTAGTGAAATCGAACTGCTTATTTTTGATAACTTTGTCCATCAGGCAGCAATGGCTATTCATCATGGCCGGCAGGTTGGTGGATTGACCAAGGCTTTAACACGCAAAGTTCGCGAGATGGAGAAGCTCAAATGGGCTTCATATATTATCAACAGCCGCACCAATTTGGATGAAACGCTGCAAGAGATTCTCAATATCGGTCTGGACTTAACGGCAGCCCAGTATGGTAGCCTTGAATTGTATAACAAAAAAATGAATCATTTGGAGACGCGAGCTTTGGCCGGCGGTGAAGCGACTTTATCGAATTTACCTGCCCTGCCGCTCGATAAAAAAAGTGTCGTAGGCTGGGTGGCCCTCAATAAAAAGTCGCAATTGATTACCGATTTGCAGAATTCAGACTGGCACACTATTTATCATCCCCTGCCGGTCGATAAAACGATGCGCTCCGAACTGGCCGTTCCCTTGCTTACCGGCGATGGTGCTTTGGAAGGTGTGCTCAACATCGAAAGCCCTCAGCCGGGCGGGTTTACCGACCTCGATCAGCAGCTTTTGGAAACATTGGCAAATCAAGCCGTTAATGCCATCGAGGAAGTACGATTGCTGGATGCCCTTCAAGAAATCGTTTCTGTGCTGCTAACTGCTCCCATCGACACGTTATTCGAGCTTATTATTGAACGTGCCTGTGAATTGATTAATGTTTCAGCCGGTGCCATTTGGACGTTGTCCAATTCAGATACGCTGGTTTTACGCTGCTCGAATGATGGGCGCAAAATTGGCCAGCATCTACCTCTAAAATCTAGCATTGCCGGTCAGGCTATAAAGTCGCGACAGCTTATCTCTATTGATGATGTTCGCCAACATGCTAAGTTTCGGCCCAAAAAATTTGCCGAAAAAAGGGGCTGGGTGTCTTGTATTATCGTGCCTCTGCTTTCGCCGCGTGACGAAAACAGCGCGGTCGGCAGCTTTAGTTTGTATGCTACGCATTTGCGCGATTTTTCCGATTGGGATAAAAAACTATTAACCTGTCTGGCTAATCACGCTGCTGTTGCTATCCGTGATGCGGAACAACGTGCCCAGTTGAAGCAGGCTCAAGAGCGCCAGGTTATAGCCGAAACATTCGCAGCGGTAGGGGATGTTGCCGCCAATTTAGTCCACCAATTGAACAATAACTTCGGCGCGATTTCGGTTCGGGTGCAAGGTATTGAGGAAAAATGCGAGGAAGCCCTGGCGGATTGGCCCTATTTAACGGATAATTTGGCGGAAATTGCTCAAAGCAGCCGTCAGGCTATGAATTTGGTGCGCGATTCGGTAGCCCAATTGCGGGTATCGCGCTTACAGCCGGTTGAGGTTGCTCATTGTATCGAGTTAGCGCTTCAACGGGCGGCACTCGGTCCGTATATCACCATCGAACGGGACATGGTCGAGCTACCACGTGTTTTGGCCGGAGAACGTCAATTGGAAATGGTTTTTTACAATCTTATCGATAACGCCATTAAGGCGATGAACGGCAGCGGAACGTTGTCGATTATCGCCCGGCCTGACCAAGACGAAGTGAGCGTAACGATTGCTGATACCGGAATTGGTATTCCCGACGCAATGCAGACCCGCATTTTTGAGTTTGCCACCACGATGTCCTCTCCACAATCGCGTGACCGCCTTGGTTTTGGGTTGTGGTGGGTAAAAACATTTGTTGATCGTTTTGGTGGGCGCGTTACGGTGAAGAGTACACTAGGGCAAGGCAGTGCCTTTACGATTTGGTTACCTGCCCAGAAATTACGATGACATGTCGAAACAAACTGTTCTTATTTTAGAAGATGATCCGAATTGGCAAAGTATTCTGCGGGAGTTGATTACGGATCTCGATTACAAACCCATCATGGCGTCGAATTATAAAGAAGCCGAATTTGAGTTGGATCGGCGTCTTTATGCCCTGGTCGTTGTTGATATATCGTTGGTGTGGCAGGATCACGCCGACCGCGGTGGGGTGAAGCTTTTGAAAAAAATTCAGGGTTTATCCAGACGGTTGCCGACCATTGTCGTGACCGGATATCCTTCGATGGATTTGGCTATCGAGACATTGGCTGAATTGGAAGCCGCCTATTTTTTTCGTAAAGATGAATTTGATCGTCGTAAATTCAAAGCAGTTGTGCGCGACAAAGCGTTAGATGATATTGCCCTCAACACCCTTAGCGAGCGTGAGCGCGAGGTTCTGACATTAATGAGCGCGGGGCAGACAAACCAAGAGATAGCAGACGGGCTGACCGTGAGCATCAACACCATCAAAAAGCACGTGCAGAGTATTTTTACCAAACTTAATGTTAATACGCGCGCCGCTGCCGTGGCCAAGGCCGCAGAACAAACCCAAGACCCGCATTAAGGCTATTAACCCAACAAAGTTAAACAAAAATCAATCGAATAATAACGTAAAAAGCACGTTGTCTCTAAAGCTTCTGGCCGAAGTCGAACTTGATCCGGACATCAGCTCCTTTGCCGGCCACACCAAACTGATTTTTGATAACGGTTAACGTGGCTTTGTAAGCCGTGGCCAGGCTTTCGTTGTGTGTCCAGCTTTCGTTTTGGAGCCATAACCGAATATTTGCAATTTCAGAAAGGGGAAAACCGGCCGGATAGTTCAACGGATTAAACGGATCTTCTTCAGAAGGCGTGGTTATGAAAAGGAAGGCACTCTCTGATGTGCGGGTGATGATGTGCAGACGCCGCAGCAAGATGATAAGCGAGTCCGGCTCGACATCGCTGAGGAGGTGATTGACACTGCCCATTACGACGGTAATGAACCGTGCTTGACGGCTGGCGTTTTCTAGCGCGGTTATCGCGGCAAAAATCGTGTTCGGCTGAGTCAAAAGCAATTGGGGGGCCACAAGCCCACATCGTTCGGCTTGATAAACATCAAATGTTCGGCTCAAATCGATGATCGTTGCCACTTCTTGCTGTCGCTGTACCTTGGCCGCGATACGGGCGGCAATACTGGTTGCCCCACCGCTAATGGGGGTAACGCCGGGGCCGATAAGCTCTGTGATAGTGCCTAAAGGCAGCCCGCCTATATCCAACGCCCGGTCAAGAGGTCGTAAGCCGGTCGATTGGACCGAAATGTTATCCGCATTGGGATATTTTGCTCGCATTGGGGTTGCCTGCTGCGGTGAGGACTCGGTAAAAATTCGGGCAACGCTTTGAATAACTTGTCTTATTTTCCTTGTCCCTTGAGCTGCCACGCGATACCTGCCTCTTATTTGCTACTGATCACACGTCGGTTCTATTATATCAGAACGTATGTTCGGTTGTCAAGAACATTTCCTTTGTTTAGGAGTAATTCTCTCCCTTAAACCCTATGAGCCAAGTGAAAATTAAAAGGAACTTTTACCATGCAGCGTCAACTTATCTCAATCTTAATCTTACCGGTCAATGCAATTATGGGTATACCCGCGATCATATACCTTCTATGTGGCCGGAAGCCGGCGCTACAACTTTTCAAGCCGGCATGGTTGACGATAGCTCGAACAGCGGGCATACTTCTTATGGTCATTGGCCTGCCCTTGATTATTTTTACCATTCGCGATTTTATGAGAGTTGGCCGGGGAACGCTTGCTCCGTGGGATCCCACCCAAAGGCTCGTAGTAACCGGTCTGTATCGCTACGTTCGCAACCCGATGATTTCGGGGGTGATTAGCATTTTGTTTAGCGTCGCCTTAATAGCGAATACGGTTTGCCATTTGGTGTGGGCTGTAGTCTTTACGGTGGTTAACATGATCTACATGCCGCTATCTGAAGAACCGGGCCTGATTAAACGCTTCGGCGACGATTATCAACTTTACAAGCAGCATGTGCCGCGCTGGCTGCCACGCTTAACGCCGTGGGAACAGCCCGATACCGAGCATATTGAGAAATAACCTTATAGAATGTCTAATAACGATACCGCTTTGAACCTTACCTACATCGGCCACGCATCCACGCTCATCGAAATCGATGGTGTTCGCCTGCTCACCGACCCCATCCTGCGTCCACGGGTCTGGCATTTGCGCCGCCACTCTGCGGCGGTAGATCAAACCTGGCATCAACAGATTGATGCCGTGCTCATTTCCCACGCGCATTGGGATCATCTTGATATCCCTTCCTTGAAGGTGTTGGATCGAAAAACGCGCTTGATTATGCCGCATGGCCTGGCTGTGATATTACGAAAGCATGGGTTTCAGCATATAGAAGAGATGGTGGTCGGCCAGAGGCTCGATGTTGGGCCGATTACCATTGAAGCGACCTATGCCCACCACAATGGCAATCGAATCTTCTCCGGCACAATGGCCGATTGTCTGGGGTTCGTCATTCGGGGTCGACAGACCGTTTACTTTGCCGGCGACACCGATCTTTTTTCGGATATGGCGCATCTGGCCGACCATCTTGATGTCGCATTACTGCCCGTATGGGGCTGGGGGCCGACCTTGGGCCAGGGGCATCTCGATCCGCGCCGGGCGGCGCAAGCGCTGCAACTGCTGCGGCCTCGCCTGGCGATTCCTATCCATTGGGGTACCTACTTTCCCATTGGGCTAAAATGGCTCTATCCCCATTTTCTGACCGATCCCCCCCACCGCTTTGCCAACTTCGCGGCTACAATGACGCCGGATGTCGAGGTTCAGATCGTTGCCCCCGGTAACTCGCTGCGAGTAAATGGGGCGTGAAAGTTATTACCCCGGCATCGTTTCGAGTTCGGCTCTGATAGCCGGAAGCATCTCATGGGCGGCTTCCTCACCGATGCGGATTAAGCGAGCGGCATGCTCAAAATCGAGGGCGTGGCCGGCTGATACGTGATGTTGAATGAGGACATCGATGTATTCGAACTCTTTGCCGATGGCTTCGGCCTCCATCGCGCTGAAAACGTTGGAGATAGTTTGCATCATCGTCGGCATCTTTTGCGTATCGCTCTGGTACGATTTCCCCATCGGTTGAACCACGCTGGAGCCGATGACAATATCGGCACCCCGGTCGCGCAACACCCTGGCCGGTAGCGGATTGACAATCCCCCCATCAAGATGGTAGCGGCCCTGGTAATACCACGGCTCGGCCAGCACCGGGATGCTGAGGCTGGCTCGAATGGCGTCGGCCAGCGACCCCGAGTCGAACACCACCTCTTCCCCGGTGTAGGCATCGGCCGAGACCATGTAGATGGGCGTTGTCGTATCCTCAAAGTTTTTGTTGTCTACCCACCTGGCAATGAGCTTGTCGCGGGCGATACGACCTTTCACCAAAGCCGTGCGCGGCGGCAGATTGAAATCCCAGTTCGAGATTTTGGTCGAGGCTTTTAGCTCATCGGCAAAACCCACCATCTGCTCGATGCTCCAACCGAGAGCGTAAAGCGATCCAAATAAGGCTCCGGCGCTGGTACCGGCAATCATGTCGATAGGTATCTGCTGTTCGATCAAGACTTTCATCACGCCGATGTGGGCCAAGCCGCGTGAACCGCCGCTTGAGAGTGCCAGCCCGATGGTACGATTGACCAGCCGGCGGGCGATGCGTGCTAAATCGACAGATGTGCCGGCGGTGGTCCATAACTCGCACGGATTTACCGGCGAGCACCAGGCCGGCGAGCGTCCAATGCTAACCACCGTATCGGCCAGCTCGACCGCTTTTTCGGCCACGGCGCTGGGCTGGTTGGGCATAAGCACCAAAATGTGTTGAAACATTTCAACTTGATAGCTGAGCTGCTCGGCCAGGGATTCCGGGGTTACGTCGTGAGGACGAATCAACATTGCGCCGCGACTTAGCGGAACCTCAACCGCGGCCTGGGCGTGGGGTAAAACCAGCACGCCAATGGGAGATTTGAGTTCGGCGTAAACCGCGTTGGCCAGCTCCAAGGCTTTCATTCCAAATACGGCCGTAATGCGCCGTCTATGGGTAAACTTCTTTTTGCCCTGCGTGGTGTTCACCAGCCGTTTGCTCATTTCGCGCATCATTTCTAAGGCAATCGAGGGGCGGGTGTTGATCAGGCGTTCGAAATTTTGGCGGCTTAAAATCCACATCCGGGCATCGAGCATCACCTGTAGGGTCGCCGAACGAGGCCTGTCTAGCAGGAGTGAAATTTCGCCCACAAAGCTGCCCGGCCCCATAAAGGCGATGGTTTCCCGACCATCCTCGCCAACCACCGTGACCTGCCCTGACTCGATGAGGTAGAGCTTGTCGCCGACATCGCCCTTCTTGAAAATGATAGAGCCTTTACGATGACTTTCGTGATAAAGCTGCGTGGCAATCAGTTCCAGATCGTCATCGGATAAATTTCGAAAGAGCGGAATGTTTTTAAGCATTTCGGTGGGCGGAAGTGGGTTCATAGTTACTATTCGCTGCCGATTCTATGGCTTAATCATTGTAACATATCCCATGACGAATGAACATCTGACTGTG
>JAGRBZ010000408.1 GCA_020433805.1 Anaerolineae bacterium
CCCGCCCTTCCCGCACGACTTCCGGAACCGGACCGACAATCAGGCCGGTATCGTCCGGGCCTTCATCAAACTCAGCATCGCGTTCAAGCCAAGGGTTGGTATCTTGCTGTTGATGATGCTGTTTTTGGTTCTCGACGTAGGCTATCGCAATAGGTTTCTGCTTCTCGCCTAGTGTGAGAGCACCATATCCCCGCTGCCAGGCAAAGTGATAATCGAGTTTAACAACCTGGTTGAGGTCGTAAGCACTGGACCCTTTCAACGTCTTGAGTATGTAAGCGAGCGCATGTTTGGGAGGATTAGCCACAACCATATGCACGTGGTCGTGCCAGCCATTGATGGCGTAAACATACACGCCCAATTCAGCCGCCTTGCTGATCAGGTAGCCATGTAATCGTTGCTCTATATTCGGTTGAATGAATGGCTCTCGATTCTTTGTGGACCAGACCAGGTGATAATTGAGTCGCCAAAAGGGCATTGTGGTCTCCTTGTTGTGGTAGTAGAGATTGAATGTAGATATCGAATGTAGTCATCGAATGTAGTCATCGAATGAATTCGACGCCTGGTAGGGGAAACGTGTTGAAACACGTTGTTGGCCCCAAACCTGTTAAAACAGGTTTTTCTTATCAGCCGCCGAATTCATTCGGTGCTGTTAATAGGACATCGAATGAATTCGATGCCTGTTAGAGGAAACGTGTTGAAACACGTTATTAACCCTAAATCTATTTTAACAGGTTTTCTATATCAATAGAAGGTTGGTTAGAAGTTTTATCAGAATTCGATATCGTTAGAAGAAACGTGTCAAAACACGTTATTACCCCCAAACCTGTTTCAACAGGTTTTCCCTATCAGCCGCCGAATTCATTCGGCGTACTCATTCGGCGCTCATTCTCACCCCACCCTACCCCGCATACACACTCTGCCCATCGCCCTGATAATTATCGAAAATATGCTGATAAACAAGGTCGCACTTCTGCTGGAACAGGTCAGTATCGTAGGCTTCGGGCAGTAAACTATCAAGCTGCTCCTCAATAGCCACGCGGACGGCGGCGCGGGCGCGCTGCTGTTTCTTCCAGTCGAGGATGAGCTTTTGGCTGATGAGGACGTTGAGCAGTTCGCGGGCGGCGGTTTTGACCTGCACTTGCTCGGCTTTGGTCAGCTTGACCGCCGGTTTGGTCAGCAGATCGAACAGGGCCAACTCCTCTTCGGTCAGGCCCTCTTTGACGTGGCGGGTCTCTTCGGCGCTCAGGTCGCGGATGAAATCGAGCAGCTCCTGGTAGAACTGCTCCACATTTTTGGAGCTGGCGTTATATGCGTCGATCAACTGCTGGAAGCGGTCGGCGTAATCGACCCGCTGGGCGTTGAGGCGCACCAGTTGGGCCAGCTTGCGGTCGGTGGCGGCCCGCAGGCGTTCGGCCAGAGTGCGCTTGTGAGACGTCTTATTAAACTTCTGGCGTAGAGCCTCGATATCGAGCTGGCCTAAATCGATGAGTTGGGGGGAAGCGTCGGTTTGGTAGGCCACGGGCGAGTCGCGGATGATGTAGCCTTCGGCGGCGATGGAGCGATCGAGCAGGGTTTCGACATCGGCCATGATGGCGCTGATGTCGGCGGGGGCCAGGGTGGCCCGAATTTGCTGGGCCAGCACTCCGGCGATGTCGGCCAGGGGCTGGTGGCTGGTGGCCTGGGGGTCGGGCAGGATGGCTTTGTAGAGCCGCCGAACGTCATCGGCCAGGGTCAGGAAGGTTTGCTTGGTGTCGTCATCGAGCATGAGGGCTTCAACGGCGTCGGCCCGCAGCTTGAGCCGCCGGAAGGTGTCGGTTTCGGCGGCGATGGCGGCCAGATCGACGCCCAGGGGCCGGCCAAAGTCGGACAGCGCGGTGATGGCCTCGGCCAGCCGTTCGACCAGCGCCGCTTTGTCTTCGACCGGCGTGTCGTCGCCGCCGGGTTGGCCCTGGCCGGTGCCGTAGATGGTCAGCGCCTGTTGCAAATCGCGGAAGATGCCGATGTAATCGACAATCAGGCCGTTGACCTTATCGCCAAAAACGCGGTTGGCCCGGGCGATGGTTTGCATTAGGGTGTGGTTGCGCATGGGCTTATCGAGATAGATGGTGGAGCAGGCGGGCGCGTCGAAGCCGGTCATCCACATGGCGCAGACAAAGACCAGCCGAAAAGGATGGTCGGGGTCTTTGAAGTGGCTCTCTAAATCTTCGCTGTTCATGCGCTCGCGGTGGGGCCGAATATCGTAGCCCTTTTGGCGGAAGTCATCCACCTCATTTTGGCCCTGCGAGACGACCACGGCCATATCGGTGGTCTGCATAAAGGCGACCAGGGCCTCCAGTTCGGGCCGTTCCAGGGCCGAGGCAGCCTGCAAGTCGGCCTGATAGCCGGCCAGCCTGGCCTGCCAGTGGCTTTGGACTTTGTCGAACATCTTAACGGCGGTCAGCTTGTCGATACAGACAACCATGCCCTTGCCCCGGTGGCCGCGCTGAACGAAATGGGCCACAATATCCTCGGCGATTTTGTCCAGCCGCTTGTCGCGGGTGATCAGGTGGTACTCGCGGGCAAACTCCCGCTCCAGCCGGCGCTCCTGGGCCTCGTCCAGGTCGGCCTCGTCGAGCAGCCGGGCCATATCGGCGTTGAGGTTGGGGTTGGTGAGCTGCACTTCGGGGATGCGGTTTTCATAATAAAGGGGCACGGTGGCCTCATCGCGGATGGACTGCTGGAAGTTGTAGATGCTGACGTAATCGCCAAAAACCGCTTTGGTGCGCTCTTCGCCGGCCATCAGCGGCGTGCCGGTAAAGGCGATGAAGGCGGCGTTGGGCAGGGCGCTGCGCATATTGAGGGCCAGCACATCGTACTGGGTGCGGTGGGCCTCATCGACCATAACGATGATGTCGGCCCGTTGGGTGAGGGCCGGGTAGCTTTGGCCCGGCTCGATGCGGAATTTGTGGATGAGGCTGAACAGGTAGCGATGGTCTTCGGTGAGCAGCGTTTGCAGATGGCTGCTGCTTTGGGCGCGGACGCTTTTTTCCGGCTCGGTGACCACGCCGGCCCGGGCAAAGTTTTGGTAAATCTGCTTATCCAGCTCTTTGCGGTCGGTGACGATGAGAAAAGTCCAGTTGCCGGGCAGGGTGCGCAGCACTTTTTCGGCAAAAAAGAGCATCGAGTAGCTTTTGCCGCTGCCCTGGGTGTGCCAAAAAACGCCCAGCCGCCCCTGGTTGTGGTCGATGGCCCGCACCTGCTCCAGGGCGCTGTTGACGCCCAGATATTGGTGATTTTTAGCCACCAGCTTTTCCCGGCCGTTTTTGCCGTCGATGAAGAGGGTGAAGTTTTCGACAAGGTCGAGCAGGCGGGCCGGGGTAGCGGTGGCACCTTCTGTAACCGAATTAAGTAATTAAACTTCACCACTGTTATCGCCATACCAAATGTTAATAGTGACAACGGTCAAATGCTCCTAAACAATGATATTTAGATAGTTGATCAATGTGTTTTGTTCATTCTGTTATTCGATGGAGAGGATTCGGGATTATCTTTTATAAGACTGAAGGATAAATTTTCATTACTTACATTGATACTTTTGACGGGCCATTGCATAAACAAATTATAAATATTCGAGTCTTTCCCGGCGAAGTCAAAAAGTTTACTATAATCCCCATTTAGGAACTCTAAAAAAAACAGCAGATTATCATTTGAATAATCGTTTATATTAATAGTTATTTTAGATAGAGAGCTATTCTCTACAATTGGCTCTAATAAATTAAGTTGGGACAAACTTATCTCAAGAGATGATAAATTTGGTAATTGAAGCAACGGATCAAGTTTAGATACTCTTAAGCCCGTAATTCCTAGATGAGATAATTCTAAAAAACTAGTAATGAATGAGACATCGTCCACTTCCGTATGATCAATGATCAATTCAGTCAATTTTTGTAAGCAATCTAATGGGAACAGATCCTTGATAGAGAGCCCAGCAATATTCAAACTTTGGATTTGAGTTATCTTCTCTAAGAAAGAGATATCTTGAGTCTTTGTATTGCTTATATCCAGTTTGCAAAGCCTTGACAAATGAGTTAATGGAGTCATATCGCTCACTGGACATCCACTCAGGTTCAGTTCAGTTAGATTAACTAACGGAGCGATTGCCTGTAAATTATCTATTTCCGTTTGACTAACATCTAATTTTTTTAGTTGGTGTAGATGTGCTATATGAGAAAGATCGTTTACATTATCTCCGTGAAGAGATAATGCTTTTAGATTTGAAAGTTTCGCCAATTCAGTAATATGCAACGGCTTTGTTAGCTTATATATATAAAGTTCGCACAGGCTGGTAAGGTATTCAAAGCCCACTAAAGATGATACACTATTACAGTGTAATACTCTGCAGTGGCTAAGAACTTGTTTAAAGTAAATTTCTCGTTCAAAATTTGCCCTAATGTCCCACAGTTTTCGAATAACACTACCATTTTCAAGTTCAGTGTAATCAACCAAAGCATTCATTGCTTCAATACTCCCAATCAATCCTAAAGTTTCAACACACCATCGCAAATTATTTTCATATTCCAATCTATATTGAAGGAGAGAAATAGCTGGATCACCAGCAATTGCAATCTGCTTTACATCATCTTCGCTTTTTGGAGGAAATACTTCGGTGGCCTGCTCAAGCACATATTCCTGGGCTGCCATTTCTAGCCCAGCACTGCCCTCTAGAGCTGCAATAGACAGCAACAAAACTTGTTTTTTATTTTCTTCTCTTTTATATTTCTTGGCTTTATTTACAAGGTTTTTGAGGAATTTAGTGCGTTCCCCTCTGCGGAGGGTACCGGCGTAACCTGAAGTAAGAATGATTACTTCTCGCCATTGATCGTTTCGAACTTTGCCAAGCAAGAGTCCAAACTCGTTATTATCAAAGATTGCCTGCGCGGTTAGAAATTCTTGAAAAGTACGATGAGTAAAATCGATACCGTCTAACGTTGGTTCCCGGAGCAGACTAGTACGATCAACAAAGAACTTACGTACCTGTGTACCGGAAATATCTTTGTGAGTTGTTTTAGATAAATAATCGTTGAAGAATTTATCTGCTTCTGCCTGAGTGACTTCTGTATAGTCATTACGCATCATCCAAAAGGCGAAGTGTCGAATGAGTTCTAATTTCTGGTCATAACCTAAATCAGGATAGTCATCACCAAGAGGGATACGTCTTGCTTCGTCGCGTTTTTCCACCAACATTTCAACGCAATCACTGTAGAGTTTAATTCGTTCACTGGGAAGGTTATGTCCACCTCGTTCGTGGTGAAGTGCACAAATCATTGCACATAGTAGGGGACTAGTTGCCAAACGGGCTAGAGGACGACGTTGTTTCCTGATCCGCTTGAGACTGTTAACCATTCTATCTGTCTCGGTCTGAGTTAAGTTGAGAGATTGTTTTAGAGCTGCATGCCAGTGTTCAATAAAGCTATCAATCTCATGAGGCTCCATTGGTTGCAATGTGGCTATTGAAAATTCCTCCTGCTTCACCCAATCTTCCCATTCCGGCCATTCCGAACTTTTGATTGCAGAGGGGCGTGAGGTAATAATGTATCGAGCAAGGGGATACAGCTTGACCAATTGGGCCAGTTGATCAAGCATATCCTTACGTTGTGGACGAGGTAATTCATCAACACCATCAATAAGGACAATCGCGCGGCCCGACTCAAGCACCTGATGGGTCCAGTCATCGGTGTGTATCCGTCCCGCAATCATTCGAGCAGTTAATTTGGGAAATTCTTCCGGAGTTGGAAAATCTTTGTTAACCCGTTCGCGTAATCGAATATAGAATGGAACCAGTTCATTCCATCTAGACAAAATACCAGTAAAATCCTGGCGGGCTGCGGTAACTGCAATCCATTTTAGGAGGGTACTTTTACCAGACCCAGCATCCCCACGTAAAACTAGACGACGCGACTGTGCCAGGACCTGTTCAATAGATCGGTCTGGAGTTAAATACTTCATTAACTTTTCTAGTACAGCCGTTTTTCCAATCCCGGTAGAAACTGATAATACAAACTCATTTAATCCTGATTCAATCGATAGAGAACTACTTTTGCCAAAACCTGATTTACTTATTTCTTCATATACTCTATTGAATGACGTATCAAGATCAGGTACTATTGAAGATGAAGAAAGCTTCGCAAAATCACTTAAGTCCATTAATTGTAATGCTCTAAGGGCTTGTCCTGTGGTAGCTCGTAACGGTATGTAAGCTGTACTGAGGCGTTGAGATCTGGCAAGCCTATCAGCGTATGGAATTCCGAAAATGTCAGGCGTGTCCAAAGCGTTGTTAACTGCATTACGATACTTCATCTCAAATTCGGCTGCTTCATGGGTCGGCTGAGTCAGAATGGTATTAATAGCATCTAGAATACGATCCTGATTTTCCCAGGTCTTCGAGGTTACCAATGGTAAAAACCCGATAAGTTCGGTAGATAAATTCACTAACTCCTCACTGAGCAACTTTAAGAGACTATGATATAGTGAAGTTTCATGCGTAGAAAATGTCTTTGTTACGTCCGGACGTAAATCGCGCAATTCACTATATACTTTATTTGGGTTAAGTTGACTCTCTACTAAGCTCGTGAGCGAGATATTGGCCTTACTTGACGTAATTGCCACATCAAAGATAACAGCCTCAGGATTTAAGTCAGATCTGTGTGGCATCGCTGCGTACTTGGCCCTCAAACGCATAACCAACTGTTGGCCAATTTGCTCAACCTGAGCCATAGCATTCCGTTTGTCAGTATCTGACATAGAGTTGTCTCTAACCAAGTCCATTAAATCGGCCGTAATATTTTCCAGCAGTTTGTTATCACCCAACCACTCAACAATGATAGCTTTAGCAATAGCGTTGCCAAGAGTAAAGGAAAGAATAGTAATTAGTTCCATAATTTTACCTCACTAAAGAATGCTTGTAGCTTACTGGCGCAGATTCGCTGTTTCAAAGGACGTTCCCCGCCATAACTTTAGACTCCATCTCAATCTGGTTGAAGTGGCGCAGCAGGGTGGTCAGCGTCGGGTTCTCCAGGCGGTTGTAGGTTTTGGGCAGTACCCCGGCCAGCTCCGGGTTGGCCGTCTCGATGGCCGTCATAGCCTCGTTGATGGCCTGGCCGATGTTCTGCCCTTCCGGCAGCGCCAGCAAATGGGCAAAGCGAGCCTCGTCCGGCACGTACAGCGCCCCCTCGGCCCGGTAATTGGCTGGCCCCGGCGCTCGCCGCCGTCGCGACGAACCGCCCGCCGCATCCTCAAGCCGGGCCGCCACGTGCCGAAACTTATCATCGGCATATTTCAGAAAGATCAGCCCCAGCACCGGCACCGAATATTCGTGCGAGCGCAAGCGCGAATTGGCCCGCAGTTCGTCGGCAGCCTGCCAGAGTTTGGTTTTAAGGGTGGTGAAGTCCATAGGGTGTTGCTCCAAGGTTGTCTAATTAAGGGTGACGTCTAATATTAGACATCATATGAATTCGATGCCGGTTTACAGACTCGTGTTGAAAGACGTTGTTCATCCCAAACCTGTTACAACAGGTTTCGCGCGGGCGCTCTTCG
>JAGRBZ010000040.1 GCA_020433805.1 Anaerolineae bacterium
CTTATCAAGGTTGTATTAAAAGCCAAGTAGACGGCCTATTGAACGCGCTTTCTCGACCAAAAAACAAAAACTGGACCCATCTTAGGTCATACGGAGAATTGCTGCAGACCTTGGAGGCAATACTACTAAATTCTTCTCGCTTCAAGCATTTCTGTGCTACAATATCTCCTATGAATTTATTTGACCATGCCCGTGAGCAACAAATTGAAAACGAAGCCCCTTTAGCAGCCCGAATGCGACCACGTACGCTGGACCAGTTTATCGGCCAAGAGCATATTGTTGGACCCGGTCGCCTATTGCGACGTGCTATACAGGCAGATCAGCTTTCGTCATTGATTTTCTACGGCCCACCGGGAACAGGAAAAACCACTCTGGCGCGCATCATAGCCAACACCACCGACGCCCACTTTATAGCTCTTAATGCTGTATTGAGCGGCGTGAAAGATATTCGAGAAGCCATTGCCACAGCGAAAGAACAACGTGGCTTTTACGGCAAAAAGACCATTTTATTTATTGACGAGGTCCATCGCTTTAATAAAGCCCAGCAGGACGCCTTGCTGCCGCATGTGGAAAATGGTACCGTTATTCTCATCGGCGCAACTACGGAAAATCCCTATTTTGAAGTCAATAAAGCATTGGTTTCCCGTTCACGCGTATTTCAGCTTCGCGACCTCAATGAGGGTGATCTGCGTGGCATCGTGCGCCAGGCTCTTGCTGATGAAGAGCGCGGTTATGGACGATTAAAGGTTAATTTGACAGAGCAAGGGCTGAATCATCTCGTGAATGTGGCAAATGGCGATGCGCGAGCTGTGTTAAATGCACTAGAATTAGCAGTCGAAACCACGCCACCCGATCCTTATGGCCTAATCAATATCACTACGGAAGTAGCTGAAGAGTCAATTCAACGCCGTGCCGTACTTTATGATAAAGATGGCGATGCCCATTTTGATACGATTTCGGCGTTTATCAAATCACTGCGTGGATCTGATCCTGATGCCGCCCTTTATTGGTTAGCAAAGATGGTGTATGCCGGCGAAGATCCGCGCTTTATCTTCCGGCGTATGCTTATTTTTGCCGGTGAAGATGTTGGCATGGCCGATCCCAATGCTATGACTATCGTAACATCCGCAGCACAAGCCTTTGACTATGTCGGAATGCCCGAAGGCCGTTATCATCTGGGACTGGCCTGCTTATATCTGGCAACAACGCCCAAAAGCAACTCGGTTATGGCCTTTTTTGATGCCTTAGCCGCTGTAGAAAATGAAAGAGAAGCCGAAGTTCCTAATCATCTACGCGATGCCAATCGGGATGGTGCCGACTTCGGGCATGGGGCGGGTTATTTGTATCCCCATGCCTATCGCGATCATTGGGTTGCTCAACAGTATTTGCCGCCAAGCTTGCAGGGAAGGCTTTTTTACCAACCGTCCCAACAAGGTTACGAGGCTAATATTCGCGATTTAGTTGCCCGACGTCGTGAAGAACAGTTGGCTGCCATGCTCGAACCGCCCCACTCCCTCGATTGGGAAGTGGAGAACATGGGGCGCGGACCAACAGCTCAGAATCCTTGGCTGCAACGCACCCTAAGCGGCACAGGCTCCCAATTAGGCCGCATTCGTGATAGAATTTTTGCCTTAGCGCACGTAGAACGGCATAATCTAGTCCTAGACCTCAACGCAGGCACAGGTCTATTGACGTGGGAGGCTGTTCGACGTGCTGCGACGGGTGGCGTATGGACTCTAGCCGCTAATCAGCAAACAGCCGATGTTCTGGCCCAGCAAGCCAACAATTTACAAGTGCTCGAGCGGCCGGTTATTCTGACCGGTGCGTTGGTGAATTTGCCACAACGCATTCCAGATGCACTTAAATCACGAGAAGAACGGTCAACGCCTCGATTTGATGTTGCCATAGGTCGAAATGTTTTAACACAACTAACTGATAAAGGCGCGGCTATTGAAGCGGTAAAAACATTGCTCAGTGATAACGGACGTATTGCCCTGGCCGAAGTTGTACCCAGGCATACCCAACGTCTTTACAAATTGGTCAATCTTAGTTCCCTATCATCTGATCTCATTAAGCGGATCAGCAACGCCGAGGAAGCTATTTACACGAATCCCAATGATCCGATGGTGAACTGGGATGAAAAAAGCCTGGTTTCAACTTTTGAGCAAGCAGGCTTTCATAAAGTAGAGCTGTTTGTAGAACCGACAACAGCCGAATGGCGACTTGATACGCAACAAATTAACCGTTGGTTTGACCTTACGTCGAACAATAAACGGCCTACCTTTGCCCAATTTCTCATGACTCCGGCCGACGGTGTAGGTTTAGACCCATCGGAAATAGAGAGTCTAAAAGACCTTTTTCAACGGCAGCTCACAGATAATATTGTCTTGTGGCAATCAACAGTGGCTTACATTGTAGCCCAAGACCCTCGTTAAAATTTCTAAGAGAGACTGCTATACCAATTTTTCAAAGTATTTAACGAAGACTTAACCTTTCATCAAGATTTCCTTCATCAAAAAGTGAAGATTTGTTAAATATCCCAACATTATCGGGGATAATCTCAACGCGGAGATACGTCATGAACACACTTGGAATATTAGAACATCTAAGGAGACAACAGCGTGGGCATTGAAATGCTGCTGGCTTTTGCCATTCTGCTGGGAGCCTTAGTGATCTTTATGCTTGACATCTATCCTATCGATTTTGTAGCCTTTGGAATTATGGCGCTTATCTTATTATTGGGGCCTATTCTTGATGTCAAACCGGAAGAGGCTATTTCTGGTTTTAGTAATCCGGCGACAATTACTATCCTGGCTATGTTTATTCTAAGCGCCGGAGTGTATCGAACAGGGATGATTAATCTATTAGCGCACCATATGGTGCGTATCGCCGGCAACAGCGAAGTTCGACAACTATGGATGGTTTTGCTGGTAGTTGGCCCTATATCGGCCTTTATCAACAATACGGCTGCGGTGGCTATTCTCATACCTTCCGTTCTGACGTTGGCTCGCGAACACAAACGCTCCCCCTCAAAATTACTCATACCCCTTTCTTATTTTTCGCAAATGGCCGGTGCCGTGACGTTGATTGGAACCGCCACCAATATTCTGGCCAGTTCGTTGGCTCAGCGAGCCGGATACGGAGCATTTGGCATGTTTGAGTTTGCCCACATTGGCTTGATGATCTTTATTACCGGCTCTCTCTATCTCATTTTTGTCGGTCGCAAAATGCTACCCAATCGCGTTACGGTCGACGAAGTTTCCGAAACTTATGCCATCAAAGAATATTTGACAGAAGTTATCATTTTGAAGAACTCATCCCTTATCGGCAAAACGGTCGTAGATAGCCGTCTACGAGAGCAATTCGATATTCACGTATTGGAAATTGTCAGAAACGGAAAAAAACTAAACCATCCGTTGGCCGACAAATGCTTTGATCAAGGCGATATATTATTTATCAAAACCAACACGAAACAATTGCTTCGGCTCAAAGACAGAGCTGAATTAGCCATTGAACCAGAAACCCGCTGGGGCGACCAACATCTGACCGAAAACAAACTCAAACGCGCTAAACGAGGCGTGTTAGAGGCGGTTATTGGCCCCAATTCCGATTTAATCGGCGGCACGTTAGAAACCACAAACTTTCGACATCACTACAACTGTACCGTCATCGCGATTCGTAAACATGGCGAGCTAATACGTGATCGTCTCAGCCAGGTCATTCTCAACTTTGGCGATACCCTCCTTCTCCGTGGGGCTCAACCTGCCCTAGACCAAATCAAGCGAGAACCTGGTTTTATTGTGACCGAGGAAATGCAGATGGAGGAATTCCGGCGCGACAAAATCCCTATCGCGCTGGCGATTATCAGTGGGGTGGTTGTGGCAGCCGCATTGGGCTACCCCATCCTTGTTACATCAATTGTCGGCAGTGTTTTGATGGTGCTGACCGGCTGCTTAAAAGTGAATGAACTACACGAAGCCATCCGCTGGGATGTCATTTTTTTATTGGCCGGGATTATCCCCCTAGGGTTGGCTTTACAGCGTACCGGCGGTGCTGAGTTTTTGGCCCACCTGGCCACGCTCTCTGCCGACCATGCCCCGCCCATCATCGTCTTGGGTATTTTCTATGTTATGACAGTTATGATGGCCGAGTTTATTTCTCACAGCGCGGCCGTCGTAATTATGGTGCCGGTTGGCATCGCTACGGCAGAGGCGTTGGGGCTTGATGCCCGTGCTTTCATTTTAGCCAGCATGTTTGCTGCCTCGATGAGCTTTTCCACCCCGGTTGGTTATCAAACCAATACTATGGTTTATGGTCCCGGCGGCTACAAATTCATCGACTTTACACGCGTTGGTGCACCGCTGAGCTTGTTATTAGCCATTGCTACCCCGATTTATATTTCACTTATGTGGGGTTTGTAAAACGATGACGGTCTATTGAGAATTGGGGTGATGACCATTGCGCGTTGCCTCCACAAAGGCGGCAAAAATCTTTTGGGCAGACTCATGCTCATTAACCAATTCTTCAGGATGCCATTGTACACCCAGACCAAAAGGATGATCTTTCACTTCCAGGGCCTCAACTAAACCATCTGCCGCACACGCAGCAACGCGCAATACAGGGGCTACATCCTTAATGCCTTGATGATGAAGACTATTAACCGGAATCTGCTCGCTGCCGACAATTTGGCCTAACAGCGAGCTTTTTTCGACATTGACCTCATGGGCAATATAGTAGCGAGGAAAGCGGTTGTCGGTGTAGTAAAAATCGTGCCGGATGGGTTTATTATATTGCCGAGCGATATCTTGCCATAACGTTCCGCCGACCGCGACATTCATAATCTGAATTCCCCGGCAAATGGCAAAAAACGGTTTGTGCGATTCCATAGCGAGGCGCATAAGTTCAATATCGTGAATGTCGCGCGCTTTTTGCACATCCGACAGGTTATCGACAGCCGGCTTTTCTTGATAAAAACCGGGATCGACATCCCCGCCGCCGGAGAAGAGAATGCCGTCCATCTGGTTAAAGATCTCTAACAGCAGATGGCCTTTGACCTCAATCGGAATTAAAAGTGGAATACCGCCAGCCTGGAGAACAGCATCGGTGTACGATTTATTCTGAGAGTTGATGGCTCGACCAGGATAAATCCCGCTTATGTCGGGCCGGCAAGAAATACCGATAATAGGATGTTGACGAGTCAGAGTATATCCTCCATAATAGAGCTAAAATAAGGGTAGAAGTTTCCAGTATTGATAAACACGATAAACGGTTGTTAGTTTTCGGCTAAATTTAGTCGAAAACCATGACCACGCACCGTTTCGACATACTTATTATTCGGATCGATTTCCGCAATACGTTCTCTAAGCCGTCGGGCCAGGGCATCGATGGCTTGCTCCGAAACGCCCTCAGCTTCCTCTTCAGACCAGACCACTGCCACAACCTCATCGCGTGAAACAACATGGCCGGCATGGGTATATAACAGTTCCAGTAAATTGTGCTGGGCCAAAGACAAAGGGGGATCGATCTCCTCGCTCATTACCCAAACCCGCTTGGCGGCAACATCCATACGCAGTCCCGGCTTGCGCTGTCCGATTATGGCCGGGGCAGTGGCCTCTTCCGCTACAAAGGTTGATTTGGCACACAGGGCGATGCTAATTTCATCGCCATTGCGGATGAGCTTTGGCTCGCTGGCAACCGGCTGACCGTTTAAAAAAGTGCCGTTTTTACTGCCGAGATCACGCAACATATAGTAACCATCCGGCATCAACATAATTTCGGCATGCTGCCGCGACACCTGACGGTCGTCAATTTGAATATCGCTATCGGTCTCACGACCAATAATTGTACTATCTTTCGTTAAGGGCCATTGCGATTTAGGGCTGTTGCCTTCCTGAATAAGCAACATGGCTACTTCTCGTCTAGACATTGTTATTGCCTTTCAAATCAACTATAATAAAGGTTGTATCTGAATTAGTCTGTCTGCAATCTTCAAAAAGTCAAGAAGAATGACCGTCTCACGCTCTTCTCCCTACCTAGCGTTTCCTCAATTGGACTACTTGCTTGGTTTCTTTTGACAGAAAAAGTTTGTTCAGTTAAGCTATTTCATGCCACCCGAATTTGTAAAAATTCACAAATTTGGACTTTTAGTACACCCTGGTGGTGTACAAACAGATGGAGAAGAAAAGAGATGTCAGACCTGTTGACCCCTGGCACCATTTTGTGGTCTCGCTACCGCATTGTGGACCTGGTAGGTCAGGGCGGCATGGGCGCAATCTACAAAGCCGAAGATTTACGTCTAGAGGGTCGCCTTTGTGCGATCAAAGAAGTCGTCCCAGACCCCAATAATTCAAAAGCATTTCTAGAACAATCTCAGGCAGCGTTTCACCGTGAAGCCAGTATTTTGGCACGTTTAGACCATGCCAACTTACCGAAAGTGTCTGATTTTTTCTTATTTAACGGGCGCGACTATCTGGTGATGGATTTTGTACCAGGCCAGGATCTGCGCGAAATTATCGAAAACGCCCGCCACAAAGGTGAGTTCATCCCGGAAGATCAGGTTTTAACCTGGACAGAGCAGCTTATCAACGCGCTCGACTATCTTCATCAACAAGACCCGCCGGTTTTACATCGCGATATAAAACCTTCGAACATCAAGCTAACTCCAAATGGAACCATTAAACTGGTTGATTTTGGGTTGGTCAAGTTGATGATTCCAGATGATAACCGAACAATAACAGTTTTGCAAGGTCGAGCTACCATTCAATATGCCCCCCTTGAACAGATAGGTGGCGACTCGGGTCACACCGATGTTCGCTCTGATATTTATTCGCTGGGAGCCACACTTTATCAGTTGCTCACGAACCAACCCCCGCCTGATGCCAAAAGTCGCTACATTCGCGAGAAGTTCGATCCGCAGTTGAGTATTCGAAAAATCAATCCCGATGTATCGCCTCAAACTGAGCAGGCAATTTTGCACGCTTTGGGTCTCCATCCCGGCGATAGACCCAACAGCGTAAAACAATTCAGAAACGAACTATTGGGCAACAGCCCCATTATCATCAACGGCCGGACGGTTAACGGCTGGCGAGCCGCTATTTGGCGTAATCGCGTGCTGTTGGCTTTAATTACGGCCTTACTGACGCTTGCCGCTATTCTGACTTTAACGCCCGATGACGGTCTTAATCGAACTGGTCTGAACCCAACCACTATCGCTCCCATTAGCGAGATTACCCGCTAGAGGGTGATTTACTTGATTGCTTTTTCCAAAATACCCGCCCCGGCTTTAAATGCCAAACAAGAACGCCCACAATTGAGAAAATCAGCGCAAAAAGTGCCGCTACCCAATGATCGGTTATATTTTGCCGGATAAAGCGTTCTACAAAGTCTATTTCGTAAAAAGCCATCCCTATAATTGTAAAGGCAATATACCCCACCAAACCCGAAGCCAAAGCCACCAATGCCCCCCGCAATCGCTCCTCTAAAACAAAACGCTCCCCGCCTAAAGTAAAGGCAATGCCACCTATCGTCAAGGAGACGGCGATAGAATAGATGAGATCGATGAAGGTCACCGGCCGAGGCGGCAAAGGCGGCTGCAACAACAGCGGTACCGGCGTAGAGGTCGGAGTCGTGGTCGGTTCTTCTAAGGTAGGAGTGGGCGTTTGGGTAGGGATTTCCGTTGGAGTAGGTGTTGCCGTTGGTGTCTCTGTCGGCGTTATGGTCGGTGTAGGGGTATCGACGATACCGGGGCCGATATTCAAAATTTCAGACTGAGCCGCCAAATCGCTAGAGGCTCGAATAGAAAGCGGCGTATCGCGCTCTTTGAGAATAACTGTCTCGGCCACGCCACTTACCGTACTCGATTGAATAGGGCCTAATCCTAATCCTTCTAAGGGATAAGATCTAAAAAAGTTAACAATTGTCCCATCCGGCACAGGATTCCCATTTTTATCGACAATAACCCCCGTTCTAACCAGAATACCTTCCCCAACCGCCAAGTCGATAATCGGCTCCGCATCCGGCGGCGTCGAAATTGGCGTAACCGCTCCTGACGTACTGATCTGATGAATAGGGTTAAGTTGAATAACCTGAGCCGGGTCCGGGCTTAAATCGAGCGCGCCGATGGCCGGTATCTCAACCGGAGACGCGCCGGAGGGTTCAAACTGCTGAAATAGCAGGCGCGCCGCGGCCTCTAGATAATGGGGAGTTTTACTGTAGAAAGCGTAATAGGCCGTAAGTTGGCTAATCTCCGTTTCGCCTAAAAAGTAGGGCGCATTAAAGGCAAACAGAATGAGGTTTTTATTGCGCAAATCATCAAATCGATTGCGGAGTAGTGCAATCACGGCATCTGACTCAGGATACATTTGCGTATCAACATTTAACATGCCAAAGATGAGCCAATCCGCTTCGTTAATGAGCGCGTCTATCTCTGTGTCACCATCAGAGTCATCATCCAGCCACGCCTTTAAATCGGCAAAGCTAAGGCTATTGATTTGATCATCTGATACCTGCCCCGTAGCATCCGGCCCAAAAAGCCTCAGAATATTTTCTTCCAAAGCCGTCGTTGACACGACCTGAAACTGAGAACAATCGGGACATTCACGAACCTGGCGATCATCGGTGAAGATAAGAATATTTTCACCCGACTGAGGTGGGTTAGGTAGGGTAGGCCGCCCGGATTCTGTTCCAGGTGCAATAAGGGTTACCCCGTCTCGAGCAATCTGATCCAAATCTATCTCGACGGCTCCTAAATCACTCAGATCCTCAAAGGAATGTAATACCGTGCTGTTAATGAGATCTAATCCGTAAAGCTTTATTTTGGCCCGAAGGATACGCCGCACGGAACGATCGATTGTAGCTTGAAAATTTAAGTCATCCCGGTATTTCTCTTGAAAAAAGAGAAGTGCATCGGTGATATTCGCCATCCGGCTGTCAGGATCGTTTTCAAACGCAAAGGTATCCAGAAATAAGATGTCGCTGCCGGCCAGAAATGCATCCTGAGTTAAGCGTCGCGCCGGAAAAGTCTGGCTGCCGGCAGCGATACTGCCTAGCGCTGCGGGTGCACCCAGCGGTGCGCTGACAATTAAACCACCGGCATTACGCCACGGTGCCATTTCATCCAGAGCCAGTAGCGCCGGCAGGTTACGCGCATCAAAACTAATTGGCACGGTCCCTTGCAAGCCTTGGTAGCGCACATGCGAGGTCATCAAACCATCCGTAACCATATCCGGAGTATCTATATCGAGGTTGGTCACTTGAAAGAAAGGATGCAGTTCACCCTGTCGCAAATCATCCAGAGACTTAAAAATGGTAGGAACTTCCCGGTTGATTTCCCGGTCGCTGCTGCCGAAACCGGGAAAATGTTTGGCGATCGTCAATAAATTACCGCCGCTACCTTCGTGGATGCCTTTAATATAGGCCTGTCCCATCTCGCCGACCCAAAAGGGATCTCCTCCAAAAGTACGTGTGCCTAAACCGTTGCCCCGATCAAGCCGGGGATTGTCTAACACATCAAGCGACGGACCAAACAGCATATTAACACCCACCAGTGGCAGATCGTGACCAACTACCTGGCCCACTTTTTGCGCATTTTCAGGATTCCATGTTGCGCCCAAGGCCATGGCGTTGGGAACATCGACCATGTCATTTCGAATTTCCGTTTCAGGAAAGCCATCGCCTTCATGGATTGTGGCAACAAAAAGCGGGATAGTCGTGTAGCTCTCGCTCGCCGGACTGGTAGCCGATTCGGTCAGTGCTGCCGTGGCCGTAATGGGCGGCGGGGTTTGGGCCAACGCTTGCAGACTGTTCGTTAACCGTAGCACCTGGGCCGGAGTATTTTGCGTGTTGAAAAAGTTTCGGTTTTGGGCCGAAATGTACACACCACCAACCCGATACTGTTGAATAAGTTCGGCAATTTCCGACTCAGCGCCAACATCATTTTCTTGAAACGAGACAAGAAAAAGCTGTCCGACCCGCTCTGCCGGCGTTAGCTGATTAAAAACAGCCTCAACCGCCGCATTCAGATCGGTCTCGGAGTCTTGAGCCATCACCGTTGTTGGCGAATTTGAACCCAGAAACATCATAAAGAAGAGTAGGCACAAAAGTATGTAAAATCTGAGCCTTCCGCCGGGGGACACTAAAATACAATCCTCGTAGTAAAGTTATGTCGAAAGTATACTGTCAATCAAAGGCAACGTCAACACATTTATGTCCAATACAGTTGCCTACAACGACTCTTTGTTCGGCAAACCGGGCTGACGTGGATAGAGCTTCGGTGTTGGCTTGGTTTTTTTGATAATCACCAGATGACGCTCTCCATCCAGCCCCGGCACAGCGACCGGTTGAACCTTAATGAGTTGGCCGCCCAAAATCCGCAGTGCGGAGCGTGCCGCCTCGATTTCCTCAGCCGGATTTTGCCCTTTTTGGGCAATAACATAACCTCCGACTTTGACCAACGGCAGCATGTATTCGGCCAACACCGATAGGCGAGAAACAGCCCGGGCCACTGCTACATCATACCTCTCTCGATGTTCGGGTTGTTGGCCGGCCTCCTCAGCACGGGCGGTGATCACCCTAACCGACTCTAACTCCAGGGTATTAACGACATGCTGTAAAAAATTTGTCTTCTTAGCGGTGGACTCTAAAAGCGTAACTTTTACTTCGGGTATCGCTATCCGAAGCGGAATACCGGGAAAGCCGGCCCCGCTCCCGACATCGATAATTGAAAGCGGCTTGTTCCGCTGCGGCAGAGCTGGGACAATCGACAAACTGTCGAGAAAATGCTTAATGGCCACATCGTCCGGCTCGATAATGCGCGTCAGGTTGATGTTTTCGTTCCATGCCGCCAACTCGCGATAGTAGTTTTCAAATGCGTGTAGCTGCGCCTCAGACAAGGTTAAGCCAAAATGAGAAGCTCCGGCAGTCAAGAGAGTATCCACGGTCGATTACTTGCCCTTCTTCCCTACCGTCACTTTATCAAAGTCACGGGCAACCATTGTGTTGGGAAAAATGGCCTGCGCTTCCGAAATCACATCCGCCTCGCGATAACGCCGCGAGAGGTGCGTTAAATAAAGCCGGCCGACGTTCGCTTCTTGGGCCAAACGCGCCGACCCCGCCGCAGTAAGATGACCAAAGCGACGGGCCATCTCGGCATCAGCCTCGATATAGGTAGCCTCGATGACCAAACCATCAGCATTTTGAGCGTATTTCACCAAATTGTCGGTTCGGGCGGCATCCCCTACAAAAACCAGTTTGCTGCCTTCCACCGCCGGACCAAGCACGTCGTCCGGTGAAATCACCCGCCCATCGGCTAAGGTGACGCTTTCGCCGTTAACCAGACGGCGACGTTCCGGACCAATCGGCACGCCAAGGACTTCGGCCCTGTCGTTGAGAAACGGACGGCGTGATTTTTCCTGAAACAAATAGCCATAACAGTCCGGCCCGCGGTGGGTTACCGGAAAGGCCTGAATGAAGAAGCTATCGTCTTCAAATATGACGCCCGGTTTGATGGGAACAAACTTAACTTTAAAAGATGACGTATCGCCTCCACGCAGCACTACCCTAAAGATCAAATCACGTACGCGCTCAAGCGTAGCCGCACCGCCATAAATTTCCATATTATCTACAGCCTCCCACCGGCTAAAGGTAGAGGCCAGGCCACCCAGTCCCAGAATATGGTCAAGATGGCCGTGAGTTAACAAAATCTTATTCAGACGCTTAAAGCCTAAGCCACTTTGCAATATTTGTCGTTGGGTGCCTTCACCACAATCGATTAAAAATCGATGCTCACGATAAAGCACCACATTGGCCGACAAGCCACGATGGACGGAAGGGGCTGAGGCGGAAGTGCCTAAAAAGATTACCTCAAACATAAATACTATATCCTCAAATGAAGTATTGTAAGAGTAGCGACGCGTCATTCAACCTGTAACAGGTAGGTTTTGAGACGCCGTAAAGGGCGTTGCGTAGCGATAGTCAACGCTGCTCTCTTCATCACCAACTAAACGTAGTTAAGAAAAGCTCACCTTCAAAATATTCACCGTTACGCATTTGAATAGGGAGGTAGGGTGGAATTAAATTGAGACGGAGCGGTTCAATTCTAAAAATTTGGCGTATGTTACTCTATTTCTGTCAAGAACGCAACGACGATAAATTATTGAAATAGTGAACCACTGACAAGAATGAGAATTCTGCGCTTCTGTACACCGAGAGCACATCAATTCTATCTTCGTATGTTCCATCATGGTTTGAGGTTTGCTTTCATAGGCGCTCAAAAAATTCAAGGGTGTTATTACGGGGATTGGCTTTAATAACCGGCCCCAAAAACTGCTCGATCACCCACATGTTGGTCATGGTATGGCGCGTCAATGACTCCACAGCGATCGTGCCGCGATGGCCGCTTATGACGAGGGGCAACAGCATCTGGTCGGTTAAGTGCTTATCAAAAGTTGCGCCGGTTTGGTGAAATGCAAGAAGGGCGTCTACGGCCTCATCAGCCACGGCTTCAGAGGGTTTACCTTTCTTGCCAATTGATCCAAAACCGGCTTGGCTCGACTCATACTCGGCCGTGAGAAAAATGCCTGCTCCCGGCGAAACAGAACGCACGCGCTGCGGCGTAATCGACGCGGGCAATCCGGCCTGTACCAAACGATTGGCCGCTCGCTGCCCCATCCGCTGAGCAATGTGGGATGGCAAGCTAGAGGCGACCGCAAGCCCCGTAACATTTTTCAAATCACCACGTACAAACGGATCGCGGCCTCTAAGGTGCTTAAAACCCCCATGCCCTGTAATTTCCGCCTTAATCCGGCCCTGCCCCGCCGGATACCAGCCCCACGCCTCGAGTTCGGACGTTACCTGATACCCGCATCGAGCCAGAAGCGGCAGAAATACTTGCTGCACATAATGAAATGAGGGGCTCCAAGGAACGTGGGTTCCGCCTTTGAGCAGCACTCGGCTGTTGCCATCAGCTACCGTAAGAGGCAGCAACACCGTTTGTAAAACCAATGTTGCGGCCCCAGCGCTGCCGCCCTCGCGTGCCTCCGCAATGTCGAAGCGATATGCACCGCGGATAGGCGTTTGCTGTGGTTCAAAAATCAGTTCCATCGAGCCGAGATGGTCACCTCGAAGCGCTGCTCCACAGAGTGCTGCCGCTGCCCGTACAGCCGTGAGGTGCTGGGCTGCCAAACCTGGATTTTTACGCCCGGCGCGAATGTTTTTGATATGAAGTGGTCGGGTCAGTAAAGCGGCTAAGGTTAAAGATGTTCGTATTATTTGACCACCGCCCTCACCGTACGTACCGTCTATGGTTATCATCATAAATTTTTGCCTAACCTCCATTATACCATAGTTGCTGCCAGGTAAGGATTAATACGGTATAACCGTTTTACGATTTGGTTACAATTTGCCTGGTTATTGTCAAATAAATAGCTACAAAGGAGTATTGATGTCAAAACAAACTATGATACAATAGCTATGGCATGGGTTATACGAAAACTTGCCAGCTTTATGAACCTGGTGTAAAAGTAATGCACCAGGGGGGAACTTATATTAACATTCGTTATATGCCGGGAAGGAGTGACGCTGTTTATGGAGGTACTGTTACCAGGTCGTGTCATTATGAGGAGAGTAACAGCTCTCGTAGGATTGTTTGTCGGTAAAGAACACGATGCTTTTACGTCGCCGCTAGTAGATTCAGTTCATGAAGAAATTTGTCGCATTGAGCAGGCCTTAGCAGATGTGGCAACGCGGCCAAGTCGGGTCGTTCGTAAACCGGAGTTATCAGAACCATTAACTGAGCAGCAAAAAATTATTGATTTAGCAGGCTGAACTCATTTTTAATTAAAAAGCCTCACCGAAATTGGTGAGGCTTTTTTGATCGCTTTATTCACTCGATGCGATAGTGTACCCACGGCGGGGAATGGTAAGAATATAACAGGGCTTGCTGGGATCTTTCTCAACTTTTTTGCGTAGATTTTTAATATGCATCCGAACCAGGTCGGGGCTACCTGTCTCCGATGGATAATCCCATACTTCTTTGAGCAATCTATCGCTGGTAAAAACCTCATCAGGGTGAGTCATTAAATGGTACAACAGCTCAAATTCAACCGGAGTTAAAACCGATTCTTTGTAAGGCGTTGTTACCGTGTAGCTATGTCGATCCAACGAAAGATCATTTACCTCGATGAGCGCCTTTGTCGGAGCTGAGGGTTTACGTTGAACGCGCCGTAGAATAGCTTTTATTCGAAGTTGTAACTCTTCTAAATTAAACGGTTTGGTTAGATAATCATCAGCCCCGGCTCGTAAACCGGCTACTCTATCTTCAGGACGCCCTAATGCCGTCAAAAAAAGGATAGGAATGTCGGCTAGAGCCGGATCGATACGCAGTTCACGGCAGGTTTCAAGTCCGTCGAAACCAGGCATAACGACATCTAAAACAATAATATCAGGGCTGTGTCGTCGTGCTTCCTTTAAAGCACTGATACCACTATAAACTACATAAACTTGGTAGTTTCTACGCAGCGATGCCTCAATAGATTTGGCAACTTCGTGATCATCATCAACAACCAAAACACGCGGAACATCGACATCCGGCGATGAAGGTACGGCCATTATTTACTTCCCCCTAAAATATTCACCTACTCTATCGTTAAGAATTATAGCACGATGCCAAACGTGAGCCAATCACCCAAATGTATGGGGTATAATCTGTTAATTTTGATGTGTAGAAGTAAGAAAAGTTCATACCACATACTCAAAATGATGTAGCAAAAATACCAACCAAATGTTCTATTTATGTCACTTTATTTAACTTGGCTTTAATTTACAAATGGTACCATTTTGTTGAAATAAGCAAGCCTTGTACACGAAATTACTATTCATTTCGTTTCTAAAGTAAATTAAAACTTTTTTGTAAAATTTATTTTGTGCCAAAAACTTTTGGTGCAGAAAAACACATTGACAACCAACAAAAACTGGATAGACTGGTATACAACGTAGTTACCAACGCAACTAAGATTACTGCTTATTTGCATCTCAGGATAACAAATTAGGTACAGAGTAAAGATTATCACAATGAGGTGCGTATAATTCTAAGAATTGTTCCGTTAGAAGCAAAGCTAGAAATAGTATAAATGCTAAATCCTAACTCAACTTTATCTCTATTCCCCTTAGATGTGGTTCTGTTTCCCGGGATGATGCTACCACTACACATTTTTGAGAAACGGTACCAGGTTATGATTAAGCAGTGCATCGACAGCCCGGACCAAATGTTTGGCGTGGTGCTGGCAAAATCCAAAGAAGCTCAAAAACCCAATGTAGACAATATTTTCCGTGATGATTTGTACGAAATTGGCACAACAGCCCGGATCACAGCTGTTGAGCATCTCAAAGAGGGCCGAATGAATGTAGTCACGGTAGGCCAAGAAAGATTTATCGTCCGAGATATCACGGCCAGTGAAGATGATTTTATTATTGGTCGCGTCGACCCTTATCCCATTAAGGAAAATGAAGACCCAAGAATAATCGATCTTTTAGCGCGTTCGCTTCGACCAAAGGTGGAAGCGTATATCAACCATCTGGCGAGTGCATCGGGTGAAGATTTATCAAATGCCGTCTTACCGTCAGAGCCGGAAGCATTAGCTTATTTAGCCGGAACGGCTATGCAGGGATCGCTTCCTGATAAGCAGAAAATTCTTTCGGCCACATCGCTAACAGCATTGATGGCAAAAGCTGTGTCGACTTTGGATAAAGAAAATAAGATTTTAGCTTACATGCTAAAGGCATATCAAGATCACCAAAGAGTACAAAGGCTTCCTTTTGTTGATTATTCATTAAATTAATGATTTTGTATTAAAGTAGCCCCTCTCTGCAAACTTTTGGCGCGTTTAGTACGTATAGTTGATAGTTTGTGGTGTTGAAAAATAGGTTAAATTAGTGAGGTGAATTATGGCATCCACATGGGCTCCAGATGAAGCATTATTTAGATTAAGTATAGCAAACCTTGCCGCTACCGCGCCTGTTTCTCCTGATGAAGAAAAGCGCTTAATTAGGGAGATGTTGGCCGGGAAGCAGGCTTATAAACGTCTAACGTCAAAAGCCGAAGATCTCGATCCGGAAGAATGTGAAAAATTACGCCAATCCGTTGACCGAGGCGCTGCTTCGCGCAAAACCTTGATCCAAGCGAACGGGCGACTTGTTATCAGTATTGCCAGCAAATACTCCGGCCATGGCCTGAGTTTGGCAGAGCTTTCGCAAGAAGGCGTATTGGGCTTGATTAGAGCAATTGACAAGTTCGATGCCAGTAAAGGTGTGCGCCTTAGCACGTATGCCAGCTACTGGATTCGACAAAGCGTAAGCCGGGCCGTAGCTGTTCAAACTCGAGTAATCCGCTTGCCTGTTCATAAAGTGGATCACTTAGGCAAGATTAAAAAGGTTATGGGTCAACTTACGCAAAAGTTGGGTCGTGCGCCTGAATTGGAAGAAATTGCGGCGGTAACCGGTGATGCTCCGGAGCAAATTTATGAGTTGCTTCAAGATGGTCAAGAAACCTTGAGTCTCGAAGAGCCGGTAGGTGAAGACGGCGCAACGCTGGCCGACTTTGTCGAAAATGATTTAACGCAAGCCCTTGAAGATCAGGTTGACTCGACGTTGCTCGAAACGGAAATCCGTCGTGCTCTGGCCGGGTTGAGCGCTCGCGAAAGTCGAATTGTTGAATTACGATACGGTCTTCGCGATGGACAACCTTTAACGTTGCAGGATGTAGCAGAACGTTTTGGGCTAACCCGTGAGCGCATTCGCCAGATTGAGAAAGAGGCGTTGGCTAAGTTACGCCAGCCCAATCACGCCAATCGGTTAATTGGCTTTGTTAACTAAATAAAACGCTTCAAAAAAGCCTCCGGAGGGTTCCGGAGGCTTTTTTTTTGATAAGCTTATTCAGCCAATTTTCTAATCGTCTTATGGGCAGAGACATTATTTAGAAACAAATGCTTTAGTTTTGTATCTCCTAAAGTTTCGGCTTGTTCAAAGAGAAGCGCTCTCGCTTGGGCTAGCACGTTTTGAGCGTCTTCTTGGTTCCCTGATGCACTTAGAACGTTATAGCATGTTAAATAAGTCGACAAAATATGCTCGATACCATTAATGCCCTGTTCGTTGATGTGTTTCAAAATATGTTGCGTACACGTTGTTGCTAAACTGAGATCATTTCGAACTAAGGCCATTTCACCTAACCCCGTCAAATCTTCTATAATTGCTACCGTCTGCTGGGTTTCTTGCTTGATTTTGAGGGCCTCTTCAAAATATTTTCTGGCCTGTTTAGGCTGATCGGTCTTTAGCATGGTCCACCCGTAGTATGTCAACGCACGCCCCAAAGCCCAAGGATCATCAAGCTCCCTTAAAATGGTAATGGCTTTATCCTGATAGGCAAAAGCCTCATCATAGTGGTCCCAACACCCATAAAGAAATCCTAAGTGATACAAGCTTTGCGCTTCATAGCGCCTATCCTCAATGGCCTCGTAAGTTGATAGCGCTTGCTTGAAAAATCTTTCTGCCACAACGTAGTTACCTAGTGAGCGATGCAGTTGACCTAAATTGAGTTGGGCAAAGGCTTCGCCGCTACGGTCACCAATGGCACGTTGTAAATTTAGGGCTTCATGATAAGAATTTAAGGCCGTTTGATATTTGCCCATATTATAGTAAGCCTGCCCCACATGACTTAGACTATTTCCTAAACCAACCTGATCGCCCAGAGCACGCCACAAATCAATAGCTTCTTGAAAAAAGTAAAGTGACACCTCGTGATCGGCTTGGTAGTGGGCTATAATGCCCAAACTATTCAGACAATCAGCCTGGGCACTTTTGTCTTGCAATTTCTGCGCAATATGTAAAGCACGCTGCGAATAGTTGTCAGCGGTTTTGTAATCGCCGCGAATATAAAGGAGCTTGCCCCATAAATTGTAGCCTTCGCCCACCACTTTCTCTGCGCCGGCTTTCTCGGCCATTTGAACGGAGCGTTCAATCAATTCCAGACCTGAGTCATAATCACCGCTTGTCGCATACATATGGGCCCATTGCTTAGCCGCCAAGGCTCGCCGATAATCATCTTTCAGCGCCTCAGAGAGAACACCAAGCGTATCTAAATCTTCCATCTCTGAGCCGCGTTGTCCGATCAAATTATAGAGTTTGGAGCGCTCGTAGAGAACATCCCAATAGCTGGTAGAAATAATCCCGGCTATGTTCTCGTTACGAGATATAGTCGCCAGGTAATTCAAGATTTCGGTATAGTAGTTGATAGCAGCATAGTTAGCATACTCACGTTGCGCCTTATTACCTGCGGCTTTCAAATAATGCAGGGCCTTTTCCCAATCGCCGCTACGGCTGTAGTGGAAGGCCAGTCGCTCCACCTCATCCGGGACCAAATCAGCTAGTGTATCCCCTACCAGTTTATGAAGCTGTCGTCGCTGTACCGAAAGCAGCCCTTCATAGACAACTTCTTGGACGATAACATTACGAAAATCATATTCCCATTTGGGAGCAGGTGTTTCCAGCTTAATTAGCTTTTCATTTTCTAATTTTGCCAACTGTGATGATAACGTTAAGGCCGAATGATTAGCGGGGTGTACCGCCGAAAGTAAAGAGCGTTGAAATCGAGTGCCAATAACAGAAGCGATCTTTAACGTCAGTTTTTCCGCTTCAGCCAACCGATCAATTCGGCTGAGGATAACATCTTGAACCGTTTCGGGCAGGTTAAGGTTGCCCAACAAATGGGCCAATTCATCGCGCTTGTCACTGATACCATTGAGCATAGCTCCGGCTATTTCTTGTAGAAAAAAAGGGTTTCCCTGGCCTCGATTAAGCAAAAGTTTTTCTGCTTCTTCGGAAAGAGGAATAGAGTCGAACAAAAGCGCAACAAAATATCGGCTTTCCTCCAGTGAAAGTGACTCTAAATCAATAATGTGGGTATAGGATAAGCCCTCTAAATCTTCCAACAAACCATCTTCAATCATGGGTCGATGAACCAACACTAACAGCAAAGGGGTATCAACCATTTTTCTGGCCAAATAGGTAGCCAGGGCGAGTGAAAGTTCATCGGCCCAATGGATATCCTCCAGTAAGATGAGAACAGGGCGACGTTCGGCCTCGTGGCGCAAGAGTGCTTCGATGAGAGCAAAGGTGTTATTGCGCCGTAGTTGTCCGGAAATGGATTGCGTAAATTCGTTCTCCGGCGCTTCCAGCCCCAATACATCAGCCAAAAGAGGCAAACGGTCGGCCCAATAGTCCGGTTGATCGGGGGGATCTTCCAAATCGGCGATCCCTGTCGCCAGTCGAGCCAACTGCCGCTGCGGCGACAGGTTGGGCGACAAGCCATAAATAGCCAGCAAAACTTCACGCCATACGCGGTAGGGTGTTTGCCGGTCATAGCTAATGCAGCGCCCGCCATAGCTAACCCCGCCGGTCATAAGCCACTCACGTAACATTTCCGAAGCCAACCGGCTTTTGCCAATGCCTAACTCGCCCCTAATAAACAAAACCTGAAGTTGATCCGTTCGCGCTTTGGCAGCTATGCGCCGTGTCTGCTCTAATTCTACCTTACGACCAATTAACGTATCTTCGCGGAGCAGATAGCGCATAACAAATTCTTCTCTATCGCCTTGTTCACCTTTTACCAAATAGGCTGTTTGGTTCTGGGTCTTACCTTTGACCGCAATACTTCCCAAATCCTCGGTTAAAAAGCGGCTATCCGCCCGTTCTTTGACACGCTCACTAATGATAATTGTTCCAGCGTGACCATGCTGCATAAATCGCGCAGCCAGATTAACCTCATCGCCTAAAACGGTGTACTCTCTACGATCCGGCGAACCTACCGGGCCGGCAAACAAAGTGCCTTCCGTAATCCCTATCGCTACGCGCAGATTTTGCTGTTTAGCGACAGCCTGCAATTCTAAAGCGAAAGCCATAGCTCGGGTGGGATCATCCTCGTGCAAAAAGGGCGGAGCTCCAAATAGCACCAGCAAGATGGTCCCTTTATCATCAACAGAAACTTTATTGAGAGAGCCTTCAAATCGATACAATAACTTTTGACTCGCTCTTAAAAACTGCTGTAATCGATCGGCAGCCTCCGGATCATCGTAATCAATCCCGCCAATACCTACAAAGACGATAGTCATCCGGCGTAGTTCAGCGATCCAATCTGGCTGTTCATTAAGGCGGACTTTGATTGCGCCGGGTACGAACAGACCTAATGCATTGGCAGCCAGTTGCTGAAGATCGGTATCGAGCTGACCCCAATCAATCTTTTTTGGAGGAATCAAAGGAAGTGGTTGGGCAACTTTTTGTAAACAGACAAAGTCCGGTGCCTCTTCAAACGGCACACCTTCCAAATAAGTCTCGACCAAGTGCCAGGCGCTAGGGCTAAGTACAGTTTGACCCGGTTTGGCACGATGTTCTGCCACTGCCAACTGCACTAAGGGTTCACCGGCGACAACATATTCCCAGCGGCCCAGTTCGCCACCTACGGTACATTCCAAAATCTCTCCAGCAGCGACGCCGACGGTCATCGATAAAGAGGCGCTACCACGTGATGTCTTAACCGTAGCGAAATCTTTCATTTTGGCTTGCATAGCCAGCCCACATTCGCTCGCCTGACGTGTGGCCGTTACAAGATCAATTTCTTCAGCCGGAAATAAAATAGTGAGTGCATCACCGGAGAATTTGACCACCTGACCATGAAATGTCTGGCTGATCTTAATCATCTCGGTAAAATAATCATTGATAAGGGCGGTCAATTCTTCTGCGCCGGTGGCAATTAAATGGGGGAAATCTTCGCTAGAAATGGAGTCAGCATCACTGAGAGTCTCAGTGAGTTGGGTGAAACCGGAAATATCGCTAAACAAAATGGCAGCAGGCAAGCGCCGAGATGTTGGCTCTGCCAACATAATATCAGGCTTTTGGTAGATAGAATGTGCGATAGGGGTTGGCACATAAGATGCCAATTTTTCTAACAAAGCCGGTGACGCCATAATTCGATCATATCGAGAAAGACTTATATGTCAATGGGTTAGAAGTAATAAGTGACTTAATTAAAATTGTGAGGGTGCGACTGCCTCTTACCGCAACCGGGCAGAAATAGTGGCACTGCCCAAAAAGATCAACATTCCTGGTAAAATTATGCCAAAAAGGCTACCGGCTAACAAGAAGAGGATAAGAAACGGAGCTGTCCCCAGTATCAGGCAACCGACCACTACGTGACGCAGATAACGCGAGCGACGTCGTCCGACTCCCCAGCGTACAGCTTCGGCAATAAAGCCGGCTGCAGCCGGTGCTGCAAAGAAAGCGATAATAATTTGTAGGAAGAAAAAGCCCAGTCGCCCCAGAACAAACGTAAACAGGGCCGCCACAATCAAAGACAGCGGAAAGGCAATAACTGCCGCTATGACATAATCGGCATTGCCGCCGGTATAATATTTATCTTCCTGTTCCCGAATACATTCCGGACATCGAAAGCCAACCGGCGTTCGTTTGGCGCATTTCGGGCAAATAAACCGATTACAGCGATTGCAGCGTAATCCCGTTTCTATTTCAGGATGACGATAACAAACGCCTAACCCGGCGTTTGCTTCCCGTTTTTCGTCCAGTTTTTGTTTGACAAGTGCTAAACTGGCTCTGGCTTCGTCATGCTCAGGATCGAGTTCCAAAACCTTCTCAAAATAGCGCTGTTTATCATCCAAGTCATCCACAACACCGGCCAACCCCAACCAGGCATCCGGGTTATCAGGCATTTTCTCAGTTGCCAATGACAATAACCGGCGGGCGTCTTCTGTGTCACCAACTCTGGCTGCGGCTAACCCTTGCTGAACCAGATCTTTTGTGGTTCCTGCCATCCTTACTTATCCTCAAATAAGGTTTTCAAAGGTGTATACGTTGCGGGCTTAACGGGTACAAATCCGGGAACCCCTAACGCAACACAACCTCCTCAAAACCGAGTTTTTAAATTTTAGCCTAGAATCCTTGGCATTTGATTAAATGCTTACCATAAAATTACCGTTTTTTAGGATGAGGCCACCCTAGACGATGCATCAAAGTTTGATAGAAGTAATTTTTCTCTCGAAGTCGTAAAAATTGGGCGCGCCAAGGCCCTGCTCGCATAATTACTTCATCTCGATGGGCGATCTCAACCTCAATTTGTCCATCAACGGTTAAAACCGCTTTATGATCGGTTGAGACTTGAATTCGAACCGTAGCGCCTTTTGATAAGACTAAGGCGCGATCAAGACTTAAATGCGGCGCAATAGGAACCAATAGAAAATTTTCCAACTCAGGCGGTAAAATAGGTCCTCCGGCGGCTAAAGCATAAGCCGTAGAACCTGTAGACGTAGCTAAAATCAACCCATCGGCAATGTATGTGGTTAAAAAACCACCGTCGATATATGTATTGAGACGAACTACCCGGGCCATTTGCCCCCGGCTAATGACTATCTCATTGAGCGCCTCATATCTACTCACCGTTTGGTCTTCGCGACGATGTTCGGCATGAACAACCATGCGATGCTCGATCCAGTAATCGCCCCACAAGGCTTGCTTAATTAATTCAGGCCACTCGGCAGGTTGAACTTCAACCAGAAAGCCTAGATGACCCATGTTTATCCCCAAAATAGGGATGTCGTGATAGGCTGTGATGCGTGCCGCTCGCAGAATTGAGCCATCGCCACCAAGAACAATCAACAGATCAATAGGATGGAGCAGATCTCTAATGGTATCTTCATCGGAACTGGAGTTAACCCAAGCCGAGACTCCTAAGCTTTCCAAAAACTCTAATATTTCGGCTGCCATCACGCGTGCCTCGGTCAGTTGGGGGTTATAGAGAACCCCCACATCGTGGAAAGCTAGTCGATGTGGCTTAGGTGTACCGGCCATGGTTACAATCTTTCTGTCAGCCAGTGAACAACCTCCGTCAATTTTACGGAAGTTTGTTCACTATTCTCCATATCACGAACCGTGGCTTGCCCGACCTGCACCTCGTTTTCTCCCATAATAATCGAAAATTTGGCGTTAATTCGATTAGCTGCTTTCAACTGCGCCTTAAAACTACGGTCGCCTGGTGTAAACTGAGCACCTATATGAGCCTCACGTAGAGACTCAGCCAGTTTCAACGCTTCTAGTTTGGCAATTTCACCCAAATAGGAAACGGTTACTTTGGGAAAAGGTTCTTCTGGCGGGGTAATACCCAGATGCCGCAAAGCGATAACATAGCGTTCGATGCCCGAACCAAAACCAATACCGGGTGTTGGCTGGCCACCTAACTCTTCGATTAACCCATCGTAACGACCACCGCCACAGATAGTATCTTGGCTGCCAAGTCCGTCGGCTTTAATCTCGAAAACGGTTTTGGTATAGTAATCCAACCCCCGCACAATTCGATAATCAACAATATAAGTACGGTTGATGGCCTCCAGATAACCTTTTAATTTGGTGAAATGGGTGTCACATTCCTCACACAGATGATCCGTGATGTGCGGCGCATCTTCTAATAAAGGTTGCGTCGCCTCTTCCTTGCTATCGAGAATACGCAGCGGGTTTTTCTTGAGACGCATCTGGTCATTGGGCGGTAATTTATCGGCAAATTGAGAGAAGTAATCGACCAGAATTTGAATATACTTGGGCTTACACTGGGGACAGCCGGTCGAGTTGATGTACAGTCGTAAACCATAGAACCCTAAACGGGTAAACAAATGCCAGGCCAAGCTGATGACTTCGACATCGACCGCCGGATCTCGCTCGCCAATCACCTCAATATCAAACTGGCTGTGCTGCCGGTAACGCCCGGCCTGCGGTCGCTCGTGGCGAAACAGCGGGCCAACGGTCCAGACGCGTAGAGGCGTAGGCAACGTATGCATTCCATTTTCAATATAGGCACGCATAATGCCTGCCGTAAATTCGGGACGCAGCGCCAGATAGTCACCATCGCGATCTTCAAAAATATACATTTCTTTCTCAACAATATCGGTGCCTTCGCCTACCCCTCGGATAAATAGATTGGCCTGTTCAAGCAAAGGTGTGTCTATTCGATTGTAACCAAAGAGGTCAGTGGTTTGCCGGATTTTTTCCAGAATGTAGCGCCAGTAAGGCTGATCATCGAATAAAACATCGAGCATGCCGGTGATACGCTGGTATTTGGTCAAGGTTCGTCTCCTTGAGGGTAAATTTACTGCAAGGATTATAGCGTAAGTTGTGGGGTATGCAACTGATAAAGATTTTTCATCTTTTTTGTTCGGTAACAACCGTTACAAGCGAAGAGGTGAAAGGAGAAATAGTCGTTGAATTTGGTAAACAAAAGTAGAATAAAACGACCATTGCTAAGGCCAAGAAATAAAATCGAACTACTAGTACTACTACGAGACTTTGGTCTAAGAAACCAGGGTTTTTAACTTTAGAAATGGAAATATGCGTTTTAGTGCGCTTTTCTCAACACGAAATTGATTGAATTAACTAAAAACCCTGGTTTCTTTCTTAGCTTTATGTCTAAATCTCGTTGTAGTACTAGCGACCAAAATAAACGGGGCAGATCGCAACTACAAGACCTACGGACAGGACTCCAAAGATGCAATCATGTCCGTAAGTCTCGATTGTCGAACTTCTAGCGTTGCCAAATTATGTCATCAGCGTTTCAAACTGAGGACGCTCGATGGTCTCAAATTCCAGCAGAGCTTGCGCTAGCTCCTCAAGCTTGCGCTCTTTGTCGACAAGAATTTCTTTCGCACGCTGGTAGGCATGGTCCAATATTTGGCGAATTTCTTGGTCAATAGCCTGGGCCACAGCTTCACTGTAGTCGCGAACTTCGCTCAACTTTCCAAGATATTGGTTGCCGTGCTCTTCGCCAAAGCAGCGCAAGCCTAAACCCTGGCTGCTAAAGCCATAGCGGGTTACCATAGCCCGGGCCAGCTTCGTGGCTCGTTCTAAATCGTTGGCTGCGCCGGTTGTAATTCGCTTGAAGATGATCTCTTCGGCTGCTCGTCCCCCGAACAGGCCGACAATTTGATCTTCAAATGCCTCACGGCTAAGCAAATAGCGATCATTTTCCGGTAAGGGCATAGTGTAGCCAAGCGCCATTCCCCGTGAGACAATACTCACCTTGTGAACCGGATCGCTGTGTTCCAGGTTATGCATCACCAGAGCATGGCCTGCTTCGTGGAAGGCGATGACTTTACGCTCGTAATCGCTCAGAATTTTACCCTGGCGCTCCGGTCCGGCTACAATGCGTTCCATAGCATCCTGAAATTCAGGTTGTCCAATAACAGTCAAGTTACGACGGGCGGCGAGTATAGCGGCTTCGTTGACCAAATTTTCCAAATCGGCTCCCACAAAACCGGGGGTTAGGCGGGCTAAATCGGCTAGAGCAATATCACGGGCCAATGGTTTACCGCGCGTGTGAACGCGGAGAATCGCTTCGCGACCGTGTACATCCGGCCGGTCTAAAATCACCTTGCGGTCAAAACGACCGGGTCGCAGCAGAGCGGCATCAAGAATATCAGGCCGGTTGGTCGATGCCAACACAATAACTGTGGTAAACGAAGAAAAGCCATCCATCTCAACCAAAATCTGGTTGAGGGTTTGTTCCCGCTCATCATTGCCGGAACCCATACTAGCTCCGCGCTGGCGACCAACGGCATCGATCTCATCGACAAAGACAACACATGGCGAATGTTCTCTGGCCCGCTTGAACAGATCGCGCACACGAGCCGCGCCCACGCCAACATACATCTCGACAAATTCGGAGCCGGAAATGGTAAAGAAAGGGACACCGGCTTCACCGGCCACGGCCTTTGCCAGCAAGGTTTTACCGGTTCCCGGCGGGCCCGACATCAAGACACCTTTAGGGATACGCGCGCCCAACTTGGTAAATTTGGCCGGTTCTTTCAAGAATTCGACAATTTCCTGTAACTCTTGCTTGGCCTGATCGGCTCCGGCCACATCGGGAAACCGAATCTGGGGTTTGACCAGATGGTTTTCATCATCTTTTTTGCCGTCGTTGGTGATCAAACGCGCATTGCTCTGGCCCATATTACCAGGCATTCGGCTGGTACCGCTGCCATTTGAGCGCCGATTGCGGGCTGTAAAATAAGCAATCACCCCTACAAGCGCCACCAACGCGATTAAGCCCCACAGACTGGAACTATAGTTATGACTACTGGATACTTCAACCACAATGGGCAGATCAGCCAATAATTGATCCGGCGTCCCCAAAAGCTTAAGCGTTTCTATTGTACTAATATTCGTTTCTTTATGGGCGCTAACGCTGCTGCCATCTGCTTTGATAGCCGTTATGAGATTATCCTGCACGACAAGGCTTTTGACTTGATCAGCTTTGACTAGATTGACAATTTCCGGTAGTGAGACAAGTTGGGTTTTCGTGTTTGAGTTACGACTACTTTGAACAGATCGACTGACAGACGTTTCCGTTCCGGAGTTATAACCCGTAAAGAGATAACTTCCAACGGCAACGCCGGCTACAATCAAGCTGATAAGAAGCCATTTCGGATGAAACGGCAGCCGGTCTTTCCATTGACTAGACCAATCACTGGGGGGCATAAGCAAAACCTCCGTCTATTAAAAATCTATCCTATAAACTATCGTCTTTTCCACTAAAAAATGGCTGGATCTCAAATTCCAAATATCAAAAGCGGTTTTCAAAAATATCTACCTTGATATTGAAAGAAGTACCAGCCACTCAGGCAACAGACGTTGAAATTGTAATTTAATTAAGGCGTGAACAGTTAAATAATGGTCAAAAACGTGTCACACTTAGGATACAATAGATCCCCCTTGTATAAACAGGGGCAAAGGTCACCAATTTAGGTAACCGAAAGTACTTTTTTATTTTCCCTAAAGTCACTTAATTTTCGGAATAAAATAGAATTTTACGAAAAACCGAAAAAAGTTACTAACATTATAGCCAGTATAACACTATTTGTGAACTATTGCACTACATTTTTGAAAATCTGTTTATTTTAAAGTCATTCGCAGCCGCCCATGGAACAACCTTGCTTCGGTCGACCTGCTCGTGGTACAATCCCTTCGTATAAAAGAGCAAAAGCACGTGGAGCGTACTATGGATTTTTTAGAGGGGTTAAATCCGGCCCAGCAAGAAGCGGTCACGACAATTAAAGGACCGGTTTTAGCGCTGGCCGGCCCCGGTTCTGGCAAAACAAGGGCGTTAACGCATCGCATTGGCTACCTGGTGCGCGACTGGGGCATTGCTCCGTGGAACATTTTGGCCGTGACATTTACCAACAAAGCCGCCCGCGAAATGAAAAATCGGCTTGAGGGCTTGCTGACCAAGCCGCAGATCGATGCCTTGAGCGTCGGCACCTTTCACTCCTTATGCGCGCGCTGGCTACGGCAGGATATCGAGGCGTTGGGCAACTACGATCGCAACTACGTCATTTACGATACCAACGACCAACAATCGGTTGTAAAGCGTGCGCTGCGCGACCTGGACATTGACGAAAAAGCCTGGAAGCCGCGGCCTATTCATTACGCCATCTCAAAATCGAAAAATGAGATGATTGGCCCGGAGCGATTTTCAACCCGCACCTATCAGGATGAGATCGTTCAGCGTGTGTACACCCGCTATCAAGAAATTATGGTTGAAAATAACGCGCTCGATTTTGATGATCTATTATTGCTGACGCATCGCCTTTTTAACAATGACCCATCAGTCCTTGCCAAATACCAATTGCGTTTTCTGCACGTGATGATCGATGAGTTTCAGGATACCAACATGGTGCAGTACGAACTTTCAAAAATGCTGGCCGGCGGCTCGCGCAATATCTTTGTTGTGGGCGACCTTGACCAGGGCGTTTATTCCTGGCGCGGGGCCGACTATCGCAACGTGCTGCGCTTTCGCGATGATTTTCCTGATCTCACCTTCATTCAGCTCTCGCATAATTATCGCTCGACCGAAACCATTCTCAACGCTGCGAAAGAGGTCATCCGCAAAAATAAAGAACGTATCGACAACGACCTCTTTACACAACGCGGCACCGGCCCCAAAATTCGGGTGGTCGAAGCCTACAACGACCGCGAAGAGGCCGTTTACGTCGTCAACGAAATTCAGCGTTTAGAGCGCGATGGTGTATCTCCCGGCGAAATTGCAGTGATGTACCGCACCAACGCCCAAAGCCGGGCGTTGGAAGAGGCATTTATTGCCCACAATATGCCCTATGTCTTGGTGCGTGGCACCCGCTTCTATGACCGCAAGGAAATTAAAGACGCGCTCGCTTATTTGAGATTAATTCATAATCCTGAAGATAGCGTGAGTTTAGAACGTATTATTAACGTTCCGGCCCGCAGTATTGGCCAAAAGACCATCGCCGATTTGAATCGCTGGGCTTATGATCTGGGCACAACGCCCTGGCAAGCAATTCAGCAGCTTGTAGCCGATGAACAGGTTGACCAAGCCAAAAACGATGAGAGTGCATCGACTTACAGGCCGGCCACGGTTCCGGCTCCTTTCAAAGGACGCGCCCGAAACGCGCTGGTCCAGTTTGGGCAGATGATGAATATGCTGATCGATGCCAAACACAAGCTGTCGCTGCCGGAGTTGTACGACCTTATGATTGCGCGAACCGGCTATAAAGCCTTTATTAAAGACAATACAATGGAAGGCGAGGAGCGCTGGGAAAACTTGCAGGAATTGAAACAGGTCACACACGACTTTATCAATGCCGAGGGCGATGAGGCACTAGCGTTATTTCTTGAAAACGTGGCGTTGGTTTCTGATGTCGATGCTCTGGGCGAGGAAGGCTCTGCTCCGGCGCTGTTGACCTTACATACGGCCAAGGGGCTTGAATTTCCGGTCGTCTTTATGGTCGGTATGGAAGAAAACATCTTTCCCCACAGCCGCAGCCTGCAAGACCCGGAGCAAATGGAGGAAGAGCGTCGTCTGGCCTACGTGGGCATTACACGAGCCAAGGATCGCCTCTACCTAACCCGCGCCTTTCGGCGGACAACGTATGGCTTTGAAGAAACCACCGCACCCTCCCGGTTTTTAAGTGACATCCCAGAGGATCTGATCGAGCAAAATGTTCAAAGACAAAGCCGGGGCCATCAAACCGGCGGTGGTCGCTTCACCAGTCGTCGCGAGGTCCGGCAGATCGACAGCCGTTGGAATCGTAAGGCAACGCGTACATCCACACCATCATCGGGCCGAGCTGCGTCCTTCAAAACCGGCGATCATGTCTACCACGGCAAATTTGGCGAAGGCACCGTTATCGCCGTTGAGCTAACCGGCGACGATGAATATGTGCAGGTTGCATTTCCTAACCAAGGCATCAAAAAGCTGGCAACCAGCATCGCCAAACTGGAGAAGCTTAACTAAACAGCGATTCTCATTTTAGAGCAAAGACCTGACAGGTTTTCGACGAATCAGTCATATCGACGGCAATTTTTCATCCGGAAGCCATTGTGTCACGACATTTTTGTAAAAAACCTGTCAGGTCTGGTCATACTCAGAAATGCTCCCCCGTTAACTAATCTTCTTGCGACATAAAGTCCATCATGCTATAATTTCTGAGTCACGATAAATCGGTCCCTATTGGGGAGGTGCCAGAGTGGACGATTGGGGCGGTCTCGAAAACCGCTGTAGGCCTCGGTCTACCGTGGGTTCGAATCCCACCCTCCCCGCTAGTAAGATTACAACAGCATGAGATAAAACTTCTGGAGAGGTCGCATAGTCCGGTCTAGTGCGCACGATTGGAAATCGTGTAGGTGTAAAAGCCTCGAGGGTTCGAATCCCTCCCTCTCCGCCTTTTAGACAGTAGTAATTGGTAACTAGTAAGTAGAGACTGAAGGTCAATCGCCAGTTACTAATTACCAATTACTAATTACCAAATTCCCTTCAAGGTGACGGCAACCGGGTGGCGTGGATTGTTGGGTCCTGCGCGGCAGGAGCCTACGAACCAGGTCAGAGCCGGAAGGAAGCAGCCTTAAGTAGTCACTCCTGGGTGCCGTAGGGCAGCCTGGCATGAGTCACTCGGTTTCCGTCACCTTGAGCTTTGGTAAATCAAACATTTTATGTTATCCTAAGACGAGCGAAAACGCTCGTCTTTTTATTTTCGATCATGTTATGACCATTCAAGCGAAAGCCACCAATCAAAATCTAAAAAGAGTTTCGCCCCCACCCCTATTTTTCACTCCCCAACTTCGACGGGCATTGGCGGTTATAGCTATCTTCTTTGCTTTGTGGGCTGCTTCGTTTGTTTTTAGTCGACCGGCTACGCTCATCATCAACGATCAGCCCTACACAATCCGTACCCACCAGCGTTCAGTAGGAGATGTCTTAGAGAAGTTCGGTATCAACCTTGCCCCGGAAGATAGGGTTGAACCGGCCTTAGACAGTCCGCTTACCTCGAATCAGACCATTACCATTCAATTGGCACGGCCGGTAACGGTCGAAGCCGACGGCCAGACCCACCAATTGCTGACCCATCATCAAAATTTACGCACAATTTTTGCCGACCTTGGCCTTGATCTCAATTCGCGAGATGAGATTTTGGTCAATGGCGAAACTGTATCGCTCGGCAATACCCTGCCGCAATCTCAACCTCCAACAAACTTCGAAGCTACAAATCGACTTTTTGCCGCTATAACGCCACGCGGCACGGCGCTAACAGCCCGGCCCGAACGGGCCAAAATCATTGTGCACCGGGCCGTTCCCATAACATTGAACGAAGGGGAGGGCCGTCAAACCTTCCGAACCACCAAACTTACCGTCGGAGAAGCGTTGTTTGAACAGGGACACACCGTTTATCTGGGCGATGACGTGACACCGCCGCTGGATACGCCTCTTCGGCCCAATATGACCATCGCAATTGATCGAGCAACGCCGATCGTTATTTTTGCCGACGGACGCAATCTCAAAACACGTACACAAGGCCGTACGGTCAGCGAAATATTGGCTCTGGAAAATATTCCGCTGGTTGGTCAGGATTACACCCGCCCAGCTCTCGATCACGAAGTTTTGCCTAACGACGTTATCGAAATTGTGCGCGTTTATGAATCGCTGGAAATTGAAGCGGAGTACATCCCTTTCGAAACCGAATGGATCGCCGACGATGCGATGGAGTTGGACCAACAGAAGATTCGCCAGGCGGGCAATATCGGCGTCATCAAAAGCCGGACGCGCGTCCGCTATGAAAACAATCAGGAAGTTGCCCGCGAGTTTGAGGATGAGTGGCTCGACCAAACGGCTAACACCCGCGTAATTGCCTACGGAACGCAAGTTGTCGTCCGGACACTCGATACGCCCGATGGTACGATTGAATATTGGCGCAAAATTCCGATGCTGGCGACCGGCTATAGCGCGGCTACGTCCGGCAAAGCGCTCGACCACCCCAACTACGGCATTACCCGCACCGGAATGGAGGCCGGATATGGCATTGTGGCGGTTGATCCCAAAGTAGTTTCCTTACGTTCCAATGTCTATGTTCCCGACTACGGTGTTGCTGTGGCCGGCGATACCGGCGGCAGTATTCTCGGCAAGCACATCGACCTGGGCTTTGACGATGACAAACCTTTGCCCTTTATCTACGAGTGGCGCGATGTCTATGTACTTACGCCCGTTCCGAATTCGGCCAATATCCGCTACGTCCTGCCCCAGTGGCCGCAAAGGCCCTAAACCGATGTTATCACTTTCAGAACTGCTGCAAAAGTATAACCTTCGCCCCCGCAAAGGATTAGGGCAAAACTTTCTCAGCGACCCTCATCACCTCTCTAAAATTGTCGAAGCCGCCGAACTTTCGGCGGATGACACCGTCCTTGAGATCGGGCCTGGTCCCGGTGTCCTCACACGTCTCCTGGCCGAACAGGCCGGCCACGTCATCGCCGTCGAACTCGATCCGGCGATGGTTCATCTGCTTCAAAGCGAATACGGTGACTATCCGAACCTGACCATCCTCCACGCCGATATCCTCAAAACCCAAATTACCTCTCAACTCCTTAGCCAACCAACTACCCAACCAACCCCCTACAAAGTGGTTGCCAACCTACCCTACTACATTACTTCTGCCGTCGTCCGCCATCTCCTCGAATCCGACCCGCAGCCAAGCTGCCTGGTAATTACGGTCCAAAAAGAAGTTGCCCAACGCATTGTCGCCGAACCCGGCGATATGAGTGTACTGGCTGTCAGCGTTCAGTTCTACGGACAGCCAAAGTTAATTCATCACATTCCAGCCGGGGCGTTTTATCCGCCGCCAAAAGTCGACTCGGCAGTTGTCTGCATCGATACCTATGCTCAACCACCGGCGAACGTGCCGGACATCGAATTTTTCTTTCAGGTGGTTAAAGCGGGATTCAGCCAAAAACGAAAACAGCTTAAGAACACGCTGGCGGGTGGACTGCGCCAGCCAACTGCTGTTGTAATTCACGCGCTCAAACAAGCCGGCATCGATCCAACCCGCCGCGCCCAAACATTGAGTGTTGCGGAGTGGGCGAAACTAAGCGAGGTGCTGTTATCAAATCAGAATTAGTGATTAGAAACCAAATAAGCCGCAACAATGCGTCGGCTTCATCAATATTGAAGGAAATTTAGATACGCCATCTGGTTTATCTACCCGGATTCGAACCATTTGGATCATCGAACCCAATCAAGTCAAACCTCGATTTGTAACAGCGTATCCGGCATAAAAAAGCCAATACCAGGAGATAGCTATGATCAATGAATTAGAGACCGTCGTTCTCATCAAAGATATTGATGCCCACGGCCTAAAAAAAGATGATGTCGGAGTTATCGTCCATCAGTACCAAGACGCCAAAACATACGAAGTTGAATTCGTAACCGGTGAAGGCGAAACCGTCGCCGTTTTGACCCTAACCGAAGACGATGTCCGTCTTATGCGCCGCCGCGAAATCCTTCACGTTCGGGAATTGACACCTGCCTAACTGGTAAAGGCCTCGAATTAAAACTTAGTAATCAGAGAATAGAGACCTTATAAGGCAAGGTAATTGGAAACAGTTCAACCAGAGGAAATACCTTTAAGCCACAACAAACAAGAACCTCAACGCGCTAAATCCTCGTTGAGGTTCTTCATTAGGTCTTTATAAAATTTTTAGTGAGATAAATATATCTCATACCAACTGCGTAAAAATATAGGTCATAAAAACGCACGCCTATTCCTGTAACAAGTAAGTAATCACCGTTTTAAGTTCATCAAGACTATTAACCACGACAATCGAAGGACAATCGACGACCATTAACAGGAGTTCGTTGCGAAGCTGGCGTCCGGCATTAACATAAGCCAGCAGATGTGAATAGGCCGTCTCCCCGACCTGCCGCCGCAGCGTGTCATTACTTAATAACGTGTCGCGGTCGCCCAAGCCAATGGGGGCAAAATTTTTGCCGTCGTTGAACCAAACAATGCTCCTCAAATTACGCCGGGCGTCATCCATAATTTCAAGCATAGTGACCGCCGCAATGGTTGTCGCCGTAATTTCATAGATGCGCAATTTGACTTCAGACCGTGCTCGTTTTTCCTGTGGTCCATCGATACCCCATACATAATCCCGTCCGTGGGTCGAGGGGTGAATTTGTGGATCGTAGTAGCTCCAGCCTTTTTCATCCAACCAGCGTGCCAGTGGGTCGCGCCCCGGGTTACGTATTGGCCCGTTAATATGTTGAATATTACAAGCACCGCCGGTAAACAGCAGCGGTATCTCACCTTTTTGCATCATCTCTGAGGTGATGAGGTGTGATTTTGGATTCGGCATAATTTCCCTCCCCTCACCTAAAATTAATACGTTAGAGTCATGCGTTTTTCGCCATTGTTAAGAACATGATTGGCAGGATTAGCGGATCAAGAAAATACAGAAAAAAAATCCGTCAATCCTGCGCATCTGTGTTCTTAAATCAGTTGGCTATCATCACAACGAAAACTCTGACTGATTCCTATCTCCTAAGCGTCATTGCG
>JAGRBZ010000409.1 GCA_020433805.1 Anaerolineae bacterium
GGTAGGGCGGCACTACGTGGTGGAGGATACGCTCTTTGCCAAGCGTGATCCGCTTACCGCTTTAGATATTGGCGTGGTCGAAGGTCATTACGTATGTGATACTCCAAATGTCTGTTTCGTAAGGTTGCTAAAATCAAGCCCTAGCTCACTAGTGTAAGGAACATCAACAACTTGGGGCCATTCATCCGGCTCGGTCATTACTCGCTTTTTGTTTCGTAGCTGATGCAGTCGTCCGTATCGAATGGGAACCAGCAACTCACTGGCTTTAACGAAGTTTGCTTGTTTTAGAGCTTGGTATTCTTCTTCCAGGCAAAGCGGTAATACTTCTGTACCATCGAATGCTTTATAAAACTCTTTTTCTAACTGACGGTCGGCTTCAAAAGCTCGAAGTGACTTGAGACACGCCTTATTAAATTCATCCGCTGCCTCTTGATACGTCTTATGCCATGCTTGTTCTACTTCGCCTTGATAAATCTCATTGAGCCAATCTCCAATTTTATATTCATTAATGGGGTTGCCATTGGCACCCTCTAAGATTTGCAAAGACTTTTCGACCAATTGTTCATTATAGATCTGCTTCTGCCCATCTCGGTCCCACTCCCGAAAAACGTGAACATCGGCTAACCCTTTCGTTCCGCGCCGGTTAACCCGTCCGAAACGTTGGACTAAGGCTTCAAGGGGAGCAGGGTCGCTGAAAATGGTATCAAAATCAATATCCAGGCTAACCTCTACGGCTTGGGTGGCAACGAGCACAATAGGGCGGCGCTTAGGGTTACGAGGGTCAGCATCAGCACACTCGCGTACAATGCGTTCTAGTTCAGAACGGTCTCGCATATTGAAGCGGCCATGGAGCAATCGCACCTCGATACCTGAAGGTATTAACTGGTCGCTAAGTTCAGCGTAACATTCTTGTGCGCGAGCGACCAAGTTGCACACCACCAAAACCGACATTCCGGTTCGGGCTAAGTTCGCAATTTCATCCAAATAATCGAGCAATTCCCCATCGAGCAAGCGGAGCTTATGTCTCTGAAACCGTTCTTGTTCAAACAAGGCTTGATCGGCTAATACTTCAGCTTCAGCCGTAATACCCAATGCATCATAAAGTGGCTCTTTGATAAGCTTGGGGAACGTGGCCGACATCACCAAGAACTTCGCTTGAAAGTTTTGGCGCAGATACTTAATGGTCTCAAGAATACGAGCCAGCCGTTCGGCATCGTAAGCGTGAATTTCATCAAAGATAAAAAGCCCGCGGTGGTAATCACTCAATAGTTTCTCATACCCTCGTAAACGATAGGGGCCTTTGAGCATTTGGTAAGGGCTAAAAATTCTAACCGGCGGATAGTTGAGTTCAGCCATATTCTTGGCTAGTTGAGACTGTTCAATCGCCTGATCTGGGCTAATGTCCGTTTCGTCTGAGACCATGCGATAGTAAGCCAATAAAGCTCGCCCGTGCTGCAACCCAACTAAATCGCGTTGCGTTTGTTCATCTTGTCCAAATGTCTTGTCCAATCGTAGTTTCATTGCGTTCATACTGGCTTGATAAGGCAATGTGTAGAAAAGGCGGGGGGCAGCTTGACTTGCTGCTATTTGGCAAGCTGCCCATAACAAGGCGGCTTCCGTTTTGCCGCTACCTGTCGGCGCGGTTAATAACACACAGCCTTTTGCTTTAGCCGCTAATTGTTGATGCGTGTACAGATCCTCAAACTTGTCCAAAAACGTGCAGCTATCTAACACTGTTTGCTGATTGAAATCAACGGTAGGTAATGCTCCCAGATGAGATGATGCGCTGTGGTCAGCATTCATCAGGTAGCCTCGCAGGGTAAGGGTGCTGACGATAAGCGACCTGTCTTTGCTTTTTTCAAGGCGGCGCACAAACCTATAGTGCAGGTTTAGCCAGGTGTAAATACGTTTTGCTCCTTGCCGCTGCGTTAGAGAAATCGCCTTCTGTTTGGGCATGAATGAAACCAACGTAACCCTAACCTGGGCCAAATCTAATGCGTCTAGCCAAGCCTCAGCGCATTCGGCCAACCAATCCCACAGCCCATTTAATGTTTGCTCATCAAATTCGGCCATAAGGGGGACAAGTTGATCATCATCAGGGTCGTCGGGTTCAGCATAAAGCCGTCGCAGATCAGAGGTGTTCTTATGATGCGATACAATGGCCGCAGCTACCCAAACTTGTTCATCAGCCGAAAAATCGGCGGCAATCCAGTCGAGAAAGGCTAAAGAAAGAACCTCGTGACGATAGGGCCATTTTGCTCCGTTGGGGCGTAGTCGGGCTTGAAACCCTGCTGCCGCCTTGCCGAAATCGTGTAGAAAAGCAGCCCAAAATAGAATATGCCATAAACGAGGCCGGCCGAGTTCATCCGGTAGCGTGGGCCGTAACCGGATGAACTCGCTCAGTCGTTTCATAACATACCAGGTATGCTGGGCTAAGGTTTCCGGTTTTCCATCCTCACCCATTTGAGCACTTTTAGCCCAGGTATTGTCTAACCAATCAGGCCATTTGCAAGGTTTCACCATCATCTCCTACGAAGCTATGAAAATACAAACCCAGATGCAGTCCTTTTTTCTGGATACTGGTTGGATCAATCCAATAGTTTTGTTTAATCGAAGCATCATATTGGAAGAAGTTAGGGCTTAAAACATGCTCTTTGACCACGAGATAACGACTAAAGCTTGGCGCACGTTGATTATTATAGTCAAGGTAGCGCGGCAAAAGGACCGTTACCCCCTGCATTACCTGAACGGCCATCTGATGCGGTAAAAGTGTATGTTCAAAGTAGGCTTGTTCTGCCTGCTGTAGTTCCATCACTTCAACCTTAATATAGGTAAACAAATCCTGCGAGCGACCCAGAACCACCAGATAACGCGGGCTACGGAAATGCTCCAGCCACTGCGGTTGATTGAGGTAAAGAGTTAGCCGGGGTTGAAAGATGATGTCTCGGTCAAAAGGGTTGACTCGGCCTTCTAAGACTTTGGGATATTTTGTTTCCGGTAGCTTGCCGGTTGACGATGACACCATAATAGTATGCTCTATATCGGTTACGATACCCGCATAAGTAAAGTGATAGGCAAACTCTACCCCATTTGGGTCGATCCACGTCCCTAACGCACTGCAAATATGACCGTAAATAGTGGCCGGCGGTGGCATTTGATAGCTAGGATGAATCTGCTGCATAAAATGAGGGTAGCGAAACGAAGTTGTTTGTCCCTCGGCTACAATTTTGAGTACGCGCATTGCGCCCTCCTAATCTAACCAGGTGGGGTTATCATTTAGATCGGCAATCAAAGCCCGATAGGCTTCTCGCGGGTGGCTCAGTTGAATCTGCTTTCCGATCTCCGTAGCCTTAAACGCTTCTAGTTGTGCCCGCTCTTCATCTAAATAGCCTTTAACCCAACCTACGTAAACGGGTGATAGAATCTCATCCGCAAAAACAGTTAAGGCTTCCTCAAGTGCCTCAAGTTTTAACACCGGTTGCCACTTGGCATTAGCCCCAACTACATGCCCAAATATATTGTTGCCGCCTTTCGTTACCGCGAAAATAGTAAGGGCAGGGGTAACATCGGTATAATGAATGGTTTGTTTGGCTCCGCCTTCAAGTCGGGCCATCCCTTCAAAGAGAGAAGTAACGCGCTTGAGCCTTTCTTCGGTATTAAAGCGATACGATTTTTGGTTTTCTACCGGCTCTAGTCCCTTTGCTTTCGCTTCTTCAATCCGTGCGTCATCCAGGTTGCGGTAGCCGGTTTTCTGCTGATAGGAGAAGGTGCCACATGCATTCAGGTCAAGCGAGAGCAAACCCTTTAATGTGGCTCGGTAAAATTGGTGCTCATGGGGAACCGGGTTGCCTTCATGGCGGGACATTGTGCCAAAATCATCAACAATATAAGCCGGGGCAACGGATACCAGGGTGCTCACTCGAAACGGTGAGACGCGCGTCACTGTATCTGTGGTGGGGGTTGTTTCCATATACTCCCCTGAAGCTTCACGCGCTTCAACGGCATCCGTCTTTTTTGAAGGCGCGCGCATATAGCCAAAGAGATCGTCATCCCAATAGCGAATGGGGTTGGCATCGGTATAAGCCACCTTTTTCTCGCGGTAGATAGGGGCCGCTTGCCAACCAAAATCGCCGTTTTCTAGGGTTGTTCGCAGCCAGTACCGAAAGGCTTGGGCTGAAACATAAGGGTAAGCCCCTTCTTTGGTTTTTATAATTTTTACACCTACGGTATTATCAGTTCGTGCGCCGGGGACGCTTCCCAAATTGTTTAAAGCCGATGCCGGAGCATCAATTAAGAGTAAACCGGTGACAAAAGCCATGCTATATCTCCTTGGAAGTTAAAATTAATCTTCGTTTGTTTCGGGTTCTTCATCTTTATCGGGGATAATATCTGTATTTTCCCCTAACCACTTTAATTCATAAAGCCGTTCTACCATCCGAATAAGCACTAAATCGCGGGCCAGTCTCCAATCGGTTCTAGCCAGGTCTTCACCGTCCTCAAATACAGAGATGTAAGTATCGAAGGCGATGAGCGGCGCTTGCCCATTCTTGGCTTGAGCTAAATCAGCCTTAATTAGAATAGTTCTTAGAGAATCGTATCGCTTGACGGTGAAGAATTCACGAAAAAAGCGACGGTCATTTTGGGCTTTGACATAGTCCGCCAAAGTATCTCCCAGCTTCTTCATTTGCTCAGTACGTTCTTTGTCCATGTGCATTATCCTCCGTAAGAATTTTTCAGTGATGCCCCAAGAGACCAAACCTGATTCTTCCTTGGTTGAGTAGTTGTCTCTGGGATCGTTTTTTGAATTTCTTGCATAATATAGCGCCATCCGTAAAAAGTAGGTGCGGATAAACCTGTCGGCATTGTTTGGTAAATTGAGTATATCTTCATAAAGATAATTTCTCCGGGGTTTAAACGGTTCACCTTTTTTCTTGGTTCGTTTCGTTTTCGGCTCAACTTCCCAGGCCCGATTAACAATAGTCCGCCAATCCGTATGATATTTAGCCAAATTCATATCCGTTAGAAATCCAATGACCTGCATCGGAAGATGATAAATTTCTAAAGATGGGCTTTGACCGCTGTTGCTCACTTGATAGGCTGTGATTGAAAAAAGCTCTTTCAGTGCCACGTTTTCTTTTTGCATCGCGCGGGCATCAAGCAATGTTTTTACTAAAAGCGTTCGCTGAGAGAACTCAGGGCGCAGGGCGGCTTTATCGCCTCCGGCTTGCGCCAAGTTAATTGCCCTTAAGTTGTAATCCAAAAAACGTCTGGCAAAATGAGCCTTGATTTCAGGATTGTCAGAATCAACAACCAACAATAAGCCGCCTGACCCTAAGGGATAGGCTTGAATGGCCAGCAGACAGGTGCCACAAACCGGCATTCCCCAATCACCTTCGGGATAAAAGTTGATCACGCCTCGGCCTGTTAACAAGGGAAAATAGTCGCGAGCAACCTGTTCAATGGCCGGTTTACCGCAGAAAACGCAGGTTTTGGCTTCGGGCGGCGGTGAACGGCGATAGCCATATAAGATTGGGCCAAACCTGTCTCTTCTGTCCTGTTCAGTTTTTAGACCAGGATTGGTATAACCGGAGTTCGGAAAGACGGCACCATGAATAAAGCCTATCAAAGGTGGTTTAGTGTAGTTTTTGGCAATATAATCGGCCATCGCCTCCAAATCAGCTTCATCTAATTCATAAGGTTCATCCTTTTCGGCATAGGCAGTAATAGTCGCTAAGCCAGTATCCACTAAAGGATGATTAGTGTACTTCAGCATAAAATACTCCTTTTAGCTTCTTAGCTGAATTCAATTTTGTAGTCTTAGTAACTCAAAGAGACTTAATAGTCGTCTTCAACAGCCAACATACACAGCGAGGCTATATCTTGAGCTGTTGAAGATATAGTTATTTTGTCCAGTATATACTGCGCTTGAAGTATTTTTTCTTCATCTTCTTGGCGTCGCAGGTATAGTTCTTCAAGAAGCGCAATTACTTGGGGGATAACATCCAGATCACTCTGGCATTCCTCTAATAGCTTATAGATGTCAGTCTTTATTAACTCACTGATGTTCATACAATCACCTTGCCCCTATAAGAATTATAGTTTCAATATTTTTAGCTGATGAAGTGATTGTATAAACTTGTTGAAAGTTTGTCAATAACCACTGGAATTTTTGCAGCACTTCCAAATTTGTCGCGATTGAAATCGCACCTGGTAGGCTAACGCCGGTCGTCCGCCTACGCGGACGGAATTATAATCTGTCCACGTAGGTGGATAACTGGCTGAATGCCTTCAAGGGGCGACTTTAGTCGCGCCCAAAGTTTAAATTGGAAGTGCTGCGAATTTTTTTCTGCGTTTGTACTTTTAAATTTTTTAGGTTAGAATGACCAGACGATCCGCCTGTAGGATGCTGAAAAATAAGTATTATCGTTTAGCCGTGTACGCGATCCGTTTCTAAGGATACAATGACACGGCTTTTTTCTGAGCATTTTCTTTTGTATCATTGCCCCGTCGGCGCAGGCCGACGTTCGGCTTTGCCTCCGAGGGGCGAATTCATTCGCGCCCCGACTCATACCGCCTCAATGCCCCCCGTAACTCATCCGCCACCTCCGCCCGCAGTTCCGGCGGAGCCAACACCTCGGCGTGGGAGCCGTATTTCATCACCCACATCTTGACCCCTTCCAGCCCCGCCGTTTCAAACGTCAAGGTCAATTCACCCTGATCAAGCTCTTCAATCTCATAATGCTCCGGCCACTCTTGCTCCCGTATCCAGCGGGCCTGGTACTCATCAAACCAAACTTGAACTTCCACAGCGTCTTCGCCCCGAATACCTTGAAAGGCGTGGGCCATCCACTCTTGCGCTGAAAAACTGTGCTCCCGTTCAAATCGAGCGGTCAGTACCTTCCAAGATTTAATGCGGCCTAAATGAAAGTTACGCATCTGCTGCCGCAGATGGTCAAAGCCAAACACATACCATGCCCCCTGATCGTGATATAGGTGGTGAGGGTTAATGGTGCGATCATTCCATTCACCGCGTTTGGCGGTGTAGTAGTTCATCTCTACCTGCCGCCGCTCCTGGATGGCTTGATGAAAGTCCAGTAAAATCCTTTCATCCGTCTGAGCGGCTGTTGATTGGGCGACGCTATAGTTAGCCCGCAACCGTTCCAGATCAACGGTCGTTTCTACCCCTTTAATGCTTTGGGCAATCTTTTCAACAGCCGAGTGCAGCGTACCTTCCAAAGCTGTACCGACATAGCGTTGGGCAACCTCCACGCTTAAGAAAAAAGCTACCAGTTCACCTTTATCAATCATTACCGTAGGTAAAACCCAGGTGGGATCGGTGTAATACCAACCGTCCCGTTCGCGATCATATTTAATCGGTGCTCGCAAACGGTCTATCATAAACTTGCGATCTTCATAAATCGTGCTGCGGCTCCACTCCATCTCCGCCGCAAGTTTGTCGGCGTTGGGATAGCGACCCGCCCGAATTTGCCGGTCGATTTCAAAAATGCGTTCAAGCTGGTGTCGTTGTGACATTGTTTATAACCTCGATTTCATCATAGCATAAGT
>JAGRBZ010000410.1 GCA_020433805.1 Anaerolineae bacterium
GCAAAAACCCTAAAGGTTTTTCACTCGAAAATTAATAGATAATTAGGCTTGTATTGGAAAAAAGAGCCGATTTTACGGCCAATACCACGAAACCTTTAGGGTTTGGGCAGAACTGCTGAGTAAATACGTTAAATTTTTATAACGACTAATATTACTCGTAAATAGGCAATCTAATCAAGTTGAGGAAATAAAAATGAAACGGTCCTAAATATGGTTGAAACTGTTGGTTAAAAGACGAAGTCCTTCATTAAACCCTACTTGAGCCGACCACCCCATAACATGGTTGGCGTGGCCAGCATCGGCGTGGGAATAGCGGATGTCGCCGGAGCGAGCGGGGTGGTGGTGAGGTGAACCATCCACAGCAAAAATGTCGGCTACAAGATTAAAGAGCGTATTGATTGAGATCGGGTTCCCTGTACCAATGTTAAAAACCTGTCCAGCCGCCTCATGAATTTGAGTCGCCAGTAAGTTCGCCCGAACCACATCTTTAACAAATACAAAATCACGGGTTTGCTCGCCATCGCCATAAATAAAGGGCAACTGCCCCTGAGACATCTTATTCGCGAAAATTGAAATGACACCGGAATAAGGTGATGAGGGGTCTTGACGGGGACCGTAGACATTAAAATAACGGAGTACCACGGTTTCTAATCCCATAGAATCGTTAAATAATCGACAGTAATGTTCTGCCGCCAGCTTGCTAATAGCGTAGGGTGATTGAGGACGAATGGGGATCGATTCGGTTTTTGGCAGGGTGGGTTCATCTCCGTAAACGGCGCAGGTCGAACTTAGTACCAGACGGCGAACTCCGGCCTGTTTGGCTATAGAGAGTAAGCTAAGGGTACCTAAAGCATTAATCAATTCCGCTTCGATAGGCTTAGCCATCGACTCCGGGACGGAGACCATTGCCGCCAGGTGAAAAATAGAATTCACGTTGTTAACGGCCTCTCGAACCGTAGCCTCATTTCTTAAATCGCCTTCTATAAATTCGATCTGGTCGGATACGTGAGCCAAATTTTGCAGACGGCCGGTTGAAAGGTTGTCCAATACACGGACTCGATCACCCCGCTCTACTAGCGCTTCAACAATGTGTGAGCCAATAAAGCCGGCCCCACCGGTTACCAAAAATGTATTTGACATTGACTTTTACTCTTGTTGATCTTAAAAAGGGAATTGTGAGAAGTCAAACTTGCGACTCAAAGCGATAACCTACGTATTGTTCATTGAGGAGATAAATAGGATTTTTTGGATCCGGTTCTAACTTGCGACGGAGATGCCAGATGTAGACACGCAGATAATCGATATCATCAATGTATTCAAAACCCCAAACTTTTTCAAGTATTTGGCGGGCCTCGATAATGCGACCTTTGTTTTTTACCAAAAGCTCTAATAATTTGTACTCTGTGGGGGTCAACCTCACAGCTTTACCATTGGCTTCGATGCGACGCGTTTCAAGATCAATAAACAGGTAGTTGTCCCGATAAATTAAATTTTTAGGTAAAACAATTTCATCACGGCTGCGGCGCAGGGTAGCTCTAACCCGGGCTAACAGTTCGCCGGTACGGAATGGTTTAGTAAGATAATCATCAGCCCCATAATCAAGACCTTTGATAACATCTTCTTCCCGGCCCAGGGCAGAGAGCATAATAATGGGGGTGTCGGCCATTTCTCGAACACGTTGACATACTTGATAGCCGTTAAGGCGGGGCATTGTTATATCTAAGATAATTAAGTCAGGATGACTCTCGAAAAATTGACGAATTCCTTCTTGACCGTCAGGAGCAGTTGTCACACTATACCCTTCAGTAAGTAGGCTGTGTTGAACAATTTCAGTAAAACTGGGGTCATCATCAATAACCAAAATCTTGTCGTTCACCAAATCTCTCCTGTAGGTATGTATGTAATCCTGACTAAAGACAGAGCGTCGATTGGTCAAAGATTGGGAGGGGCCTAGAAAATTCGTCATTTGTTAAATAGCATTACTTCTAAAATTAGTCTTCGATCGGTTAGTTCTATTATAACCTAAAGATCCCTGGGCTGGCAATGGGGGTGAATTGGGAAAAAGGTGTTAATCGCGCATAGTAAATTCATCCTACTCTACCCGCTTTGATATTGATTTTTTGTTCAACGCCCACCATTGAAGCAATATGTAATATTTGTTGCCGAGTTGTTGAGGCTGCTTTAAGTAAGTATGATATAGTAAGGTCTAAATTTCTATAAAGATGCGATAGGCTATGAATAACGATAAATTCTCTAAAAATAGTTCGCCAAACGATACAATCAGTCATCAACAAACGTTAATTTTAATCGGTCTAGCTGGTTTAGCAGCTGTAGTGTTAGCCGTAATACCTTGGCTTGGACCACTTAACTATTCCTTCCGGCTGCTTATAACGTTGGTTCATGAGTTAGGGCATGGGCTGGCCGCGCTACTTACCGGCGGGACGTTCGTTCGGTTTTTGGTATCTTCGGACGGATCAGGATTAGCCTATACAGCCGGTGGCTGGCGTTTTTTCGTGATTCCAGCCGGTTATTTAGGTGTTGCGCTTTTTGGTGCCATCTTAATCATGTTAGGGCGTAACCACCGCTGGAGCCGTATAGCTATGGTCGTTATTGGTCTCATCATGATTCTTTTTTCGTTGCGCTACGGTACTCCCAGTATTTTTACCAATCAGATGCTAAGTGGGCTGTTAACAACAGTGAGCGGTGTCTTTTTCGGTAGTCTCTTTTTACTGGTCGCTCTCAAAGCTTCGGATCGGTGGATTATTTTTTTGCTTCATTTTATCGCTATCCGAGCCGGATTGACGGCATTTTCTGATATTGTAACCGTTATCGGCTTGTCCATCCCGTCGCTAACACCGGCCCGCAGTGATGCTCAGTCGATGGCTGACCTAACCTTTATCCCGGCCATCATGTGGGCTGTACTATGGGCCATTGTTGCCACGGTAATTATGGTTAGTGCCGTTTGGTTCACATGGTTAAAACCCGGTCGTATTCAAATTCGTGCTACTGATAAATCTCCCAGACGCCTTCCCCTCTCATGATACGGCGGACTTGGTCGGGAAAACGATTGCGATTAAGCGGTTTCCCTAAAAATCCGTCAAACCCGGCTTCCTGGGTTTTAGGTAATTCCGTGCCGGCATCTCGGGCAGTGACAGCAATAACCGGGATATCCTTTAAATTTGGATCGGCGCGCAGTGCTTTAAGAACTTCATAGCCATCGGCGTCCGGTAAACCTAAATCTAAAAAGACAACATCGAGCTTCGGCATGCTTTTGGCACGTTTAATAGCAGAATCAGCAAATCGCTCCATAATCGTGCGCAGCCCCAAGCGTCGAAGCATTACAGAGATGATCGCTAAACCAGATGCATCATCTTCAACGACGAGAGCGCTATAATTCTTTAAATCTTCAGCCATATCTTCTTCTCACTTTTTATGTCCATTTGCGGATTGTTTTAGCATGACGGGTAGCGTAATCGTGAATGTTGTTCCTTGACCGGACTGACTTATCCAATCGATTTGACCATTATGTAACTCAACCAATGCTTTGGTAATCGGCATACTCAGACCAGGCCCTAAATTTTGATCGGCGTCCATCAAACCGTCGCTCATAAACTGTTGAAAGAGGGTGGGCCTGAGACGTACATCGATACCTGGCCCCGTATCTGTTATAGCAATTACGATCGTGTGATTTTTAGACCGCATACATAACCGAACGGAGCCGGCCTGAGTAAATTTTGCAGCATTAAAGAGTAAATTGAGGAGAACCTGTCGCAGGCGTAAGCGATCTACTGCAATTTTAGGTAAATCTGGAGCGATATCAGTAACAAATTCAACCGGTTTATCGGCAATTCTCTGCTCGATAATCGGTGTGATCTCGTTCACAAGAGTCGCCAAATCGACCGGTTTTCGGTACAGTTTCATCTGCCCGGCTTCTATTTTACTCATATCAAGAATATTGTTGATAATAAGCAAAAGTTTTTCAGCACTTGAAAGCGCTCGCTCTAAATGCTCTCTCTGTTCCTGATTGAGGTACGCATCATCATCAAGTACAAAACCAATGTAATTAATAATACCGTTTAATGGGGTGCGCAGCTCATGGGTTACGTGGGCTAAAAACCGACTCTTTAAACGCGTCAGTTCCTCGATTTTGTGAATATTCTCATCGAGTTCAAAGCTCCACAGAGCCAGAGAAATTTGTTTTTTTAGCTCATCTATGATCTCGAGTTCTTTGGCGGTAAAAACCTTACCGTCGATTTTTCCGCCGAGATACAAATTACCGACGTTGAGTTTATTCACCGTTAACGGATAAGCAAGGGTATGGCGAATATTCGACTTTTTATCGCGCACCGTAATTTCTGCACTGCGCAGTCTAAAGTCAGAGGGGAGATCGAGCCCTACCAAGCGTTCCAAATCACGGCGTGACTCAATTTTGGTCAAATTTCGAGATACAATGCGATAGCCGTTTCGAAATTCATCAATACTACCGTAGATTAAATCGGCCGTTAAATTATGCAAATTTATGTAAAGTAAACGCACAATAAAGAAAAGAGCCATGCCGATGAAAATAATAGGAATGTCTTGCCACTGGATGAGATCGAAGCTGGTCATAGACGGGTTGAGGATGGTAATCAAACAAATGTATCCTAACAACCCTATAAATAATGTTCGTAAATATAGCAAGTAGGATCGTTGGGCGATCCTAAAGCCAAAATCTTCATAGCGAATAGCCAGCCAGATAATAGCAAATGGGATACCAGCCGCCCAATAGCGCGCAGCCATACCGGATATTAGTTGAGCCGATGTTTCCGGGTTTAATGAAAGATGAATTAAGAGTAAACAGAGCGGTAAGGTTAATCCGATTATCAAAGCGAGGATGCGTACTCTGATTAACTGGGATTGCGTTTTGAGTAATATGCTCAACAAGAGAAGCAATGCGCTTACCATATAAACAACGGTATAAGTGTCGATAACGGTGACAAAATTACGGTAGGCCACGGGATCGCCGAACAGTTGTGTTAGATGGATTACGCCCGGCACAACAGGTAGATAAATCAATGGGAGTAAAAAAGGCCAATTGTCTATCTGTTTTTTTGACTGATACAATACCAGCAGTAAATGCAAAAGTAGAGACGGCAGCATTATCTTGCCAATAAGGGCCAATATTAAGGGCAAAGTGGCAAAGTGGCCTGCACCAAAGCTGGGGAAACTTACTACATGAAAAGCCAGGGCCAGACAGAAAAGAGCAAATAATCTCACCGAAAATAAATCATATCCGATGTAAATAATTGTACCGGCTGTGATTAATATCAAAACCGCTACTAAAGCCGGAACGGCCACCAACTGAATAAAATTTTGCCAGCTAAAAATAAACACTGGAAGTTCTATTGAATTAAGCTCGCCGTTCGGTGCTATAAATGTATATGCAACGACTTCTCCTTCATACTGTTGAAGATAATTCACTAACCAGGCCGAGGACAGAACCGGCTGCTGATTGACTTCGGAGATAATCGCTCCTTTTTTCACGGCTGTAAGTTGATTGAGATCAGCGGGGGTCTCGAGTAAATTATCAGGATCGGTTAGCGATATATTATTTTCAATAACTACTCGATTTTGATGCAAAAATCCGGCGTACGGTTGGCCAATCCATTGAGCGTGAGCTTGCAAACTAAATGCTACATAAAGGATGGCTAAACCAATACAGGTTAAAAAGAAATTGCGCCAGAGCAGCGACCATTTCAAACTTGAAAAAAAGCGTTTCGTTCTCCAAACCGCAATTTGTATTTTTCGCCACTTCTTTAAATCTTCTGGAGGGTAAGTATGAATATCCATACTACTTCTTTCCAGCCTTTACAGGCAAAGCGAAATTAAAGCGCGATCCCTTGCCTAACTCGCTTTCTACCCAGATACGTCCCCCGTGGAGTTCGACTAAAGCTTTGGTAATGGGCATTCCCAACCCGGTGCCCAAGTGGCGACGCCGTTCAATTCGCAATTCTTCTACCGATTTAGTAGATACCTGTTGGAAGTCTTCAAACACCAAAGGTAGATCTTTCTCGGCAATACCAATTCCTGTATCAATAACCGTAAAGAAAACCCAACCGCGTTTTTGCCAGATTGTTAGCGTAATCGACCCTTCTCGGGTAAATTTGACTGCATTTGACAGAAGGTTAAGCAAGATTTGTCGCAACCGTGTTCGATCCGCCACAATGTAAGGTAACTGCTCCGGAATATCCCGTTCGAAAACAATCGGTTTATCGTCAAGTAGCCCATTGATCATGGGCAAAATGTCTTCGATTACGAGATTAATGTCGAAGGTTTCAATTTGCAGAGTAAGTTGGCCGATCTCCAGTTTCGTCATGTCAAGAATATCATTCAGTAGTTTTTTTAAATACTCAGAGCCTTGCACAGCGCGTGCGAGATATTGCATTTGCTCAGGTGCGATTTCACCCAGAATACCGTCTGCTACCAATCCGGTAGAGTTGATCACCACATTTAACGGTGTCCTTAACTGATGCGATATATTCGTTATGAACTCGCTTTTCATGTTTGACACCCGTTCGGCCTCTTCCCGTACCTCGGCCAGTTGCAAGCCGGATAACACCAACGAGACCTGCTCTTGTAAATTGGCCAGCAGTTCTTGTTCGGCAGAACTAAAGGAGCGACCTGACAGTTTAGGTCCAATGGTCAAATATCCCAGTTCGCGTCGCCCCATTCTCAACGGCAGTGTTATAGAGTGGCGAAGAAGGATCGATGGAGCGTTTTGGTGCGTATAAACCCCATCCACTTGAAGAATCTCTGGTAACTCTTCTTCAAGATATTTTCGCAACATATCTCGATCATTAATATGGCCTAATGTACGAATAGCCGTAGCTATGTTTTTATGTAACTGAGCCGTATCTCGAAAAAAAAGATAATCGACAACATTTTGAACATTGTCTTTTAGGGGTTGATACAGGAGAAGGGTTAAAAATGTGGCGAAAATAACGGTGCTAACGCGAGTATGCACGCCAAACAGTACCGGATAAAACCAATCAACAAAGACAAAAAGCGTGAAATAGACAAGTACAATGGTAACCACTAAGGCAACAGCAATCATGCCAAAGCGCACTGCTTCCCACGAAGCCTCAAATTTAGGTCCTGGAAAGCGAACTTGGTTTTTCTCTACGCTAGCTACAGACATTGTTAAACGTTTCCTTGTAATACGGGTACAAAAATGCCTATTTTGTATGATAACACAAATTTCTTCTATGAGTCATTACAAACCTATTACGGGTTTTATGTCTGTTTGGGACGAATAGGAGCCAACTTGAATTTGGGCAATGAACCCATACGATGGGGAAACTGTTTTAACCACGAATACAATAATAAAATTGGTGAAATTCGTGCAATTGGTGGTTGATTTTATCCATTCGTACGCAATCCCATCTTGCGGACCCCATGCCGAATTTGATTTGCAAGAAATTTATCCTTTGCGAATAGGTCTCTGCACCTTAAAATTTCTATCTCTTCTCTAATAAACCTTGAAATTCCAGACACAAAAAAGCAAAGTTGTGGTATAA
>JAGRBZ010000411.1 GCA_020433805.1 Anaerolineae bacterium
ATATTCCGGACATCAGACTTTCAAGGGTGGCTGACTTTCCGCAATCGATCCGTATTTGGTCAGCCGTTGGCCAGCCTTTTACCGGCAAGTGGATTATCAAAGCACCTAACGGTCAGTTTTTGAGCCTGGGTGAATCGTCACTGACAACAGAGACCAGTCGATCGAACAACGCGCTTTTTAACTTCCACTACAATCTCCATTACGGGCAGCCTCAGCTCATCCCCGGCTCCGATCAAGAAAGTACGTTTGTAAACGTAGCGCCCGGCGCTGACCCCGCTTACCTCTTCGTTGATGACTCAGAGGGGCATAAAGATGCGTTCTCGCTCACCAATACGGCCAACGATCAGTGGCTGCAACTCAGCAACGATAAGACGTTTCGCTGGACAACCAACAGAGAAGATCGCGCCGTGTTCATGCGGGTGGTCAAAATAGCGGACAATGAAGGGCAAGTCGGCGAACTGTCGCCGGGCGAAGTTGCCCTGTATGAGCACTACGCCTATTGGGGCCGAACCTGGATTCTGTCTGACACCGGTAACGATGTTGCCGGCAACTATACCAACTTTATCGATTTCCAGGATTTGAATGATCGCATATCATCCATTCGATTGGGGCCGGATACGGGCGTAACCTTGTTTAAACACGTCAACTACCACGTCACCAACGGCAATCGCGAAAACGAGATTGAAGATATTGTTGAAAACGTTCCGTCTCTCCAAGAAAGTCAGGTCGGCAACGATGCGATTTCCTCGGTCAAAATCTTTAAGACGGTCGAACCCGAAGGCGTCTTGGACTCGTATACAAGCAAGCTGAGTCAGGACTATCGAACGACGGACAATGGCCTTGAGGAATTTTCGGCCTATCGAACGATTCTCAAGTTTTCACCGGATGTCGGCGAGGTCGAGGTGTCGGCCACCGATCTGACCCAGATTGAAGTCGAGGGCATCCCCTATGAGATCGATGAAGTCCGCTCGGTTACGCTCACGCCCAATGCCATCAACCGCATTATGATTACGTCCGAAGCCGATGGCCTCAACACCCCCGGCCTTAAAATCCGAACGAGCACGATGGCCGCCAACGAGCGCGTTGTCATTTTCCCCAACAAAGAAGCGCATCAGCAAATTGCCGAGCTAGAAGGCGACGCCCTGTGGAATGCCAAAGATGCAAAAGGCAACCTCATCGTTGATCGCCAGGCGCACAGCCGAGAGGAGGTGGCCAGCGTACAAAGCACCATCAAACGCACAATGGCGACCGTAGCCTATGCCGCCGATGCCCCCGTTGGCCGTAGCCGTGCACGTAGCTCCGTTCCCTCAGTAGACCGGGTCATTGATAGTCGTACTATCGACAACCCCTGGAGATTACAGTTTAAGGCTGCTACAGGCAGTAATGGCTCTAAACGCACCGTGCCGGGTAAAGGGCGCATTCGGGAAGAAGCCATTAGTCAGGATGATTTGATGCAACTGCTCAATCAAGCGAATAGAAATGGACTCGGACGCGCTCGTAGAGGCTTGATTTCGAAGATAAAAGATGCAGTTAAAAAAGCGGTATCGGTTGTGGTGGGCGTTGTAAAAAACGTTGTTCACATCATTGTCGAGACGGCGAAAGAGGTGATTAACTTTGTAATTGACACCGCTGAAAAGGTCGGCGAGTTTGTTGAAGCGGTGGTTGAAAAAGTGGTCAATGGCATTAAACAATTCATCGAGTTCTTGCAGTTTTTGTTCAATTGGGACGACATTTTAGAAACGCAGCGCTACCTCGTGCGTGCTTTCAATTCAGGCCTCGACTCCGCAACGCAGCTAGCCGAAGCGGCCAAACCCCGTGTCTCAGCCTTTGTCGACAACCTGCAAGATAGCGTCGAGGATGGGTTGAATGTCCTGGTCGAGAAATTGGGCGGCGAACCTTCAGAGGTCCGCACTTCTGGTTTTGAGCTACCGGAAGCCTTCGAATGGTTTCTCTCAAAGCTGCTGGGCGGATCGCAACAGGAAGGGGCCAACGTATCACCCCGTTCGAGCGGGAATTCGGAGATTGATACCTTCTTTTCGCACTTCATTGAAGCGTTCGAAGATGCCGTAGGTGCCGGGCTGCGCGTATCGGAAGGGTTGATAGAAAGCATCCAGGCGCTCATTGCCAATCCTCGCCAACCGGAGTTGGCGCTGGTCGCGCTTATAGAAGCCCTGCGAGATGCCATTATTCAGTCGTTGGATGCCGTTGAGAACGTGGCGCTTGGCCTGTTGGATGTTATTAGCAGAGTGATTCAGCTGGTTCGAAATGTGCTGAATGCTGAAATCAGAATCCCCTTTATTTCAGATTTATTCGCGCTGATTGGTGCCGGTAAGCTCACGATACTGAATGTGTCGAGCTTACTTCTGGCTATTCCGGTTACGCTGATATCGAAGCTCGTTACCAACAGAAAACCGTTTACGGCTGCGGCGTTGCCGTTTGATGTTTCATCACGAGGCCGACTAGCCCTGGCGCAATCGACCGAAGAGCAGACGGATAGCCCCGAAACAATCAGTGACCTGCGCCGGAATCTCCTCTATACAACGATTGGTGCTACAGCCGATACGGTTAACCACATCATCAACGGCGTCTTAGATTTTGCTGACAAGCCCAAACCCGGACCGGACTCTTCGGCTGCTTCAGTTTCTTCGAGCGCTTCGGCGACCAAAGCCCTGCCTAAGTTTTCCAAGCTTTTCGAGTGGACCAGCGTCTTTCTTAGTGGCCTTAGCCTGGTCGTAAGCAAACCTTCCGACTTGGATGCTGATTTCGATGTTATAAGTAAAGAGGAGAAACGCGAGATAATCTTGTGGAACGTTAGAGCGACTGCCTTGGGCGTAGATTTAGCCGGAGTTCTTGCCGGTGAGCAGCGACTGAGACGCCTCAACGCATTCACGAGCATCGGGTGGGCTATCTATAATGTAGCCGATTTGGTACTATTCTCGATGTACCTGGCCGCCGTCGAAGAAGATAATCAAGCCATCAAGAATTCCACTATCATTTCCGAGGTTTTCTCCTGGCTGCCTAACTTTGTTTGTATCGTGCGCGGACTTCCGCTTGGGGAGCCGCTTGGCACGATAGCCCACGTAGGCCACGCCGTAACAAATGGAGCCGCGGCTGTCGCTACTTTGGCAACGGGCATTGTCTTGATAATACAAGACAATAAAGCTTTGGAGGCTGCTTTAGATGCGGCCAAGGTTACAGCGTAGCGGCTGAGAAGAAGTTCGGAAGCAAGTTAGATTGCCGCACTTAAGCGGATAGATAGCTCCACGGGCTGTAGGTTTGGTCCGTGGAGTTTTTTTGAATTATTAAGACTTGCGCAGTTGAAAGATATGTGTGTCATTTCGAGCGACGAAGGAGTGAGAAATCCCTCAGAACGTTTGGTTGTCAATAACGTCTGAGGGATTTCTCCCATTTCGGTTACGGAATGACATGAAGTTCGTAAGTTGTTAGTGTCATTAGTTTTTCGCCACAACGATTCATAAAACGTAGTGCGTATTGCGTAGTACGTAAAAAAGCACTCAATACGCATTACGCACTACGCAATAAACAAAGGCTCAAATTATGGCGAAAACTTAGAGACACTAACGTAAGTTCTACTATGAGGGTTTGCGCCTTTTGCGTTTTATCCCATCTTACACTCTTAAAATCCTCTCAAACCTTTTGCGGCAAGTTAAGGTGTGGTATACTTGAACTGTCTTCGTTTTCGACCTCGCTTTGCCGCCTTCTCTTCCACAGATCCATACGTTTTATGGTTCAAAATAACCCGTTTTGTTTGTTAGAAAATTAAGGCGTTGGGTAATAATTTGAATGTGTTGGACACCACTTTTTCAGATAAAAAGAGTTATGATGGAATTCTCTTATTTCAAATGATAACACTATGGCACCAGTAATTTTCAGTATGTCCAGACCTGATAGGTTTTGCTCAAAATTTTACGATACAGACGGCTTTTGAACGAAAATTTGTCGTCAATAGAGCAAATTTATCGAAAACCGTTAGTGTCTCTTAGTTTTCGCCATGCTTATAGCCAACTGATTTAAGAACACGGATGCGCAGGATTAACGGATTTTCACGCTCTGTTTTTTTGATCCGTTAATCCTGCCAATCATGTTCTTAATAATGGCGAAAAACGAATGACACTAACGAAAACCTGTCAGCTCTTCGCCCTAAATGAGAATTGCTGCTATGGCACAAAGTTGACTAAGAAGATTTAACGAAACCAGGAGGTCATTAATTATGCCAAAATCTCGTATCGCTATGTTTATCGACTTTGATAACGCCCAACTGACGGCAATGGAGATGAGTCTTGAAAACTGTCGCTCATCACAGCTATGGGTTGCACCTCTCGTTGCAGAAGTAGAGCGTCTCGTTGACGGGTCGGTGGATATTCGCCGATGTTACGGTAACGCATTAATGCGTAGTGGACACGCACTATCTGAGCGGGTCTACAAGGGACGCGATCTCCGCGAGAGGATAGCTGTCGACCTGGATTTGCAGGAGGATTTACTTAACAATGGCTTCCAGATGATTCATACGCCCAATAGAAGTGGAAAAAATCGAGCTGATATTCTCATTGCACTTGACTGTATGGAATTTGCAACCAGGTATATGGAGATAGATACCTTTGCCATCCTCTCTCATGACTCGGATTTTTCCCCCCTTATTCATCGACTAAGAGCTCTTGGCAAACAGGTTGTCTGGATTACTGTAGGTGATCCTTCAGCTTCCCAATTTCGGGGAAAGCGATCACTGGAGTCTATGGCAACGCATCGCGTCATCTACGACCAAAAGTTAGTTAATGCAGCCGGACGTGATATTTTGCTTGAGCTATTAACACGGTTACACAACGAATCAAAATCTTCACTAGAGTCAGGTATTGCTCTTTCGACACTGCATTCACAAATGCTACAGAAGCATCCAGATTTTTCCTACGAGAACGTTGGATTTCCTAAATTTAAGGAATTTGTAGACGCCTGTATTGATGATCCTTTCGTGATGGAGAGAAATACGGTCTTACTAACCAACAATGCCTCCGAAATAGTTCAAGAGGGTAAGGAAGCAATATCCGCCTCAGATCGCGAACAAGAATTGACTGCGGCATTGAACCGACAGAACATACGACCACTTCCAGAGATACGTTCTCAAATCACGGAATGGCTCTTTAGTAACGTATTCAGAGATGATGAAAAGCCGAAAGACCCTGGTTTAACATATGGGAAACTTCAAGATTTAGTTGAAGACTGTTTTCATGAAAAACGAAAAATGAGCAAATCAAAGATTCGTGATGTCATCAAGCTGTTGAGTATGTCAGGTTTATTGATTGTTGATCGTCAGGAAGCTCTGCCACTAAAAATTTCGTCCATTTCAAAATTGCTGTTAGAGGAAAAACATCCTTCCCAGATAGCACCCCTTATCATTCAAAGACTTCAAAATGCAGGAGTAACTATATCTGAAAAAGACTTTCCGGCAGTTGCTCAGGTTGTGTTTGGTAGCCACAAGTCTGATGATATCACCGTAATTCAGGAAGCTTTTGATATCATTGCTAATACGGATGAAGAATAAGCAAGTACCATCAAAAAGAAATGGGTGATTGGGGCACCATTGCTCACTCGCAATCGTGTGGCGGCGTCAAACAGGCCCGCATTCGACCCTTCACGAAATGACGAATAAATGGCAACAGACGGACCTCAGTGACTGTCCAAGGTGACAGTCACTTAACAGGCCATACGTTGAGCCTCTTCGTGGAAGAACGCCCCCACCTACGCCAGCACTATCACCGGCGTTCAGGTACAGCAGGCCGGCATGCAAGAGAAGATAATGGCCGATCTGGTTGTTGATGCCGGCGGACCCGGCTCGCACACGCCGCAATGGTTGCGCGGTCTCAATTACCCGCGCCCCGAAGAAACAACGGTGCATATTGGCCTCAGCTACGCCAGCCGAACCTATACCCGACCGCCACAGCCACGCGATTGGAAGGCCATGATCATCTATGAAAAGCTGCCCCACTTTCCGGATGGGCTGGTTGTTATAGGGGATGCATTTTGCCGCTTTGATCCAATTTTCGGCCAAGGGATGACTGTCGCGGCCAAAGAAGCCGTAGCACTAGGCGACATGCTATCAGCCGCCAAAGCACGTCAACAACCACCCAACACACACGGATTTTCCGGCCAATTTCACAAGCAGTTAGCCAAAGTGGTGGAGACGCCCTGGATGCTGGCCACAACCGAAGCGTTTCGTTACCCCCAGGTTGCAGGGAAACGACCCGTTGGCACCCGATTCAACCATTGGTATACATCCCAAATTTTCGAATTGACCGCCGGCGATCCCACCGTGTACAGCGCCTTTCTCCAGGTTCTGCACCTGCTGAAGGAACCAACCAGCCTATTCCGGCCTGCGATTCTGTGGCGGGTACTGCGTCATCAAATGCGCGGTCTCGGCTTGATGCACCGTCGCCAGCCGTTGGTCGAGAACCAGACGGTGACGGGTGATATCTCCTAACAACCTCGTGCTACCCTATCTCCCTAAGTTTGGAAAAAAATGCCCCTCATGTCATTTCGCAGCGCAGCGGAGAAATCCCTGTGGCAATACCCATAAAAAGCTGTGGCAAAAACTTAGAAACACTAAGCTTGAAAAATTGGAGAGCAAACAAATGACCGATCAAAACTACACCACCGCCTTTTTGGTAGATCAAACCCCCCGCCGAAGCCTACGCGGCGATCAATAACGTCCCTGGCTGGTGGTCACAAGAGTTTAACGGCAGTTCACACCAACTCAATGATGAATTCGAGGTTCGTTTCGGCGAAGTGTACACTTCCAAACAAAAATTAACCGCGTTCATTCCTCATAAAAAATCGATTGGCTTATCACCGACAGCTATCTGAACTTTCTTGAAGACAAAAACGAATGGACCGGCACCACCATTCGCTTTGAACTCTCCCCAAAGGGTAATAAAACCGAAGTGTGCATGACTCACATCGGCTTAGTCCCTGACATTGAATGTTTTGATGCCTGTTGAAATGCCTGGAGTTCTTATCTCAATAGCAGTCTACGCAGCTTCATAACAACAGGGCAAGGGCAGCACCATCTGAAAGAACAAGAGGATAAAGAGAAGGCAATGTAAGATTGCCGGAAAACAACTTTCGCATCCGTCATTGCAACGAGGAACCACTTTCGCCAGTATGTTACCTCGAATTTTGACCAACTTGGTAGGCTGCACTCCTTCAATAAAAATTGGGCTTGGATGATTTAGTGTAGTCGTTTGCCCGAAAAACGATAAAATAACTAACTCAATTTTATACCCATAAGTTGAGCATAGCCTCGGCGGTTAACATTTCTTCTGGTACTCGATTTCCAAGGGAAAGAATACGTTTTATCTCGTCACGCACATCTTCAGAAAGCCATTCTAATAACGCAAAATCAGGTGTTCGTTCTCGTTTGGTTCCATCATCGGGGAATCCTGTCAAACGACAATTAGAAATACCCATTAGCGACAATTAGAAATGCCCATAAAGGATAATTAGATTGGTTCAGACGG
>JAGRBZ010000412.1 GCA_020433805.1 Anaerolineae bacterium
CTATAGGGATTTCTCCGCCTTTGGCTACGAAATGACATAAGTAGATGGCAAGTGCGTAACTCCTAAAGCTAAATGGATTTCTTTTGATGTCGTGTGATAAGCGGGATTTTATGCAAGTGAAGGGGGTTGAAAACTGCCTGTGTTGAACCTGTCATGAATAACAGCCGGTTAAAACTTTTTGACAAGAAATCGATAAATTCATATTATGAATGAGCAATGAATCAGCCTATACAAAGTCGTGATGAGCAATACAAAATAGCCCTTTCCTGGCGAAAGAATGGAGGACAAGTACCCCTTCAAGGTTTCGATTTAGCAGGTTGCGATTTAGCCCTGGTCGATCTGGCCGGAGCCAATCTTACGCGGGCTATTTTTCGTCAAGCCAACCTTACGGGTGCCAGTTTGGGGGGGGCGCATCTGCGTGGCGCTGATTTTAGTATGGCTATCCTGCAAGATGCGCATCTGGAAAAGGCGCAGTTAGAGCAAGCCGATTTTACAGGAGCCAACTTGCAGCAGACCAACCTGATCCAGGCTAATCTCACCGGGGCTGATTTTCGATTGGCTGATTTACGCGAAGCCATGTTGTTGGGCGCTAACCTCTCCAATGCTGATTTTTGGGCAGCACGGATGACCGGGGCTAGCCTTAAAGGTTGTAATTTAACCGGCGTTAACTTTGCCGGGGCTATTATGGCCGCAGCAGAGATGGCCGGAGCTACATTTGTTGGAGCCAAAAATATGTCCGGGGTTAACCTTAAACGGGCTATTCTGACCCGGGCGGTTTTAACCAAGGTCAATCTAGCCGGCGCTTTTTTGGGCGACTCCTTCTTAGACGAAGCGGAAATGACCGAAGTAAATTTGGGCGGGGCTTATTTAGCCCATGCCCGACTCACTCGGGCCACCTTAACTCAGGCCAATTTGGCCGGAGCCTTCCTCGCCAGAGCCAAACTCACAAAAGCCAATTTGTCCGGAGCAATTCTACGCGGCGCGGTGCTGACCGGGGCCAACCTGTTTGAAGCGGATTTGACCGGCGCTAACCTCGATGGCGCGCATCTGGCCGGGGCCACCATGCCGGACGGCTCCCAGGCATGAACCTGCTCAATCCCCATAATCGTTTGTTTACCCTTGCCCGTTCCGGTAAACGTCTCCCCCACTGGATCCTCGCTGTTGTTCTTGGCTTTATCTTTATTTTAGCCGCGCAGTTCATCGGTGGCCCTATCGCTATACTTCTTGTTATTCTGCTCTCTCTGGCAACCGGCCAGTTCACCGTCGACGAATTACAAGCGGGGCTTAGCCGTGGCGATGTTCATTATGCTTTTCCGGACACGGCTTTAGAACAAGCCATCTTCTTGGTTCTTGTATTTGGCCCGGTCTTTTTGATATTGTGGGCCTGGCTGGCACTGTTCGAAAAACGCCCTTTCTGGACTATTGGATTAGAACGAGCGGGCTTTTTACAAAAATACCTGCGCGGCGCTCTCGTGGGGCTGCTCATGTTTACGACAGCGGTGGGCATTTCAGCCGCACTGGGCTTTGTTGCCTTCGAAGCGGATAGCTCGGTTTCGTCGGGTATTTTTGCCCTGGGTGGTGTGGTGATTGTTTTTGTAGGGTGGATGGTACAGGGTGCTGCCGAGGAGGCACTGACTCGAGGCTGGCTGCTGCCGGTTGTCGGCGCGCGCCATCAACCTTGGTTGGGAATCGTCATTTCCTCGCTTCTCTTTGCTATCCTTCATTTGCTTAATCCTAACCTCAGCGCTGTTGCGGTTCTCAATCTGGCGCTTTTTGGCTTCTTCACAGCGCTCTATGCCCTGTATGAACAAAGCTTGTGGGGCGTTTTTAGCATTCACAGCATTTGGAATTGGGCACAAGGCAACCTCTTTGGCTTCGAGGTTAGCGGCCAACCAGCTCCCGGCGGAACCTTGTTTAACCTGATGGAAGTCGGCCCCGATGTGGTGACCGGCGGCCCCTTTGGCCCCGAAGGCGGGCTTTCTGTTACCATCGTACTGCTTCTTAGCTGCGCCATCGTCTGGATATTGAGCCAACGCCAAACAGTTGCTCAAAAAACCGCTTGACAATCTTCATCAAGCCGATCATAATACAGTCACCGATTCTGATTTTATCCCTACAGTAATCTTTATTACGCCCCTCTCCAATCTATCCCCTCGCCATACCATATGTCGTTGAGTTAATATCATAGGAGCATGATGGAATGTCTGAATCAACGGAAAAAATTAAAGCAGAGCTAATATCACAACAATATATTGCCTCCGATGAAATCGCTACGGTCGTCTATTTGGCCGAACAGCTCGAAAAGCCGATTCTTAGCGAAGGTCCGGCTGGCGTCGGCAAGACCGAACTGAGTAAAGCCTGGGCCGCGGCAACGGGACGCCCCTTCATCCGGCTGCAATGTTACGAAGGTCTGGACGAAACAAAAGCTTTGTACGAGTGGGAATATGCCAAACAAATGCTCTACACCCAACTGCTGCGCGACAAACTGAGCCAGGTCATCGAAGGCACATCTTCATTAACCGAGGCTGCTGACCGCATCGCCTCTGAAGAAGAGGTCTTCTTCTCCGAGCGTTTTTTACTGCCGCGCCCCTTACTGCAAGCACTCATGTGCGATCAGCCGGTAGTCCTGTTGATCGATGAAATCGACCGGGCCGATGTTGAATTTGAAGCCTTCTTACTTGAAGTATTAAGCGATTTTCAGGTGACCGTGCCGGAACTCGGCACTATTGCCGCCAAACATCAACCGACCGTTTTTTTAACCAGCAACAACACCCGCGAACTGAGCGAAGCGCTCAAGCGTCGCTGCCTCTTCATTCATATTGATTATCCCACCTCTGAAGCGGAGTTAAACATCGTTCGCTTAAAGGTGCCGGATTTAGCGCCGAAACTGGCCAAACAAGCCGTCGAAATGGTGCAGGCACTGCGCCAGCTCGATCTGAAAAAATCGCCCTCTATCAGCGAGACGTTAGACTGGGCCAAGGCTCTGGTTAAGCTCAACGCCAAGCAGCTCGACGAGAAAACAATGGCCAACACGATGACGGTTTTATTGAAGCATGAAACTGACATCATTCGCGCCAAACGCGCCCTTTCACGTGGCAAAGGTGGTCGGCGTGATCCCCGCGATTTTGATCCTGATGATTTTAGTAGTTACCGGAATGTTTATGGCTAAGGATCGGAGATAAGTAACTTCCTTAATTATCTGTAGTGCGTAGTGCGTATTATTTTCGCGTTCTATATTACGCACTAGGTCATCCCCGTAGAATAGGAAGTTATCTAATCCTCGCTCTTAACAGCGGTTAGAGAATGGAGATGAACCGATGGACCAACGCATTGTAGAATTTATCGCCGGATTGCGCGCGGCCGGTGTTCGAGTATCCATTGCCGAGAGTCAAGACGCATTCAACGCGACGCGCTTTATGGGTATTTTTAGTCGCGACGATTTTCGACACTCATTGCGCACAACGCTGGTAAAAGAGGTTAGCGATCAACCTGTGTTTGATGATCTCTTCCCGCTCTACTTTGGCACTGACAGCCCCCCCATGCTCAACCTCAACGATGATCTCTCGCCGGAAGAGCAGAACATGCTCCAGCAGGCGCTGCGAGCGTTGTTAGAGCAGTTGCGCCAACAAAATCAGCAGGGCAAGCCGGGCGAGCAAGGCAATAACCAATTTCAGCAGGGGAACAGTTCGCTCAACAGCCGGCAGCTTGATAGCTTAATGCAGCTTCTTCAGGCGCTTCTCAACGGCCAAAATCTCAGCCAGGAGTCGCTCGATCAAGCCGGGCAGCAGTCGGGTTTGCAAAATGCGCGGCGGCCTTACGAACAGCGTTGGGTGCAGTCGCGGATGATGCGCGAGTTGGGCATGCGGCTGCTGGAAGAGTTGATGAAGCAGTTACCCGATAAGCTCAAGCAGATGGGCATGAGCCAGCAAAGCATCGACCAACTCATGCAGGGTATGGAAGAGAACAAAGACGCGCTGGCCGAACAAATTTCGCGTCATATAGGCCGCTCGGTCGCGGAACAGCGGGCCGAGGAACATGAGCAAAATCGCGAAGACCCTCAGCCGGATGATCTCATGCATCGCCCCTTCGATCGGCTGAGCGAGGAGGAAGCCGACGAACTGCGTCACGAAGTGCGACGTTTGGTGGCCCAACTGCGCAGCCGGGCCGCTTTGCGCCGCAAACGTCACAAGAGCGGCGTGCTGGATACTAAAAAGACGCTGCGTAGTAACCTGCGCTATGGCGGAGTGCCGCTGGAGCTTAAGTACAAACGCCGCCATCTGAAACCGAAAATCGTCTTGATTTGTGACTTATCGACCAGTATGCGCAACACGGTCAGTTTTCTGCTGCGCATGGTGTATGAGTTGCAGGATCAAATCAGCAGCACCCACAGTTTTGGTTTTGTCAGCGATCTGGGCAACATCACCGAAGACTTTGCCGAGCATCCGCCCAATGAGGCCCTAGAAATTGTGCTGGCCCGACCTGATTTACAACCAGGTTATTACAGTACCGATTTAGGCAACAGCCTCAATACGTTGATGGCACGCTTTGCCGGCACGATCGATCACCGTACTACCGTGGTCTTTGTGGGCGATGGTCGCAACAACCATCGCGACCCCCGCTTGGACCTGATGCAGCAAATCCAGCGGCGTAGTAAGCGGGTGGTTTGGTTCAACCCCGAACACCCTCGCATGTGGGGAACCGGTGACAGTGATATGGTTGAGTATCTGCCTCTGTCTAATGGTGTGTACCGCGTCAGCAATATGGCTGAACTTACCGAAGCCATCGACAAATTACTTACATCTAGTTAATGGGCATTGGGTCCATGCGATGGGGAAACTGTTTTAACCACGAATTACACACATTAACACGAATAAAACAATAAAATTGGTAAAAATTCGTGCAATTCGTGGTTGGTTTTATCCATTCGTACGCATTAATGGATTTTAGTAATAAAATCAACTAACCCTATTGGGTAAGCAAACGTATTGCCCAATATCACTAGAGTTATCGTAAGATAACTCTTTTTTTTTGTACAAACCGCCTAAACGAGTATGGGCACAGAGGGGCTGTAAGTTTATAATTGAAGTAAAGTTAACAGTAAATAACTAAAGTTATCAAGTTGCGCTATTTCTATCATTCATTTCGCAGCCGAGAGCAAACAGATCCTCAACGGTTCGGTTGCAAATCCTCAAACATTTACCGTAATTTTTTCTGTGCAACTTTCAATATAACAATTGAAATTGGTAAGGTGTTATAACAATGTTTACCATAGGAGATACCGTGTCCACTACTCGTATTTTTGTGCTTTCCGACCATATGATGTTTGCCCACGGCATTCAAAGTTTGCTGAGTTGTGATTTAGATTATCAAATCGTTGGGCACGACGCTGATGTTGATAAGGCAATCGAAAAAATAAAATCACTAGCACCTGATATCATTATTTTTGATAGCAGCGGCCCTTCCAGAGATAAAATAGAACTCAAACGTATTTTGCTGGCTCGGCCAGGCACGCGTGTTATCGGGCTTAGTCTCAATAATAATAATTTGTACATCTATCATGCTACGCAACGTATTGTGCAAAGTATTGACGATTTTAGAGAAGCTATCGACCACGCTAGCTTATTTGAAAATCTTGGAGAATAGCAGGAGCAGGTCAAAAGGGAAACCTGTTTTCTGCTGCCCCTGACGATTAAAGAATTGAACGAGACGATACTTTGGTGCTTCCAAACTTTTGTAAACGTTTACAAAGCGGTGATGTCTAGACGTTCTTATGACTTACACAGTTCGTAGACAAAGGCGGAAAAATCCCTTTAGACTCTGCTTGCAAACAACGTTCTCAGGGATTTCTCGTCGTTCCTCCTCGAAATGACATGTCAACTACGTAAGTTCTAAAAGAGACAATTTGAGAAGAAGTTATGGTTATTGATTTTATTCGCTGGCTTGGCTTACAAAGTATGACGGCCACACTCCTAATTACATTAGGTGTGGGACAATTAATGGGGACAGGATTAAGGCTTCGGGGTGCTTCTTTGGTCGGCAGCAGCCGCTGGGCCGGGTATTTGCTGAGTCTAACGCTGATTATGGCAGGTTACTTTGTGTTGCCCAACACGATAAGTGTTGTTTGGTGGGTTTTCCTGGCAGTTCCCCTGGCGATAGCCATCCTTTTTACGGGGGGTTCCTATATTTTGCCGCCACCACCTATCGATGCTCTGTTTGGCCCCAAACATTCGGCTCACAAAAGCTGTAGCCCGGTATATATTCCTGATGGCGCTTATAAAATTCCCGGACTTTTGCTATCACCTCAAGATGAGGTTGCCAACGGAGGGGCTGTTTGTCTCATCCATGGCTTTGGCGACTCGAAAAATTCCTTTAAATGGCGACTGGTTCGAGCGCTGTTAAAGAAAGGGCTGACCGTTTTGACCATCGACTTGCCAGGGCATGGTGATTATCAACACCGGCCTCTGGCCTACCCTGATGCTCTCTCGACCATTCCCAATGCCGTACGCTTTTTGCACGAGCAACCCGGTATCCAAACGGTAAGCCTCATCGGCATTAGCCTCGGCGGAGCAATGGCAATCAGTTCATTGGCTCACAGTGAAACCGCTCGAAAGCAGGTCGACTCCCTGGTCGTGATCGGTACGCCGACGAAGATAAAATATACCTCGGCTCTCTATTATCGCGAGGCGTGGAATACCTACTGTGGTGCGCCCAGCCTATCCCTACTGGAAGAGACCACCATAAAACAGATTTTGGAAAATTGGCACACCGGCTGCTATTCGATCAACCACAATATTGATGATTTGTTCGATCTGCTCGCGCCGGTCGATAACATTGGCAAGCTCAAAGATTTGCCGATTTTGCTGGTCTACAGCCGTCGCGACTCCGTGGCTTCGACCGACCACGCCGAAGCACTGCGCCAGGCTGCCCCGCAAGCGGAGCTAATGCCTCTGCGTTCGGCCAGTCACGTGCTTCTGACGCTACTGCCGCGTGTCAATAAGAAAATCGCGCGCTGGATTGTCGACCAAAGGGATTAAACGAAATCGCCATTTAGTTCGTGTCATTTGTTTTTGCCACACCATTTCATAGAACATAGTGCGTATTGCGTAGTACGTAAAGAACAGCTAAATACGGATTACGCACTACGCAATAAACAAAGGCTCAAATTGTGGCGAAAACTTAGAGACCCTAACGCATTTACCCTTTTAACGGTTTAATGAATACGTTGTCTGTTGTCGGGTCTTGTGCTATATTTTAGCTAGATTACTTCATTAATAGGAGGAGTGGCTATGAAACCCCAAGAAACAACGACCCTTGATCTCAGCGAAAAAGGAAAAAAGGACGGTCAGGTTATCACCCTTGATCGCCGCTTATTTATGCAGTTTTTAGCGTATGGTAACTGCCGCGATACCAACGCCGTGGTCGATTTTCTGGCCGACAACCCCATCGACGGCGCTTTGTACGTCGATATTAACGATCCACAGGGCATCGGCCTGATTAC
>JAGRBZ010000413.1 GCA_020433805.1 Anaerolineae bacterium
CAGTTCGGCCAGCAAAACCGCCGCGCCAAAGTTGAGCGACGGCAAATTCAACAACAGCGGGCTTTGCTGCCACGCTTCCGCCGTCAGCCCCACCGCGTCCACCAGATGGACGGTTTGGGCGGCCAAAGTCTGATCGGGATCGAAATGAACCGGCCGCTCAATCAGCCGGCTAATTTTTCGACCGGTCAGGTCTTCAATGCGGGCCACCTGCGCGGGGCTTACGGGATGGGCAAAGTTGATCAAGAGCATGGATTTACTGTTCCACTTATTGAACCGTTAGGTAACCCAAATGACTATCTGTCCACGACCAGACCTGACAGGTTTTTAAACAAGCCTTACCCCGGCTAAATAGTCAGAATCACCCTCATTTTCTCTTGAAAGATATCTCCAAAACCTGTCAGGTCTAATGGGTGGTAACTTGGGTCAGGTAATAAACACCCCTTTTTATCTCTTTAACCACAACGGTTACGGTTCGTCCCATTAATTTCTTCACCTTTTTACGCGAGGCTTTAAGCACGGCCGGGTCGCCGTTGGGCATGGTTAACGGCGACCCGCCTATCTCCCATTCCCCGCCAATGGTGGCCTCAAAGGTAAAGCCAACCGCGTAGACCGGCGGTTTCTCCGCTTCAGGCTCAGGCGGTGGGGCAAATGTTTTCTCTGACGGGGCGCTGCGTAAGACCTCCACCGGCGTAGGCAGCACTTTCCGCCGGCGAAACGCGCCCAACTCCATATACTGCGTGTGGGTTTCATCCGGACCGGCCCAGTTCAGCAGCGCCTTGAGCTGGGTTAAGCGACCCTCAGCCTTAAAAGCGTCAGGGTCGCGGCTGAGAATAAATTGGTGAAACGTTGCCAGCGCCTCGGTATGAACGCTGCGCACCTGCTCTTCCGGCTGCTCGCCTAATTCCCAGCCATCACCGGCCAACAGCGCGCGATAGCGCTGCTGGCGATCAGTCAATGTCAGTCGGGCTTCGGTCTTAATCGAACCCAGGCCCAGCGGTTTACCCATCCCCAACTTCAAGCGATACTCCTGCTTGGGTTCAATACCCACGGCTGAGCCAACGCCTAACGCCGTCCGGTAACTTTGGCCCGCCCCCAAATGAAGCACCCACAACAAAGCGCCCAGCTCTTCATAACTCAAATTCGTAAAGTGCAGCCGAAACTCAAACTGCGTTCCGGGCCGGATCGGTCTTATCTTCGTATGCTGCGTATCTTCAGCCTGTTTTTGTTGCGGTTGGCCTAAAAACTCGGTATCTTCGATAAATTCGCGGGCGGTTTTATCATCGGCCCAATCGACCGGTTTATGCCAATAAAGTTTATGGCCCCGGATGACGGTTTCACTCTGCGGGCTGGCATAATGGCTCAAAAACTCTTTCGTCTTGGGCTTGCCGTCCTTGGTCCGACCCACAACCTGAGAATCGGGCGTTGGTTGGGTCAGGTAGTGCTGAAATGAGGTCGGTTTGGGGCCGGACAAAATCTTAGGGGTGATCGCATCTTCGGTAAGGTAAACATCGGTTTGTCCCTGGGCCAAAACGGCGTCAGTCACCGAGACTCGTCCAGCCCGGGCGCTCTGTTCAAGGTCGAGATCGGTGTAGCCAAAAATCGCCTCGGCTATGTCGACTTTTTCCTTCGACTTTAAGTGTGTCGGAATAAAATCTTGCGGACTTTGCAAATAAGGGAGGCGCAGCATCATCGTATGGCCAAAAAACACTAACCGATCCTGTTCAAGCAGGTAAAAGACCGGCTGCCCCTCTTGCAGAACGCCTGCCTTGCCCAGCAGCTTTTCCTGTTCTTTACTAATTTGCTCTCGATAGGTTCGTACCATAGCATCCGGCACGCTAATCGGTTCAGCCGCTTCATCCGGCGGAAAAATCACTTTCTCAAAGAGTTTACTTTGCATCGGCCCGGAAAACACCAGACTGGCCTCAGTAAAACCACCGGTCGGGCTGTTATTCGATTCCTTGACGTCCGAGAACTTCACTTTTATAAAGCCGCCGCGTACCTTTTTGTACCCATAAGGGCCGGGCTTGATCCAAATCTTTCGGGCGTTTTTCGTGCCGGGTAACATGGCAAGATTCTTAGGGATTTCCTTGATAAAAATACGGGCAAAGGTAGTCCCGTCGATGGTTTGGGCCGGTTGAATGGCCCAATCAAACCCTTGCTTTTTCATATACCCGGCTTTGATCAAAGGTGTATAGTGCTTTGATTGATCTTCGCGGAGAACCCGTTCCCGATAGCGGTCGCCAAATGAGGTCGTATCACCCACCACCCGATAAATTAAAGGCTCATCGGTTACCGGCTGAATTTTACTGTATCCGGCAATTTCAACCAATGCACGCAGCATACCGCGCAGACTGCTACCCGGTATAACCGGCCGGCCCGTCGCCGGGTCGGTAAAAAATTCGGGCGATGACTCTTTGTTCTCGAATTCTTTCGGGGTTTGACCGTTTCTCACATACAGGGGCGACTCAGTCGTCAGACGACAGGTGATTGTGCCCGTGCAGCGATTGGCCTGATATGAGCCGTGGCCCGGCAAATGAAGCATGTCCATAAGCGCCACATCGTCGGGCAGGGGTACAAAATTATAAGGGGCGGTGGCCACCCGATTGGGATCGGCGGGATCATTGTGTTTGGGTATCGTCATCGTTTTGGCTCCTCGGCATATAAATGAACAAGTCGGCTCAAGATAATGCGCTGCATGCCGGCGGCCCCGGCGTCGCTGCCCAGATAGTGGCGCACCTGCAAACGCACCGGTCGAAACAGATCGAGACCAGGCCGTTTAAAATGCTCGTCGGTAAGCGGTAAAGGAACGGCGTGGCTTTGGCCCTGGCTGCCATCAACTACCCAGGTAAAACGGGCGCTGCTTCCTTTTTTTTCGGTGCCCCATAATAGCTGGTTTTCGGTAAAGCTCGGTCGAGCAGGGCCGGCGCCGTCAACCACCAGACGACTGTGCCAAACGCTTTCATCACGCCATAGCAGCAGTTCGGCCTGCTCACCAAATAGGCGGCAGCTCCGCAGCGTTTCTGTTCTAAAGTCGGGCGAATTGGGAGCCACGCCACTGGAGAAGGCGAAGCTGTTGCCATCGAACACGCCCCAAATTACGCCGTCGTCAGCGTGGGCTAGAAGGTACTTTAATTCATATTGGGTAGCTTGTTGTGCCAGCCAAGGTTCAGGCTCAGCGGCAAACTGAGGCACCTGGCCTGATGTCACCGTTGAGGTGATCTTACTAATATTCCGTTTCATGCGTTATTCCCCCTTCGTTTCTTTGTAATCGCAGAAAGCCGTAACATACGCTTCCAACTGATCAACATTGCCCTCTATCGATAACGCTTTAGACCCTTTTACACACCACGTCATCAGCTTGTCATGCTTATCATACTCTTGAAGAGCAAGACACGCCTCAACACCCTGTAACCGGCCTCGGCCCACGCTGCTGCCGCCGCCTACCGGCAAATCGCTGCTCCACAAATCTTTCAGCACCAGCAGCAGCAGTCCTATCTCATACGGTTTAGGGTTGCGGATGATCATCGCCAGCTCCAACCGCGAGTCGTCGCCGCCAAAAACCGGCTGCTCTTCAAACAGCGCGGTCTCGTACGCCCCGCCGGTAAAGCGGTCAATCCGAATCCGGCTCTGGATCAGAGATTTGACGTTTTTCACCACCGCCTCGCCGGCCACAAAGCGGCTGGCCACGTGTTGCTTGTCCTTTTCTACGCGTTGGTCGCGTTTGGCTTTAGGACCGCGGCCAAACAGGTTCGCTACGAATGGTTCAGCCACCGTCGAACCGTGCAGGGTGGTGGCGATACGCAGGGCGTGGTGCCGCACCACCCCGGTCAGGCTTGTCCCCGGCAAAATGGGTTTTAGCGCACCGTCGGATTGCCTGGCTTGTAGGTGAACCATATCGGGCGCGTCGGGCGAGGTATCGCCGTTTGAGCGCACCAGTAAGGGGCCATTCAGTGAAAAAGTGGCTTCAAGCGTAAAGTAGTCACGCTTATCTATCCCCAATGGCTCAGCCTTTAACCCCGCAAAGATAGAATCAACAGACGATGGATTGCTCGGCTCGTTGGTTAACCAACCAATAAAATCGTCCGGGGCGGTTAAATCATAGCGGGTCACATGCCACTTAGCCACCTTCACCTGGCCTAACCCGCGCCGCTTACGGCCACCCATGGTAATCTCGCCATTTTCAAAGCCAGCTAGTGCAGTGGCTAAAGCATGGCGTATTTTATCTGAGTCATCATCAGCACAGATCAACAGCTCAAAGCGCAGGGGAAATGCCGTACCGGCGGCAATGACTTCCATATCAAACTTGGCCTTGTCCGCCGCGGTTCGGGTTTCAGGCTCAATCCGCACGCCGTCTCGCATCTCAACCGCGCTTGTCGCCACAACCGAATCATCAACAATCAACCGGCTCTGCTCGCCCTCTTTGGTTTCTTCATCATTCTTGGTCATTCCAAACAGCAGCGTCGTAAGCCCTCCCTCTGTTTCAGATTGATGATAGCCCTGCTCTCTATCTCGCAGATAGCTGCGCAGCGCCCCGGCAATCGACGCGCCCGGCAGAAAAATATGCCCGCGGCTGTTGCGCAGCAGGGTTAGATCGACCTGGCTGGCCGGAGCACTATCGCCGCTGTTGAAGTGGGCCGGGGTTTGCAACACCAGCTTGCCTTCAACCACAATCCGTTCGGTAATGGGGCGGGGGTTGCGCCACCCTTTAACGTTTGTATGGGTTGTCATTGTTCTTTTACCTCCTTGCCGGCTCGGGCCAGCACGCCATCTATTAAGCGCAGCGTATATTCACTCGCCAGGGCATCATCCTCCAGGCGCTCGGCTGATGTTACCGGACCAATGACCGGCAGTTTGTCGCGTTCCACACCTAGTGTCTCCCAAATTTGCCGAGGGGCGGTAAGCTGCTGTAGCAGCCAATCGCGCAAACGGTCAGGCCCAATTCGGGCCGTTTCAAATTGATCACGGGCCCGTCTTTTTAGATGATCGTCACTTAGCCATAAAGCTACAGCCTTAATATCACCGGTGGTTAAGGCGTTGCGAACCACCAGCCGCAGACGGGCCAACTGGCTCGCTTTAATGCGCCCTCTGACCCCCAGATTGATCTGAAAAATCTTGTCCGTCAGCAAGCGATCAAATTTGCGTTGTAACAGGCGAGAAACCATTAACTTTGCCAGCTTTTGGCTTTCCCCTTCTAAAGTGTTGGGACTACCGGCTGTGTTCGTAACAGGTACTAACTTTTCGGGCCACAACGTATCTTGTTCCCGGCACCAGTTGACGGCAACGCGGCCAAAGCCCTCGGTTTGCCGCTCGCCAAGACCTCTAGCCTCCAAAGAAAGAATGGCTTGCCGAGTCAAGGGTGTTTTGGGCTTCAGCACAAACACGCTGCCGGCTCGAATAACCACGGTTTGGGCCAAAGGGAGCGACCATTTTTTGTTATGGCCGCCAACTATCGCGGCTTGCTTGAAGCTGTCAACAAGCTCCGCTCCGGCCAACTCCGAAATTCGATTGATCATTTCTGCCGTTAGATGATCGGCGTACTGGCCGTATTCATCACGGATGATCAGGTCGCTTAGTAGGGTCAGCGTAAATTTAGACCCGGCCGCGATGGCCGTAGGCTCACCGGAAATCTCGCGCCAAGAGCGGTCGTTTGTATCGATGGTCTCCCCCAGGTGAACCTCCACCCGCCCATAGCCGGCCCCGCGTGAACCGCCCAACAGAACGGTTCTGTTTTCGAGAAAATCCTGCACGACAGCAAGGCCGGTATCGCTCTCCATCAAGATATAGCTCTTAAAAAGTTGATGGGGCGCTATCGCTTCATAGCGAAACAAAGCACCGCTTTCTTCTGTGGCCCGGCCAATTTTACGATCTTCAGCCCGCCGATTATGCACATTAAAATAGCGCAGCGGTTCGCACAGTTTTACATGATCGTCGGCAGGCCAGCAGAACGGGCTTTTTAGGCCACGGGGCTGGTCGGGGCTATCCATATCGGCATCGTCGGCGCTCCAATTATGGATGCGGCCCTTTGGTACGCCCTTCTGCTGCCGCCAGGCCAAAGGGGTGGGTAACATGCGATTTTGGGCCTCGCTGTCATCGACCGGGTAGGCGTTAAGAAAGCAGGTGTGCCCATTGAAAAACAGTGACTTCGCCTCTGGATCAACCGGCAAGTCAACCGAATTTTGCTGGGTAAAATAGCCGGCCAACGCGCCCCGCAATAGGCTGCCGGGAATAAAAGGATAGGTAGTGTTGCTGTTGGGATCACCCCCCAGGCTTGTAGCCAAAATGGGATCCAACAGCGTCAGGGTAATCGGGAGTACTATCATGATGCCAACAGCTCCTCTCGTAAAGATTCAAAACGAACCGGCTGATTTTGCGGATCGAACAGGGTGGCCTTAATCCGGCCACGACCGCGATTGCGGCCGGTACCGGCCCGGCGCAAAGCCATCGCACACAGGTTAAGCAGATTAACCGCCTCTGGCGTAGCCGGTTCGGTAAAGATCAAATCGGCCTCAAAAAACAGATCCGGCAAAATCACCCGCATACTCCGCAAACTGTGCGGGTTCGGCACACCGGTTTCATCCACGGCGGTCTGGCGGCGGATATCGGTTAACGCTTCCAAAACGTCCAGGCGGGAAATACGGTTTTTCTCTACCTCGGCCTGCACGGCCAGCCGTAAATCTTGGGGCAGCACCGCATCGCCAAAGTAGAGATAAACATCTTGTTCCAAACCGCTGCCCGGTTGACCAAACAACTGACCGGCCACGGGCGTGTATTTTTGGACTAAGGCTTGTTGTTGCCGGCCTAAAACGTACAGCATATTGGCACACTCTTCCGCCAGCAATCCTTTTAAGGTACGGCCTCGCAAATAGGGCAACCCAAACGGGTCATGCTCAACTTCGCGATCAACAACCCCGGCCAGACCATCGCCCCGGCCAAACGTGGTCTCACTTTGCAGATCAAGACGAAGTTTATACCGTTCCATTTTGCACCTCCTTGCCGTTAAGCGTTACGAAGAAATCCAGGGCCTCGATGGGGTCGAAGTAACCGCAGGTTTTGCCGTCCCAGCCATCGTCGGCTAATCGGTCCGGGGCTGCGCTCATTTCCGGTAGGGTAGCCAGGCCATAAGCTGTTCGGAATTGGCGCACGCTTACGCTGCCTTCGCGCAGCGCCTGGTACAGCCCCATAATTTTATTGCGCTTGCCGGCCCAATTCAGACTTTCGTTCTCGGCATCCGAACGATTAAAGCCGTTGATGACCGTCACCAGATTGGGCCAGGTCCGCCAGACGTGGGCCTGCGGGTGCAACCTCACCGGACGCATATATAATTTATAGCCGTCATCTTCTGAGCCGGGGCGATGCGGATCAGGCCATTCGTATTCACGCTGCCGGATATCATTCAGGTCGCCTAACAAGCCAGTTTCGGCAAAATGCCAGTCAAGGGCGGAGAAGCCATCGCCTTGATCACGTACATATTTT
>JAGRBZ010000414.1 GCA_020433805.1 Anaerolineae bacterium
AATGGCGTCATCAATATAGATGGTTATGCGCGTTTTTCCTTTATTAGAAATAAGCGCACCGCGTTTACCTTCAGAAAAATCATACTCAGCTTTCATATTGTTTCACCTCACGACCTGTTGCACGACGAACTGAGATAAGTCTTTTTACTTCAGCGCATCGGCTTTGCCGTTGTCCGGTTGAAAAACCTTTTTGTAGCGTGTCGGCTTCAACAGCGGTCCCAACGAGTCGAAATGCTCCGACCGCGCCCCGTTTTGATACACAGGAAATTCCGTTGGCCGGTCGCGGAAGCTTTTGAGTACCTGGCCCAGACGCATCATCCCGTGCTCACGGCTGCGGCGAACGCGGTCGAGATCGACTTCGATGGGGATCATCTCTTCGTTGTTACCGGCCTGATGGATGACCGCGCCTTCCGGTCCAACCACAATCGAGCGACCTACGCCGCCGTCGCCCACGCCGTTAATGTCGAAGATATAGCACTGCTGCTGTACCGCCGTGGCGCGGGCAATCGACAACTCAACATCGCGGTCGATGGTGGGCGTCATCGAGGGATGCAAAATCACCTCTGCGCCCATCGAGACCAGGGTGCGGATCGTTTCGGGAAACCACATATCGTAGCAGATCGACATGCCGAAGCGGCCCACGTGCGGCACATCGAACACCAGAAATTCATTCCCCGGCGAGACGCCTTCCTCGTAGGGATAAAACGGGAACATCTTGCGATAGCGGCCCACCACTTCGCCGTGGGGGTTGATGACCGGGGCGGTGTTGTAAACCCGCTGTCCCTCGCGCTCGTAAATGGAGCCGGGGATGAGCCAGATGTGATGTTTGGCCGCCAGTTTTTGGAATGCTTCTTCAGCGGGACCCGGCAATACTTGGGCCTTCGAGGCCAAAGGGCCATAGACGGCTAGCTCGCTAAAGAGTACCATCTGAACCCAGGGGTAGATGGCCATCAGTGTATTCAGTTTATATTTCATGGCTTCCAGATTACTTTCCAGCGTCGAGTAGACGCGCATCTGGATGCCGGCAATGGCAAAGGGAGTCATAGGTTTTTCGCTTTCTAGGGATTCTGTTTGAGGGTCCCCGGTTAGACCTTATAGGTTTCCGAATATCACTGTCGATAACGCACTTCTTCGATTGGAATAAGTGTCATGCTAAAATTAGCGTTTAGAAACCTATAAGGTCTTGGTAAGTCTATGGACCACACCAAAAATAATGTCTAATAAAATAGGGTTAATTGACAGACGCAGCCAGCGCACGCTCGAATTTTTCAAGACCTTCATTAATTTGAGCCTCGGTTACGACCAGCGGCGGAATCCAGCGGATGGTGTTGGCGTAAGTGCCGCACGATAGCAGCAGCAGATGGCCGTCTTCAAAAGCATGGCCCAGCACCGATTTGGTTACGGCCGGGGCGGGCTGTTTGGTGTCCGGATCGGTGAACTCGCAGCCGACCATCAACCCTTGACCGCGCACGTCGCCCAAGACCGGATAGCGGCCTTGCAGTTCGGTCAGGCCGTCCATCAACTGCTTGCCGCGAACGGCAGCGTTTTCGACCAGCCCTTCATCTTGAATGACCTTAATCGTGGCTTCAACCGCCGCGCAGCCCATGGCGTTGCCGCCGTAGGTGCCGCCGTGCGTGCCGGTTTGCCATTTGCCCATAATCTCTTTGGTCGAGGCGATGCCGGAAATGGGGAAGCCGCTGCCCATGCCTTTGGCCATCACCATAATATCGGGCTTGACGTTGGCGTGTTCGTGGGCAAAGAATTTGCCGGTGCGCCCGAAGCCGCTTTGCACTTCATCGGCGATGAGTAAAATGCCGTGTTCGTCACAGATGCGGCGCAGCCCTTGCATAAACTGGGCCGGTACGGGAATGTAACCACCTTCGCCCAAGACCGGCTCGATGATCATCGCGGCGGTTTCTTGGGGGGCGGTTTGGCCGTGCAGCAGAATGTCTAACTCTTGTAGGGCAAAGTGACTCACTTGCTCATCGGTCATTCCATAGCGATAGCCGTAAGGGAAGGGCGCGACAAAGACGCCGGCCGGCAGCGGTTGGTAATCGACGCGGTAGGTGGTTTTGGCGGTGGTCATCGCCATGGTTTGGGCGGTGCGCCCGTGGAAGCTGCCTTGAAAGACGATGATGTTGGATCGCCCGGTGTAGTGGCGAGCCAGCTTAACGGCACCTTCGACGGCCTCGGCCCCGGAGTTGGAGAAGAAGAAGGTGTCCAGGTGGGCCGGAGTTACCTCGTTAAGCCGTTGACTCACGCGAACCAGTGGTTCGTGAAAGTAGCAGTTGACTTGAGCGTGCATAATTTTGGCAGCCTGCTCTTGAACGGCTTTAACCACGGTCGGGTGGCTGTGGCCGGTGTTGGTTACGCCAATGCCGCTGGTAAAATCGAGAAATTGTTGGCCGTCGGGGCTGTAGACGTAGCTGCCTTCGCCGCGGTCGACCACTAAATTGGTGATGCGTCCCCAGACGGGTGCAATATGAGAAAGATCGTAACTCATTACGGACATAACTCCTTGTTTCAAGCTAAATGAGGATTAACACAATAGTTTTTCACGGTTTTATTTTAATGTGGCTACATGCAATATGTGTGGAATTAAAATGAAAATAGTGTTTAATTCTTGAGCGTGTTGTGAAACTTTTTACACAAACGGGGTAAAGCTCAGTCAGTTTAGGTAGTGAGCGCTTTGCCCACTACATTCGCTACACCAAAGTAGTTGCGCATCTTTTCGGCAAAGATTTGGGCTAAGTCATCGGGATTTTTGTCGCCCAAAATAACCTGTCCCCCGGCCATAGATCCATGTCCGCCGGCTACACCTTGTTCACCGACAATTGTCTGAATAAATTGACCGGCCCCTATTGTGTTTTGCGTTCGTACCGAAATGATAAAGCGTTCTTTGTGGGTGCCCATACACACCACCCACTGTACGCCTTTCATGCGCAGCAGAAAATCGGCGGTTTCGGCGGTTAGGTCAGGGTACTGCATCACACCCAGATACGAAATGACAATATCGTTATAAATGCGGGCTGCATTGAGCGCTTCGGTCAAGTTTTTGAAGTAACTGACGGGAACCTGCGCCCGTTCAATTTTCAGCAGCGCCTCCAGGTCAATCTTAGGCAAAAGATAGCAGATAGCTTCCATATCGAGGGTGCTGGTACCCCGTCCCAACCCCATCGTATCGGTTTTAATACCGTAAAAAAGGGCTGTCGCTATCAAAGAGGGTACATCAACATCGGCCTGGCGAAGATACTCGGTCATAATGCTCGATGCAGCGCCAACATCGGGCCGGACATCGACAAAATCAACAGGGGTGCCGTTGACGCGGTTTGGGTGATGATCGATCACGATGGCAATTTCGGCATTAGCGGGTAGTGCATTGTTGCCGGTACCCGGTTGGGTATCAACCAAGGCAAAAGGCGCACATGGTTCTACCTGGGCGCGAGCCAGGCGATAAAGCGGGAAATTTAGATACCGGACGAGCGCTTTGTTTTCGGCCCGGCCAATAATTCCTCGATAAACAATAACACTCTTAATCGCAGATTTTTGAGTCAGTAAATAGCGTAAAGCAACAGCACTAGCAATGGCATCGGGGTCCGGGTTATTATGTGGTAAAATCGTAATTTCATGGACTCCCCGCACCGCTTCAAACAACGCATCAAGACGCTTCTCCAAAGTAACGCCCCCCTCCTTACATAAGCTCTATCCTTCACAACCGAAAGTTGTGGTCTTAACTTTCGGTGCTAGCCCAATTTCTTAAGCAAATCCTTACTCAATAAGAGTCTACGCGACTAACATATACGTGTATTCATGTAGAGAAGTAGTCGGCGATGTAGCTGTATCTGTTTTAGAAGCCAAATATTTTAACCGTTGTTCTGAGAACCGCGTAAGTTTTGAGGTATAAATTGTTAACCAGCCAGACTTGTTCCAGACAAGTATACAAGAAATTGAGAATAATTGCCTAAAATTGATGACCTTCAAAGGAAGAGATGCCGCTATAGTTCAAGAAGCTTACAATTACTATCTGGATGAGGGTGCTTTAAAAGACAAAAGCCCACGTATTAAATGGAACTTAGCCATATACAGTGAGCTATACAAGAAAAATCAATATTTACCGCTTAGGAGAGCGGTTAAATTTAAAGTGGTTTGAAGAACCTGTTTAACAGAAAAAAATAATCTGAAACGAACCTTACCAGGTATCTTCTGTCCAGTATTCTCTTAACACCTGATCTTTCTCAAACATATCAACATCCCAGCCAAGCTTTAAGGGAGCCAAACTGGTTACAGTCAGGTTGGCCCAACAGTTAGGGCAGATAACTTTGGGCATCAACTCTGAGATTGTGTCAAAATGAAGCTCCTCTTCACAATCCGGGCAGAAAACTATAATTTTTTGTTTATCAAGTACCATAATGTATCCCTTGCTCCCTACTATAGATTTGTACAATTATTTTTATTCTCATTTTGTAGGATATAGAGAACAAATATAAGCTTGTTTCGTTATCCCCTACTTTTTGAGAAGATACACCTTTGAGGCAACAAAAAACCAGCGTGCCGTACAGCCGTGTCTTGTTTGGTAATTTTTATGTACAGCAGCTGGTTAGTAATCTAACCTGCTCAAAACCAACGTTGGTTCATTTACTTGATGGTTTAGTGACAGAAAATAACAAGAGCGCTATCTTTTTGCGCGGAATAAGAACAATTTTGTATTGTACTCACTTTACCACATTATTGCAAATTTTGGTAATTGGTTTTGTAAAAGTTAGAATCGATAGGCTATTGTTCAACCGTAACTAAGACCGTAGTGGGTATGAGTTGGGCGTTAACCCCATTAGGTTTGGTTATCGAAGGCGAAACCTCGGTATCACCTTGGCCTAAGTCGGTAGCATCAAGCGAAATACGGACGAGATCGGGGTTGGATTCAATTTCGTTCAAGGTAGGTAATGGGCCGGTCAGCAACAAATCGACTTCTTCAGGGCTAACGGTGACGGTAATAGTGGATGGGGTTTTGAGCAGTTCTACCGGGCGGCTTATAGCTAGATCGCCCCGGCGCTCCGTAATTTGAGCATTTACGGTGACATTCTCAATTCTGCGGCCTTCACTATCAACGGCTTGTACCTCAGCCGGTAAGTCGAGCGGTACTTCTACGATTAAGTTGTCTACGGCTCCGCTAACGTCAATGGGGAGGGTATCGACGTAACTGGTTATGGTGGCCAGTTGCTCGCTGTCACCTTGTAAGGTAACACTAGCTGGAGACACGCTCAAACCGCTCATCCAATAACCGGCAGGAGGGGTTCCGGTAGGCACGGCCCGTACGCTAACACTTCGAGCATTAACCCGTTGTCTGATGGGCACGGTAACCTGAACTTCATTAGGTTCCATAGTAAGCCCCTCTATTAAATCACCATCTTGATTAGCGGCTTCAAGCGGGAAGCGTCCCCTGATTGGCGCTGTGACACCATCAAGCGAGATAGTTGCCTGAACTTGCTTGATTGACTCGACTAGTGGCGCAGGGCCGGTAATAACGGTTGTTGTGGGATAGGTAACCGATTCATTGGAAACCTCGTATGCTGCCGGCAATTCTCGCTCATCGATCAGATTCACCTGGATTGGCAGCGTATCGGAGATGATAGGCGCTAACTCTAAATCAATAGTCTCCGGGTCGGGCGCTAAGACCAAAACTTGGTGATCGCTGGGGGTAACACGTACCGGCAAACGGTGGACGCCGGGTGGCAAGTTTTCAAGCATAACCATCGCTTGAAAACTATCAGCCGTGATCGTATTGAGTTTGTCTTCAATGCCTTGCACCAGCGCTGAAACCGTTGACGGTGGTGGCGCAACAAGCTCTGTATCAGATGGAACGCCTACCACCCGCAAAGGGATATCATCAATTCGTGTAGTGGTAATATTGTGCGTTTGTTCAAAGGCAAAGCCCCATACAATAAGCGCGAGAATAAAGGAGAGCAGCAAAAAGGTACTGTTGATGAAAAGCTGTTTTGAGTCGGATTGGACGGTTGATTGCCATAACTTTTGCCAGCCCTGTCTTATTAAGCTCCGTATGGTTAATGAGGGCGGTGCGTGAGTAGCCGGATCAAAATAGTCGGTTAATTCCTCGCGCAGTTGAGCGCTGGTTAGCGGACGGTTTAAGTAGCCTTGGCGAGCTGCTGAAATCTGTCCGGTTTCTTCACTGACCACAACGACCATCGAGTCATAGGCTTCGCTCACCCCCACTGCCGCCCGGTGACGCGTGCCCAGACGTTTGTCGGCTTCAAGCGAATTATGAGTCAAGGGCAGCACACAGCCGGCTGCGGCAATGCGATCGATGCGGATAATAACGGCTCCATCATGAAGCGGCGTTTTTGGAAAGAAAATCGTTTGCAACATCTCGCTGGTAACTTCCGCATTACAGCGAATACCGGTTTTGATAACCTCATCCAGCGAGTCGTTGCCTTCAATAACAATCAACGCGCCTGTTTTAGTGGCAGCCATATTCTCTACAGCGTGAATCAACTGCGGAAAATAGGTCTCGGCGGTGCCTTGTTGTACGGCTTGGGCTAACCCAATCGTGCGCCCTATCTGCTCAAAAAAGCGGCGGAGCTGTGTTTGAAAGATAATCGGTGTAGCTATCAAAATCGCTACCAAAATACCCTGCGCCAACCAATCAAAAGCCGGTAGCGGTAGTACAATCGTAACCAGCAGCAAAGTAATGCCAAGCGCTAAAGCTTCTCGAAAAAGATAGAATGTGCTGCGTCGGATAACGGACAAAAGCACAAAAAAGGCCATCGTCACTAAAGCTAAATCGATGATGTTGAGCCAGGTAAGATTAGATAAAAGAAATAAGGCCTGATTCGACAAAAATATAAGAGAATCCACGCGGAAAAATCTCCTCTATATGAGTTACGCAGTTGAACTGAGACATAAGATTGGTTCAGTCTCCAACTAAGCCTTCAACCGGAGTTCAACCGTTTTACACCTTGATTTAGGCTTAATTTGATCGTTTAAGACTGAACCAATCTGAACTGCGTAACTTCTACTCTATTCAAATTTGATATGTGAGGTTGCTCTTTGACCTTGGTAAAAAACGTGAAAGTCTAAGCGATGATCCAGGGTGACAGTCCAACAACTAACCTCTAAAACAGACCATAGCTACAGTATTGGCCGCTGTTACAATGATGCCTGAACTCTAAATGAGTCTATCAGCTTTGGATTAATTAAAGTTGAGTGAGTCTTTTATATGATGGCATCAAGAAGAAAATTTAACAAAAAAATACCTTCGTTTGCTTGGATTTTCGTGAAACTAACTCTTCCAGCGATAGTCCGTGACGGTTGTTGTAAACCAACAAATTCAAAGGTTATGGTCATTCCTCTCCCATTCAACGTTCTTCTTTTTACTTCAACTTGTTATCCTACTGTTTTCGTAACTACTCAGGTGACTGGCACTTTGGCTTA
>JAGRBZ010000415.1 GCA_020433805.1 Anaerolineae bacterium
ATCTATTATGAAAGTCGGCTGGCCAAGATTCGACTGTCTGAAGCGGATCAGCACATTTTGGATGAGCGTGTTGAAGAAGTCACCGAAAATGATGAATTGACCGACCGCCAAAAACGGTTTGCGAAATGGACAAGCAAAGAGGCGGTCGTCGGCAGTCGGAAACGGTTGCAACAGGTGGCGGCTGATCTGGTTAGCCATTTTGAACAGCGTTTAACAGCAGCCGCGGGTAAAGGCATGATTGTCTGCATGAGCCGCCGTATTTGTGTTGCCCTGCACAATGAAATCATCCGGCTACGCCCTCAGTGGTATGATGCCGCCGATGATGAAGGTGCGATCAAAATTGTTATGACCGGCTCGGCCAGCGATCCGCTTGATTGGCAGGAGCATATTCGTAATAAACCGCGCCGTAAAGCTATCGGCGACCGGCTTAAAGATCCTGAAGATCCGCTCAAACTGGTTATTGTACGGGATATGCTGCTGACCGGCTTTGATGCTCCGGTACTGCATACCATGTATATTGATAAGCCGATGAACGGCCATAACCTGATGCAGGCTATCGCCCGCGTCAATCGGGTCTTTGGAGATAAAGAGGGCGGTTTGATTGTCGATTACATCGGCATTGCTCAGGATTTAAAGAATGCTCTGGCCGTTTATATGGCCAATACCGGCAAAGGGCAATTAACTCTCGATCAGGATGAGGCGGTTGCCAAAATGATGGAGTTGTATGAGATTGTGGTTGATATGTTTGGTCCTGCGCCGAAGTTGGCTTCAGCATCGCTGGCTTCGACATCGCTGGCTTCGACAGGCTCAGCCAGCGGTGCGCCGCCTGAGCTTGTCGAAGGCGGGACACGGGGGTTCGATTACCGACAGTATTTTGAGCTGGCCCCTAGGGATAAATTGAACTTCATTCTCAGCGCCGCGAACTATATCGCCGGTTTGACTGAAGAAAAAGATGGTGAGATTGTCCGCAACGGCAAAGAGCGGTTTAAACAAAATGTCATTCGCTTGCAAAAAGCGTTTGCCCTGGCCGTGCCTCATTCCAAAACGATGGACATTCGAGATGATCTGGCTTTCTTCCAGGCTATCAAAGCGCGCTTCGCCAAATTTGACGAGCAAATCAAAGTGCGAACTAATGAGGAAATCGAAACGGCCATTCGCCAGATCATCAACGATGCTATTATCTCGCATGAAGTGGTCGATGTTTTTGATGCCACCGGGATCAAACGGCCGGATATATCTATTCTGTCCAATGAGTTTCTGGCTGAGATAGAGGGGATGGCGCATAAGAATCTGGCTTTTGAACTGCTCAAGCGGCTGCTTAATGATGAAATCAAAGCGCGTTCCAAAACTAATTTAGTGCAAAGCCGAAAGTTCTCGGAAATGCTGGCCGAGACGGTCAAACGTTATCAAAACGGCCTGATCGATTCGGCTCGAATCATCGGTGAATTGATCACCCTGGCCCAAGACATCCGCCAAGCCGATCGACGCGGCGAACACATGAATCTGCGCGTCGATGAACTGGCCTTCTACGATGCCCTGGCCGACAATCCAACAGCTGAGGCCGTTTTGGGCGACCAAACCTTGAAATTAATCGCCCATGAACTGGTTGAGAGCGTCAGGAGAAACACCTCAATTGATTGGCAATTGAAGCAAAGTGTACAAGCTAAACTGCGTGTACTGGTTAAACGGATTCTCCGCAAGTATAAGTATCCGCCTGATGATCCAGGCACAGGCGAGTATACCACTTCGGTTAACAAGGTTTTGGATCAGGCTGAACTGTTGGCTGATTATTGGACGGCGAATGAATAACGGATATTAAATTGTTTTGAGAAATGGGAGTTGCAGGTAAAAAAGCAGAGCCCCAATCGGTTCTGTTTTTTTGTGTTTATCCTGTCCGGGGCAAGAGAGGGATGAATTACGAAGGGTGAAATGTGTGGTAATTTGTAAACCTATTTTGCCGTTGCCTTGAAATCATTACAATCATAATCGGATTGTGAAGATTTTTAACGTCAGGGAGAAATGTGAATGAGAGTATTGATTACGGGCGGTACGGGTTTAATTGGCCGCCGCTTGATTGCGCAACTGCTGCAAGACGGTCACGATGTATCGATTCTTAGTCGTAAATCGCTTAAGCCGGCCTGGATGTCGTCGCAGGTGACCTTTTTGCAGTGGGATGGCAAAACGGCCAAAGGCTGGGGTAATCATCTTGAGGCGGTTGATGCGGTGGTCAATTTGGCCGGAGCCGGGATTGCCGACGCGCGCTGGACGGATGAACGGAAGCAGCTTATTGTCGACAGCCGCATCGAACCCGGTCAGGCGATTGTTGAGGCGTTTGCCACGACAGAGAATAAACCGCAAGTTTTGATCCAGGCTTCGGCGATAGGTTACTATGGCCCCGATGAGGAAAAAACGTTTACCGAGACCGATGGTCCGGGCGATGATTTTATGGCCGATGTATGTGTTCAATGGGAAGCCGTCACCCAACCGGTCGAGGCCATGGGGGTGCGGCGGGTTATTATCCGTACCGGCGTTGTTTTTGACCCGAAGGGTGGAGCGCTGCCTAAGTTGTCGATGCCGTTTAAGTTTTTTGCCGGTGGCCCGTTGGGCAATGGGCGGCAGTGGGTGTCGTGGATTCATTATGCCGATGAGGTCGGCGCTATTTTGTTTTTAATCGAAAACGAAGCTGCCCGTGGTCCGATTAATTTGACTGCCCCTCAACCGGTGCGTAATAATGAATTGGCTCAGGCCATTGGGCGCGCTTTGGGGCGACCGGCGCTTATGCCGGCTCCCGGTTTGGCCGTTAAACTTCTGGTCGGCGAAATGTCGGAGGCTGTGTTGAAGGGGCAACGGGTTATACCGGCGGCGCTGCAGCAGTTGGGGTATGCTTTCACGTATCCGCAAATCGATCCGGCTTTGCGTGATTTGTTGCGGTAAAGGTGCAGAGTTGTAGGGTTGCAGGGTTGCAGAGTTGCAGGGTTGCAAGGTCGCAACCTTGTTATCTTGCAACCCTGCAACCTTGTTACCTTGCAACCTTGTTTTAATCACCTAAGCAGATGCCCAAACCACGGGCGGTCTGCACCAGGTCGCCATTGTAGGGGATAAACTTTTGGCGGGCGACGATCTTCCAAATGTCGGTGGCCTGGATGGCTGTTCCGCGTAGTGAGACCATTGTTCCGGTGCGGCCCTGGGCAATTAGGTGAACCGCTTCCGCGCCAAAGCGGGTGCAGAGAACGCGGTCGGAGGCGGTGGGCGAGCCGCCGCGCTGCAAGTGGCCTAAAACAACCTCGCGGACATCGTGATCGCCGCAGCGGTCTTTGAGTTGGTTGACCAGCCATTTGGCAATTCCGCCCAGACGCGCCATGCCACCTTCTTCGCGCTCTTCAAGGTACATAGCGTCGCCCTCTTCGGGTTTGGCTCCTTCGGCTACCACAATAATCGTGAAGTTAGCGCCAAAGCTGTCGCGCCAGGCAATCTGCTTGAGGATGGGTTCAAGCTTAAAAGGGATTTCCGGAATGAGAATAACATGCGCTCCGGCTCCAATGCCGGCGTAAAGGGATATCCAGCCGGTATCGCGGCCCATCACTTCAACAACCATAACCCGGTTGTGGCTGCTGGCCGTTGTGCGAATTTGGTCGATGGCGTTGGTGGCGGTGGTTAGCGCCGTATCAAAACCAAAGGTGTAATCCGTACCGAGCAAGTCGTTGTCAATGGTTTTTGGCACACTAACGATGGGCAAGCCTTTTTTCTCAAGCTGGTGGGCAATCTGTAGGGTGCCATCGCCGCCGATGGCCACCAGGGCATCGATGCCGTTGTCCTTACAAAATTGCAGCGCCTGCGTGGCTACGGCCGGGTCTTCCAATTCCTCGGGATGATCTTTTGAAAAGACAAAATGGCCCCGGTTGGTTGTGCCCAGGATGGTTCCCCCCTGCTGTAATATGGAAATGACGTCTTGTAATTCTAAATGGACCAGCGATGTTTTTGGATCCTCAAGCAGCCCCTCGAACCCTTTGTGAACGCCAACCACTTCCCAACCATATTGGCGTGTAGCGGTAATGACTACAGCTCTAATAACGGCGTTCAATCCAGGAGCATCACCCCCGCTGGTCAATATTCCAATCTTGTTGATTTTTTTCATGCAACCCCCCCGTTGTAATAGTTATGATGAATGGTTAAGTGGTGAATATGGGCCTAAGTATACTGTAATCTATCTTTCCCTTGCAACATAAAGTAGTTGTTGGGGAGCGTTTCGGTTACGGGGCGAGCTAGAAACATTGAATTGATGCTGAAAATAATATAGGAGTCACGCAGTTGGCACCTAGTAATGTCATTTCGTAGCCAAAGGCGGAGAAATCGCTACAACATCTGCTTGCAAACAACGTTCTCAAGGATTTCTCGTCGTTCCTCTCGAAATGACATACCAATTGAGTCAGTCCTATAATAATCAGGTCCGTTCGTTCTCGCGACTCACCAGCAAACGTGGACCAATCTTTGCAGCATTGTTATTTCGTGCCGAAACTCTTGACAGATAGGGTTACCTATGTTACTATTATCCCGATTTAATAAACGGTGCTAAAGGTTTTTCGCCAACTATGTTTAATTCCCTTGCAGTTGTAGTAGTCGTATCCAGCATCCTCCTTATTGTAGTAGGTCATAAGGGGGCGTTTGAGGTTGGATACACTGACTAAGGCTAAAAGGTCACAGTGAAACAAGCAAACGCCTCCCACACGGGAGGCGTTTTTTGTTAATAACGGTATTTTCTATTTATTGCATAAGGAGCAAAATAATTATGGCAGAGATGAAAACGGGCGCAGAAATTGTGTGGGAATGTCTCATCCGGGAAGGTGTCGAGGTTGTCTTCGGCTATCCTGGTGGCGCTATCTTACCTACTTATGACGCACTGAGTAAGTATAAAGACAAAATTAGACACGTTCTGACACGCCACGAGCAGGGTGCTACCCACATGGCCGACGGCTATGCGCGGGCCAGCGGCAAAGTGGGTGTGGCTATGGCTACTTCCGGCCCCGGTGCTACCAACATGGTTACGGGGATCGCAACGGCGATGATGGATTCATCGCCGATTGTCTGTATTACCGGTCAGGTGGCTACCACCGCCATCGGTGGCGACGCTTTCCAAGAGACGGACGTAACCGGCGTCACCCTGCCGATTACCAAACATAACTATCTGGTCACCCATATCGAAGATTTGGCTCCTACCATTCGGGAAGCCTTTTATATTGCCCGAACCGGTCGCCCCGGCCCCGTTCTCGTCGACATCCCGAAAGATGTCCAAAATGCCTCCATTGAGTTTGTTTACCCGACCGAGCCTATCGAACTGCCCGGTTATCATCCGCCGGCCCAGGCCACCGATGAAGATGTGGCCGCTGCTCTTGAACTTATCAACAGTGCCGAACGACCGGTCATTTTGGCCGGGCATGGTGTTCTCATCTCTGGTGCCATGAAGGAACTGCGCGAACTGGCCGAGAAAGGGAACATTCCGGTAACTACCACGCTGTTGGGCATCGGCGGTTTGCCGGCCAGCCACCCGATGAATATGGGGATGATGGGGATGCACGGCACCCCTTGGTCGAACCACGCTATTCAGCAAGCCGACCTGCTGATTGCCTGCGGGATGCGTTTTGACGACCGGGTGACCGGTAATTTGAAAACCTACTCACCCAATTCGAAGAAAATTCATATTGAAATCGATGCCTCGGAAATCAACAAAAACGTAAAGGTTGATGTTGGGATTAATGCCGATTTAGGGACCGTTCTGCGCCAGATTAACCCCGGCGTAAAGCGGCTGGATCGTTCGGAATGGTTTGGTAAAATCAAAGATTGGGAAGAAGATTCCAACGAGCGCGATATTTTGCAGTTTGAATCACCAACGCTGCTGGCGGCTCAGGCCATCCGCAAAATTTGGGAAGGTACCAAGGGTTCGGCCTTTGTGGTTACCGATGTGGGGCAGCACCAGATGCTCGAATGTCAATATTACAGCCACGATGATCCTTATACGTTGAGCACTTCCGGCGGGGCAGGCACCATGGGCTTCAGTTTGCCGGCTGCCATCGGGGCCAGCTTCGACGTGAAGGATCGGGAAATTTGGGTTATTGTCGGTGATGGTTGTATCCAGATGACCATTATGGAATTGGCAACGGCGGTTCAGGAAAATTCCAATGTTAACATCTGCATCATCAACAACGGCTACTTAGGGATGGTGCGCCAATGGCAGCAAATGTTCTACGAAAGCCGCTACAACGAAACGCCCATATACAGCCCCGACTATGTTAAGATTGCCGAGGCTTACCGTATGCCGGGCTATCGTGTTGAAACCCTCGAAGATATCCTGCCGACCATGAAAAAGGCGCAAGAGCATAACGGCCCGGTTTTGATTGAGTTTGTGGTTGAGCAGTATGACAACGTGTATCCTATGGTGCCTGCCGGAGCAGACCTGCACGAGATGATCCGTCGTCCGCACCCCCGCTTTGAAAAGATGGAAATGTAGAAAGGTTTAGAACATCATGAAACAAACATTAATCGCTCTGGTAGAAGATAAGCCCGGTGTCTTGAATCGGGTGGCTAGCCTGTTCCGGCGTCGCAATTTCAACATCGAAAGTTTAGCTGTGGGTCACAGCGAGGTTCCCGGCGTGAGCCGTATGACCATCGTCACCGATGAGGAAGAGCTGCTGCGCCGCAATATCATCAAAGCTAACCTGTTTAAAATGATCAATGTTATTGATGTGCAGGATGTCACCGATACGCCTTGCGTTTTCCGTGAAACGGTGCTTATAAAGGTAGAAGCCGATGCCGTTACTCGAGGCCAGGTTATGGATGTGGTCGAAATGTATCGCGGTCGCATTGTTGATGTTGGCACCACGACACTGATTGTTGAAGTAACCGGCGAGCCGGAAAAAATCGAGTCGGCTATCCATGTTTTAACGCCCTTTACGATTTTAGAAATTATGCGCACCGGTAAAATCGCGATGACTCGCGGTAAGGTAATGCCTCGGTCGAATGGTACGACCAGGGCTGCCAGCAACGGGAAACACTAAGAAACCATCCAAGATTAACTTTTTGGTTTCGGAGATTAGAGACTAGAGATTGGAGATTGTCTAATCTCTAATTACCAGTCTCCAATCTCCTTATCTTGTCTTTTTCGATTTCGTGGGTTGGGGTTACGCGATAAATCGACAATTGACGTATTCTGATTTGTCGTTTTATAATCCCAACCTTACGAAATCTTGCAGAATAAAAACCCATTTAGGAGACAAATTGTATGACCTTAGATTTTCAAACCGACGTATTCGAGAAAGAGAAGATTGTTCTCGCCGATACTGAGGAATATATTGTAAGAGGCGGGCGCCATCTGTTCCCCCTGCTGCCCAAAGCCTTTGAAGGGATTAAGCAGATTGGGGTGATCGGCTGGTCATCGCAGGGGCCGGC
>JAGRBZ010000416.1 GCA_020433805.1 Anaerolineae bacterium
CATCCAGCCGCAGCCCACCGTAAATTTGATGGCGTCTGTTGGCGAGAGCGGCAGCAGAGCTGCCACATAATAAGGAAGCAGACCATCACTGCGTAGGGGGTCGAAGGTGGTGGCGACGTGCGGCGTCCAGCTTAGAGTTCCTAGGTTGGCTCGCAGGTCGAGCACATTCCAGACAGGAATAAAACCGCTGTGGGTTTGGATGAAGCCGGGATAAAAGAGTGGCGCAACGGCGAAAAGGCTTAGTATAACCAGCAGGATAAGGCTTGCCGGCGTTGATAAGAACGGCGTACTCATCGCGTGTGTTTTTGGTGAGTCGTTGGCTGTGACCGCTGGTTGAGCCGTCGGATGCGTCAATTTTTGCTGCAAATCGATCACCTGCTACGACTCAGGGCCGTCTAACCCCAATTCTTCGGCGGCCTGCTGCATGGCCTCAAGCACAATGTTGATGTGCTCGTTGAGTTCGATGCCCAACTCTTCGGCTCCCTGCTCGATCTCTTCGCGGTGGACGCCCGGCGCAAAGGCTTTGGCCTTCCACTTTTTGCGCACGGATTTTACTTTAACATCGCGAATATCTTTGGAAGGCCGAACCAGAGCCACTGCCGCAATTAAGCCGGTTAGCTCATCGACGGCGTAGAGGGTTTTCTCCATTTGGCTTTGGCGCTCAACGCCGGTGACTTCGGTGGCGTGGGATAAAATAGCCCGGACGATCTCTTCATCAAGGCCGTGTTCGCGCAAAATTGGCGCACCGGCGTTGGGGTGGCCGTTTTCGGAGACATCGGGATACCGTTCGTAGTCAAAGTCGTGTAAGAGGCCGACCAGCCCCCACTTTTCTTCATCTTCGCCAAAGTAACGGGCATAGGCGCGCATCGCCACCTCGACCGATTGCATATGCCGCCGCAGTTGGGGGCTTTCGGTATATTCGCAGACTAAATCCCAGGCTTCTTGTCTATTCATCATAACTCCTCAAAACAAAAATAACGCCCTGATTATACTGATACCGGCGGATATTGGGAAGTTATTTGTTTTTGATCCTTCTTGGCATTTCTGGTAGGGCTTGACATCGTTGGGGATAAGTTGATGGAGATCAGGGCGTAATATTGATAATGTGACCATTGCGACGCTGTCTTAGAATGTGACTACAGCCGCTACCGGGCTTAAATGTTAAGGTGATATTCATCAGATTTTAGTATTGTGCTATAATTAAGATCAGTCCAGGCAAATCCTCTACCAACATAGAGTGCACAATATTGATTCATTGTAATGATTGCGGTTTCGATAATCCGGACGGAATGAAATTTTGCGGACAGTGTGGTCGGCCTCTTAAGCGATCGTGTTCACACTGTGGCTTTGATAATCCGCCTAATTTTAGCTTCTGTGGTCAATGTGGTACGGCCTTAACTGCGAGTGGTGCAAGTGAAGTTGTTAGTACGCCCACAAGCAATATGTCTGAGGCGGTGCCACCACCATCTCACCCCCCCCCAACGCTGTATAGTCAAGAAGCAGAACGACGTCAACTAACGGTAATGTTTTGCGATCTGGTAGGTTCGACCTCGCTGTCGGAGCAGCTTGATCCTGAAGATTATAGAGAAGTAGTCCGGGCCTATCAGCAAACGGCAGCGCAGGTTGTTCGCCAATTTGAAGGTACAATTGCTCAATATCTGGGCGATGGTTTGCTGATATATTTTGGATACCCGACAGCTCACGAAAACGATGCGCAGCGGGCGGCATTGACGGCTTTAGGTGTTATTGAGGAGATGAAGAATCTCAACGTGCGGCTCCAACAGTCAATTCGTACCCGTAGTCAATCCCCGTTACGTCTGGCAGTGCGCATAGGTATTCATACCGGCCTGGTTGTGGTTGGCGATGTTGGCGATGGCGATCGGCGTGAGCGGCTGGCGGTAGGTGAAACAACCAATATTGCGGCGCGTTTGCAAAGTTTGGCGAAGCCCAATACGGTGATTATTAGTGCCGCCACCTATCATTTGATCGAAGGGTTCTTCGCCTGCCGGCCTATCGGCTTTCGCTCCTTAAAAGGTATCTCGCGCCCGATGGAAACCTATAGGGTGGTCCGCCAGAGCCGGGCCCGTAATCGGCTTGATGCTGCTAAAGCGGCCATGTCCGGTTTGACACCGCTTGTGGGGCGCGAGGAAGAAATGACGCTCTTTATGGCCCGGTGGGAGCAGACCAAGGATTGCAAAGGGCAGGTGTTGCTGGTTGGAGGTGAGGCCGGTATTGGCAAGTCGCGACTGGTGCGGGTTTTTCGAGAGCAATTGATGGGCGAAGCCTATTTATGGCTTCGCTGTCACTGTTCGCCCTATTATCAAAATACGGCGCTCTATCCAATCATCGAGCTGTTTCAAAGGCTGCTCCGTTTCAAAGATGAGGACCCGCCCGAACGTAAATTGCAAAAACTGGAGACAGCGCTGCAGCAATATAAGCTTCCGCTGGCCGAGACCGTTCCTTTGTTTACTCCCCTGCTTGCCCTGCCTTCTTTAGAACGCTATCCACCGCTTAACTTGACGCCGCAAAAACAAAAGCAGAAATTGCTGGAAACGCTGCTGCTGATTTTGCTGAAGTTAACGGATTTGCGGCCGGTGGTTATTTGTATTGAAGATTTACACTGGGTCGATCCTTCAACATTAGAGATTCTGGATACATTGGTGCGGCAAGCGTCGGGTACGCGCGTGATGGTTATTCTTACATTTCGGCCCGGCTTTTCACCGCACTGGACGCCGCGTTCTTACATGACTCACTTGAGTTTAAGTCGCTTGAGGCATCATCAGGCGGAAGCGCTCGTTGAGAGCGTAGCCGGTAAGAAAAAGCTGCCGGCGGAACTGCTTGAGCAGATTATCGCGAAAACAGATGGGGTACCCATCTTCGTTGAAGAGCTAACGAAAATGGTGTTAGAGCAGGATTTGCTGCAAGAGCGTGAAGATCGCTATGAGTTGGTTGGCCCACTGCCCACGCTGGCTATTCCAACGACACTGCACGACTCGTTGATGGCCCGGCTTGATCGGCTCGCTACGGTTCGCGAGGTAGCACAGTTAGGGGCCACATTAGGCCGCGAGTTTAGCTACCGCCTGTTGCACGCGGTGTCAGCTATCGACGAAGCGACGTTGCAGCATAATTTGGGACAACTCGTTGAGGCGGAACTGCTCTTTCAGCAGGGGCTTCCGCCTGAGGCTACGTATACCTTCAAACACGGTCTGATCCAAGAGACGGCCTATCGCTCGTTGCTACGGAGCCGGCGACAGCAAGTTCATCAGCGGATAGCCCAGGTTTTGGTCGAACAGTTTCCAGAAATCGAACAGACCGAACCGGAAGTGATAGCCCATCATTACACAGTGGCCCGGCAGTATCAAGAAGCGGTTCGCTATTGGCAGCAGGCGGGACAGCGGGCGGTAGCCCAATCGGCCAACAAAGAAGCTATTCACCACTTCAATCAGGCACTTGATTTGCTGGAGTTCTTGCTCCCTTCTACCGAGAGCCGTCAGCAGGAGTTGCAACTGCGTATTGCCTTGGGCGCACCGCTGTTGATGACCAAAGGCTATGTTGCCCCGGAGGTGGAAACGAACTATGCCCGCGCCCGTGATTTGTGCCAACAACTCGACCAAACGCCTGGCTTGGGGTCAGTGCTGTTTGGATTATGGGTTTTTTATCTGGTAAAGGGGCAGTTCGAGGTAGCGCTGGAGCTAGGCGAGCAGTTGCTGTCTTTGGCTCAGCATACCAAAACACAGAACATTCTGGTAGAAGCGCACCGGATGCAGGGCATTAATTACTTCAATCTGGGTAAATTAAAGCTGGCTCGAACCCATTTAGAGGAGGCGATGGCGGTTTACGAACCCCGCCAACACAATCCTCAAGGGCTAATTGATGTGGGGGCTGATCGCGGGGTGGCCTGTTTGTCCCATCTGGCAATAACCTTATGGTTGTTGGGCTATCCCGATCAGGCGCTTAACCGGTCACAGGAGGCGATTGCGTTGGCGGGTCAATTAGCACATCCCTACAGTCAGGCGTTTGCGTTTTGCTGGTCAGCCTGGCTACACCAGCTACGACGTGAATGTGAGCCGGCCCAAGCGTTGGCCCACACCGGGGTCGAGGTGGCTGCCGAGCAGGGCTTCACCCTGTTAGAGATGTTGTGCGCCATGATGGAAGGCTGGGCCTTAATCGAGCAGGGGCAAACAGAAGTGGGGTTAGATAGTATTATTCAAACCTTAGCGCAGTTCCAAAATACCGGTGCCCAATTGGGACAACTCCCTTTTCGCGTAATACTGGTGGAGATTTATTATAAACTGGATCGCTTTGATGAAGCCCTGGATTTGGCTACGAAAGCTCTCGACGAACTAAAATATATGGGTGAGCAATTTTACGAAGCCGAGTTGTACCGTCTTAAAGGCGAAATTCTGTTGAAACACACCCAGAGTGGCTCTGATGCTATCGCTGAGGCCGAACATTGTTTTGAGCAAGCGATTGATCTGGCGCGTCGATACGCCATTCGTTCCCTAGAACTGCGGGCAGTTCTTAGTCGAGCGCGGTTATGGGTGCAGCAAGGGCAGATTGCGGCAGCGCATCAAGAGTTAAAGCGTATCGAACAACAGTTTACCGAAGGCCGCGATACAGCAGATTTACAAGCCGTAGAAGCCCTCTTGCAGCGTATCGGCACAATTTGAGTTAGTTACTTCCGATAATTAAAAATTGATAAGGACGAGGAGATATAATGGAACTTCTAGACGCTATTCGATCGCGTCGCACTACGAACGGACCTTTTCTACCTGACCCGGTAACACCGGAGCACCAAAAGCTGCTTATTGAAGCCGCCAGTCGTGCGCCGAGCCATTTTAATTCGCAGCCCTGGCGTTTTGTATTGATCGAAGATGAAACGATCCGGCGACGCATTGCTGAAATCGGCGGGCAGACGATGACGCAGTTGATGGAAGAAGGTCGCTTTTTTCAACGTTACCGCAAATACTTTCGCTTTAGCCAAACCGAACTGGAAGAACGCCGCGACGGCATTCTCATCGATCAACTTCCCGGCCCGTTGCGCCCCTTTATTCGCCAGGTGTTTAGCGATAAGGGGCTGTTTTTAATGAACAAACTCGGTGTGCCGCGCACCTTAGGCGAGGACAACACCCGTCTGGTTGCTAACAGCCCCCTCATTTTAGCCGCCCTTTTGACCAAAGAAGAATACAAACCCGATGATCTGTCCGGCTACTATTGTCTACTCTCATTAGGCATGGCCGTTGAGAATATTTGGCTGACATGCGGCGACTTGGGCATGGGCATCCAATTTGTCAGCACGCCGATGGAAATCCCGGAAGCATGGGACGAAATCAAATCGATCCTACAGGTGCCGGATGATTTGGAACTGATGGCCCTGTATCGTTTAGGATACGTACCGAAAGACCAAAAACGACCGCGAATTGACTGGACCAGCAGCCAGCGCAAGAGCATGGCGCAGCTCGTATACCGCAATGTGATTTCGCCCGAAACATGCTGGTCGGATGAGGAAAATTTGTAAACAAATTGAGGCGTAGGAAGTCAGGAGTAGGAAGTAATAGATGCTGTGTTCCTTACTCCCTACTCCTGACTTCCTACGCCCTGGTTTGAACGCCCCAATGACAACTTGCATTCATTACAGAAAGGATACCGCGTGAGCGATCCCTATGGTGCGCGTTTACTGAGCGTCGCGACGGCTGTACCACCTTATTCTGTTTCCCAAAGTGAGGCCAAGTCCTTCGCCGCTTCGTTTTTTGAAAACGACTTTAGAAATCTTGAGCGCCTTCTGCCCGTATTTGATAACACGCAAATACAAAATCGTTATTTGGCTCAACCAACCGATTGGTATGCGCAACCCCATACATTTACCGAGACTAATGCCCTTTATGAACAGATTGCGCTCGAATTATCGTTGACAGCAGCCCGGCAGGCGCTTCAGCGATCGGCTACGACCCCTGAAGAGGTCGGTATGGTAATTTTTGTCTCAACCACGGGCATTGCTACACCGAGCATTGATGCTAAGCTGATTCAGCAGCTTGGCCTATCGAACCATACCTTCCGTCTACCGATTTGGGGTTTGGGCTGTGCCGGTGGCGTAGCCGGAATGGCCCGCGCGGCGGAATTGGCGCGATCTTTGCCGGGCCGAGCCGTCCTTCTGGTAGCCGTGGAGTTGTGCTCGCTGACATTTCAGTACAACGACCGCTCCAAAGCTAATCTTATCGCTACCAGCCTTTTTGGCGACGGGGCGGCCGCGGCTGTCTTGAAGACCACGGGCAGTGGCCCGGAAATCTTGAGCAGTTACAGCACCTTATTCGAAGACTCGGAAGATGTTATGGGTTGGGATTTGGTGCCGACCGGCCTGCGGGTTCGATTTTCGCGCCACATTCCGGTCATTATCGACCGCCATCTGGCCAATTTGCGCCGCGAGGCGTGCCAGGAATGGGGCATCGATAGTGCGGAGTTGCGCCATTACGTGACTCATCCGGGCGGCGCGAAAGTGTTGGCCGCATACATTGAAAACCTGGGGCTATCGGTATCCGATCTTAAACACGCTTACGAGGTGTTAGGCTGCTACGGTAACATGTCAAGCGCCTCGGTCTTGTTTGTACTGGAGCGTTTTTTATCAAGCCAGCCGCCATCGAATGATTACGGCGTGATGCTGGCTTTAGGCCCTGGCTTTAGCGCCGAGCAGCTTCTTTTTCGGTGGTAATCTATCGAAGTTATTATCCGGAGTTCGATAAATAAAGTCGCGTATGTCATTTCGGAGTCGGAGGCGGAGAAATCCCTGTGACAATACGTATAAAAAGGTATCTGGCTGGAAAAAGTTTACAGCGATAGTGCTCATTTTTTCCCTTTGCATGCTTTATATCTTGAAATGTCCGGGGGATTTCTCCGCTGCGCTGCGAAATGACATGAGGTACATCTATTTTTGATACAGATTGTTAGGGAGATGATTCATATTGCGAGCGATCCTTTTAGCCGCTGTTCTCATTACTATCCAACGGTTTCTTGAACTACGAGTGGCCAGACGAAATCAAAACTGGGCTTTGCAGCACGGCGCAAAAGAGTACGGAGCGGCACACTATCCGCTCTTTTTTATTCTCCATCCCGGCTGGATGCTCGGTTGGATGGTTGAGGCGATGTTGAGAGGCACGCGATTGAGCCGAATGTGGTGGTTATGGCTGAGCTTGTTTGCCGCCGCGCAAGGGCTGCGGTATTGGGCTATCATCAGTTTGGGCCGCTTTTGGAACACGCGCATCTTGATTGTGCCCGATACGCAGCTTGTCCGTAAGGGGCCGTATCGCTTTTTGCCCCATCCCAATTATCTGGCCGTAGTCATCGAACTAGCGGCGGTTCCGATGCTTTTCGGCGCGTGGTTGACTGCGCTTGTCGCCGGTGTGTTGAACGCGGCCTTACTGCTTGGACTTCGGATTCC
>JAGRBZ010000417.1 GCA_020433805.1 Anaerolineae bacterium
TTCCGGCATTCGGGAAGGTCTTTGCAGAAGGAATCATGGGCTTCCGGCATTCGGGAAGGTCTTTGCAGAAGGAATCACGGGCTTCCGGCATTCGGGAAGGTCTTTGCAGAAGGAATCATGGGCTTCCGGCATTCGGGAAGGTCTTTGCAGAAGGAATCATGGGCTTCCGGCATTCGGGGAGGTCTTTGCAGAAGGAATCACGAGCTTCCGGCATTCGGGGAGGTCTTTGCAGACAACTCTACCGTAGGTTGGGTTGAGCCGGTGATTTTGCCCTGTGCAAGGTAATGAAGGGTTTCATTCCATGTTTTTACCTCTGAGTCGAGGTCGAAACCCAACACCTTGGGCCACGATTTCTCACCTGTGAACCATTCAACCCACCCTACGCCTCTGCCGCAGCAATGGGCAGCGCAATCACAAACGTCGTCCCCAGCCCCACCTCACTTTGGACATCAACATACCCGTGGTGGGCTTCGACGATCTCCTTGATGATAGCCAGGCCCAAACCCGCGCCGCTGCCGCGTTTGCGGCTTTTATCGATTTGGTAGAAGCGCTCAAAAACGCGGGCTAAGTCATCGGGCGGAATACCGGGGCCGGTGTCGCGGATGCTGATTTGAACCATTTGTGTCGATGCTTCCGACTCGGCAGGTGTTTTTCGTGTCGAGGGCGATTCGACAGTACGGGCGGCAATCATGATTTGCCCACCGGCAGGCGTATGGCGGACCGCATTATCGAGCACGTTGGTGAACACTTGCGCCAGCCGGTCGCCATCGCCAACCACGGGCGGGATAGTGTCCCAGCGCCTGACGACATCAATCTGCTTTTCGACAGCTTGCGGCAAAAGTCGGTCGATGGTGCTGTTGAGAATTTGGGCTACATCAAGCGGCATTTTGTGCATCACAATCTGGCCTGACTCGATACGGGCCAGATCGAGCAAATCTTCAACCAGACGACTCATACGCGACGCTTCCTCGTGAATAATCTCTGCGGCCCGGCGGCGGGCGGCCTCGTCTTGAGCCGCCCCTTCCATCAGAGCTTGCGAAAAGCCTTTAATCGAGGTCAGCGGCGTTTTTAATTCGTGCGATACGTTTGACACAAAATCGCGCATCGCTGCCTGGGCCGCTTCGACCCGACCGGCCATCGTGTTAAAACTGGTGCTGACACGCCGAATTTCGGGCGGGCCGTTTTCCGGTACGCGGTGGGCATAATCGCCCGCGGCCACCGCCGTAGTCGCTTTGGAAATATCGCGCAGCGGCAGCGCAATCGAGCGCGCTATCAGCAGGCCAATCAGCAGCGACACCAGCAGGCTAATTCCCCCCGCCACGACAAAACCCAACCCCAATTGGGAAATGATAGGCGGCAGGCCCGACGGTTCGGGAGCGACCGCCATAACATAGCCGACCGGATTATTCGTATCACCGACAAGTTGGGCGGCAAATGTGATGGTTTCGCCGGCGGGGGATTGAAAGCTGCCCACCCGCGCTGCGTCGATTGCCCCTTGCCGGGCACTGCTGTCGAGCGCCAGCACCTGACCGACCCACGCATCTGCCGTGTCGGCCAAAACGCGCGATTGCCCATCGACCAAAAGCAAATGGGTCTCGTTTAACAGCGAATTGCCGCTGATGCGTTCAATCAGTTCAGCTACAGAGCCGCCACGGTTCAAAAAGATATCCACTTGACGCGCGGCCAGGCGACTTTGGTTGACCAACTGCACGCGGTTAATACGATTTTGGATGGGTCGGGAAACAAGCACCAGCGTACTAAAAGAGAGGCACAGCGTAATGAGAATAATAAAGGCGAAGGAAACCATCAAGCGACTGCTGAGGTTCATGGCGTGCAGACCAACTTATAACCGACACCCCAGACCGTTTCAATGGTCACCGTGTCGCTGCCTTTGAGGCGTTCGCGCAGGTGCGCCACGTGAACATCAACCGTGCGGGTTTCGCCGTAGAAATCAAACCCCCAGGCCAAATCGAGCAATTTATTTCGTCTGAGGGCCAGCCCCTGGTTTTCGACAAAGACCTGTAGCAAATCGAACTCTTTGGTACGCAAATCCAACTGCTGCCCGGCCAGATAAGCTTCGCGTCGGGCCGGATCGACGGTCAGCGCTCCGGCGTGGAGCGGTGCTTGGTCGGCGGGAGCCGCCGACATCATGTTGCCACGCCGCAACACCGCTTTGACTCTGGCGACCAGTTCGCGCGGGTTGTAGGGTTTGGTCATGTAATCATCGGCCCCCAGCTCCAGACCAACAATTTTGTCGATGTCGTCATCACGGGCGGTTAGCATGATGATCGGCACCTGGCTTTTGGCGCGGATGGTTTTGCACACCTCCCAGCCGTCCAGTTCGGGCAGCATCAAATCGAGCACGATGAGGGCCGGTTTGAGGCTCTCCACTTTGCGCAATGCCTCCAATCCGTCAACGGCGGCTTCAACCTGATAGCCTTCGTTTTGCAGATAAAGCCGGCCTAACTCGATGATATTTTGTTCGTCATCTACAATGAGAATAAGTTCTTTGGTCATTGTGATTTGTCCTGTGGGAGATTAGAGACTGGAGATCAGAGATTGAAGGTATGGAGATTGCTCTTAGAATTTACCTAATCCCTAATCTGTAGCCCCAATCTCTAATCTCCAGTCTTCCAGTCTCTAATCTCCAATCTCCTCCCCTACCCGCCTCTGTCCGGCGGGGGACGATGCATGCGCGTTGGACTCCAGCGTTCGCCCAGCGCCACGTAAATGCCATCGCCACCCACGGTAATCTGCTCCGTAGCCTCGATGCGGGGAGCGCGTATCCGGCTGGCGATGAAACGCTCTAGCGAAAAGTCATCGCCACCCAGCCGTTGGTAAATCTGCTCGTCGAGGCCGATATGCAGGTCAGCTTCGTCGATGGCCTTGAGCCGAAAGGTGCGGCCGCCGTACTCTTCAAGAAATGATGGTGGCCCGTAATCGGCCTTGAGCAGATCGAACAACAGGGCGTAATAGTCGGTCAAGAACGATTTCAACGTGAGATCGAGGTTCAAACTCCGGCTGTCGGTTTTCGCGGGAGGATCTTCCAGATAGGCTTTGAGGATTTTGCTCTGAGCCGTAAAGTAACCGGCAAAACCCACTTGCAGTTCGGGTTTGCGCCCGGCAATAAGCGGCTGCGAGCGCGCTTTTAACCGACGCATCGTTTGGCGGCGCAAGCCACGGCTGCGACCTTTGGCCTCGACCACTAACCACGTGCCGCTTTGCTTATCGAAACCGATGAGATCGGGTATGCGCCCTTTTATCGCCGGTAGTCGCCGCCCGTAGGTATCGGCATGCAGCAGCCACGAGACATCGAGCAGTTTTTCGACAAACAGTTTGGCGGTAACCAACCCCAAAAAGGAGGAGATAGCCGCCTTTTCACCGGCATCGGTATCACGATAGGCATCCGATTGAATAATCCGCGTATCGAGCGGCCCCCACAGACCGGGCCGGTAATCGGCGGCCTGAAGGTGGGTGTACAAAATCGTGCTGCGATAGACGATTTCAAAGTAGGCATAGGTATCGGGCCGAATGACGTGGCGCAGGTTGCGACGGCCCACGGTTAGTCCGGCCCACACGAGATCAGACCAGGCGCAGCGTAATTCATTCGGCTTGGTCAGTTGGGGTCCATATTTTTCCGGGAAAGCTTGGGGAACGTACTCGATAATCAGCACGGGCGTTTTTTAGTCAGTTCGTAAGATTTTTTCCATTGTAACATAGGTAATGGGTATTCACAATGGGATTGAATGGGAGCATGGGCCTCCTGTCGAAATCCCAAACTCATAAAGTAATCCTATGCGGCGCATCCCTTTGGCCGAGAAGAAAAAAAGCCGGACAGAAAATTCTGCCCGGCTTAATTCAAGGAGGAAGAGAAAGCATTTAAGCCTTTTTGAATGAAAAAGTTTTTATCGCTGTTCCACCTTTATAGACGCAGCGACACATAAATTCTTACGTGCATGAGTACAAAATCTACAAATCTATTTTTATAGATTTTATCGAATGCCGCCGTTCTATGCTTCGGCGGCTTCTTTTTGGCGAAACACATCGAGTTGGCCTTGAGCGAACATCAGCTCCGCGTTCAAGACGGAGCCGCCGGCTGCTCCCCGAATCGTATTGTGGGCCAACGCGACAAAGCGAAAATCCATGACATCACACGGGCGCAGTCGCCCAATTGTGGTGGCCATACCCCGGCCTGCATCGCGATCAAGGCGCGGTTGAGGTCGGTTGTCCTCCGAGCGGATAACCAGCGGCGGCTGCGGGGCAAAGGGCAGATTCATCTGCTGCGGCAGGGGATTCCAAGTTTGCCATGCTTCCAAAATATCGCCCAGAGAGGGTTTGTTTTTGAAACTCACCGATACGGTCACCGTATGGCCATCGCTAACCGGTACGCGGTTGCAGTGAGCGCTAATGCGTATTCCGGCCATCTCAACTTCCTGACCGTTCGAAATCCCCAACATCTTATTCGGTTCTTTGCCCATTTTGACCTCTTCGCTTTCGGCTACAAAGGGTAAAAGATTGTCGATGATGTCCAGGCTGGGCACGCCGGGATAACCGGCCCCCGAAACCGCCTGCATCGAGGTGGCGATAACCGAATCGACACCAAACAGGGGATGCAGCGGAGCCAGCGCCATCGTCATGGGAATGGAAGTACAGTTGGGGTTGGTTACAATAAAGCCGCGGTCGAAACCTTGCGCCGCCTGCTGGGTTGGAAGTAAATCCAGATGTTCCGGGTTTACCTCAGGGATTAACAGCGGCACATCGCTGTCCATGCGGTGCGCGCCGGCATTGCTGAAAACGCCATAGCCGGCTGCCGCGTACTGGGTTTCCCACTCGCGGGCTGATGCCGTCGGCAAAGCCGAGAAAACCAGCTCACAATCTAAATCCGTAGACATTTCCTGTACGGTCATAGCCGCCAAATGTTCGGGCATAGGCTGAGTCAAAATCCAGTTGGTGGCCTCCCGGTACGTTTTCCCGGCTGATCGCTCCGAAGCTGCCAAAACGGTTAAATCGAAATAGGGATGATCGGTTAAAAGTTGGGAAAACCGCTGTCCAACCGCGCCCGTAGCGCCTAATACACCTACTTTTATTTTTTGCATACCTATGCCTCCATATTGAGTAAATCTATATTTTCCGGGTTTACAAAAGAGAGTAAATAGTAATTGGTAATTGGAGATTGAAGAACCTATTACTGTCTGTCAATCATTTGCCTCGGATATTTGTTATTTAGCGCTTACTTTTAATGCGCTTTTGATAAGCGTCTCTCGATTTCTGTCTGAACGGCGGCTAATGTCGGTTCGACGCGCACCGGCTGGTTAGCCAGCTTAGCATTGGGCCATTTGCCGGTATGGTAATCGACCGTTGCCGTGGGATCTTTCAGCAGATTGCCGGTTAAGATGCCGACGACCGTTTCATCGGGTGAAATGGTGCCGTTGTCAACAAGCTTACGCGCCCCGGCAACGGAGGCAGCCGATGCCGGCTCACAACCGATACCGGTGCTGTCGATGAGCGCTTTAGCGTTCATAATTTCTTCATCCGTCACCGAAATGGAGACGCCGTTGGTCCACTTTAGCGCCCGAATAGCACGCTCGTAACTGACCGGGTTGCCGATAGAGATGGCGGTGGCAACGGTATTGGCTTTCATCGATTTGTGCTCGGCAAATTGGGTTAGATAGCTTTGGTAGAAGGGGCTGGCCCCTTCGGCTTGAATGGTAGCCAGGCGCGGTAAATGATCGATTAAGCCTAACGTGTGGGCTTCGTGCAGCGCTTTGCCGAAGGCGGCGGTATTGCCCAGATTGCCACCCGGCAGCACGATCCAATCGGGCGGGTTCCAATCGAACCCTTGCAGGATTTCAAAGACAATCGATTTTTGGCCTTCCAGACGGAAGGGGTTGAGCGAGTTGAGCAGGTAGATGCCCAGTTGCTCACAAACCTGCTGCACCAGGCGCATCGCATCATCGAAATCGCCGTTAACCTGTAAGGTATGTGCGCCGTAGGCCAGAGCTTGGGCCAACTTACCCGCCGCAATCTTACCGGCGGGGATGAAGACAAACGCCGGAATACCGGCTCGGGCTGCGTAGGCCGCCATCGATGCTGACGTATTGCCGGTCGATGCGCATGCAACCGCCTGCGCCCCCATCAAAACCGCCTGCGTTACCCCCACCGTCATCCCGCGATCTTTAAAGGAGCCGGTTGGATTTTCGCCCTCGTGCTTTAAATAGAGGGAGTTGACCCCAACCCATTCCGACATACAAGGATGCTCATATAGGGGTGTGTTGCCTTCCGGGCGCGAGACGATGGAATTAACCGGTGCAGGCAGAATGAGTTCTCGATAGCGCCAGACGCCGGAGTCGGTTACGGGATCGATCTTGGGGCCGGGAGCGTGTCTAACCCGTTGATCGAACAGTTCGCGGGTTACCGTCGAGCGCAACGCATCGAGATCGTGGGCGACATCCAATAGGAGACCGCTATCGGACAGATAGCGAATTTGTCCGGCGGGATAGCTTTCCTGCTCATCGATAGAGCGTAGAGAGATCGTCGCTAGGGCTTCATTTAACGTTTTTTCGTGGAGCATGTTCTTTTCCTTAACTGGCGATGCGAATTCTAAGCTTCATCCGGATCAGAGTCGTCGTCATCGTCGTCATAATAATCGTCCTCATCCTCATATTCATAGTCGTCGTCATCATCATCATCGTCATTGTAAACGTTTTCAGACTCGAATTCGTCGACCTCTTTTTGGCCCCAGCCTAGTCGATAAAGCCAAACCAAACCGGCCATCATTGCCCCAACAAAGGCTAAACCTAGCCCACCAATACAGCCGAGCATACCGATGGTATTGAGTGACAGCGGCAGCGCACTCGCTGCTTCGGCATCCGCCGCCAGGGCCAAACTGCTGCCGGCCGGGCGCAAGGTTGGCGAAGGGCGCGGCGGCGAGGTAGCGGTTGGCGGCGGGGTATGGGTTGGCGTTAAGGTTGGCGGTGGTGGTATGGGTGTATTGGTTGGTCCAGCGATCACCGGTTCGGGTTCATCCGTCGGTTCGCCGGTGGCCTCTTCTGTGGGTTCTTCCGTAGCCTCTTCAGCCGATTCCTCTATGCTCGATGCGTCGACAGCTTCTTCAGAGGACTCGGCTTCTTCTTCAGCCTCGTCGCTCTCGTCACTCGGCTCCGGCTCTTCGGTAGCCTCGGCCTGGGCCACGAGTTGCGGTTCGGCGGCCTCAGGCTCTACCGTAGGAACAGGCGTGTCCGTGGCCGGAACAGGGGTTGGTTCCTCGGTAGGCTCTTCTGTGGGTGCGGGTTCCGGCTCAACAGCGATCGGGTCACCGCCAACCGGTTTGAGGCCGATGTCATCGATCCAAAATTTGTCGTTGCTGGGCGGCAAAGGAAAACCCTGTTCTCTAGCACGCAGTTTCCAGGTATCATCA
>JAGRBZ010000418.1 GCA_020433805.1 Anaerolineae bacterium
GCCGCGGCCCAACGCCTGCTCACAACAGCCCGTGCCCTGGCTTATTTGGATGTGGTTACATCGCTGGCCGAGGTCGCGCTGCAAAACAACTACATCCGGCCAATGTTACGTGATGATGACCAGCTCGACATTGTTAACGGTCGCCATCCGGTTGTTGAAACCATGCCGCTGGTCGATGCCGATGGCCTGGCGACGGCCTTTGTTGCCAACGATATCCGGATGTCGAAAGAAGAATTGATCCACATTATTACCGGGCCGAACATGTCGGGCAAGAGCACCTTTTTACGCCAGATCGCGCTCATTGTGCTGATGGCGCAGATCGGTAGTTTTGTCCCGGCCGATCGAGCGTCGGTCGGCCTGGTTGACCGCATCTTCACGCGGATTGGGGCGCAGGATGAGATCCACGCCGGTCAAAGTACGTTTATGGTGGAGATGGTGGAAACAGCAGCTATTCTATCGCAGAGTACGGGCCGCAGCCTGCTTATCTTAGACGAGGTGGGCCGGGGAACCAGCACCTACGATGGGCTGGCGATTGCGCGGGCTGTGGTGGAATATATTCACAATAACCCCAAAATCAGGGCTAAAACGCTCTTTGCCACCCATTATCACGAACTTACCGAGGTTGCTAAATATTTACCGCATCTGCGCAACTATAATGTCGCCGTTACCGAAGAAGGCGGCAAGGTTATCTTTTTGCATAGAATTGTGCCGGGTGGAGCGGATCGATCCTATGGCATCCACGTGGCGCAGATTGCCGGTATCCCCAAAGCGGTTATTGATCGAGCCAATGAAATTTTGGAGGAGCTAGAGGGCAACGCCGATTTTCGCGAGCGTCGCGAACATACGCGCCAAACCTTCTCCGGGGTACAGATGTCGTTTCTTGCACCGGAAACGAATCCGCTTATCGAGGAGATCGCGGAGATCGACGTCGATTCGATTTCGCCGCTGGAGGCATTGAACAAACTTTATGAATTGAAACAAAAAGCAGCAGACTATAAGTAAATTCCGCCTGCTATCGCTATTGTCACACCGACAGCCTCCACAAACGACTCTCTAAAAAATAGGTACCGGTCCCCCCCTGATCGGCAATGTACCGCCCTAACACCGCAGCGGTTATAAATGCTTGCCGTACAATATCATCACCAAGCGTACCGTAATAGCGAAACATTGACATATTGGTAAGCAAGAGGGCAGGAAAATATTCGCCCTGAAAGTCGACGGACGGTTGCATAAATGGGATCGCCCGTTGGCGAAGCTCTGTGAGGATGTGATAGGCTCGCTGCAAATGAGGGTTTTCCGGCACACTGGCCGGTTCGCCTAAAGTAGCCGCTATCAAATTTTCCTCAAAGTCAATGTACGCTGCCAAAGAAAATGGATCAGCGTTAGAATTGACCAATTGGTGCCTTAAATACGTTTCCAGGGTAATGAAATCATAAAGATTGTGATGCTCCTGAATTGTCCCATACCGGGTCATCCAGCCCCGAAGGTTTTGATCAACCAATATATTTTCGGCTCGCATAGCGCCGTAAACCTGCGATCGCCTACCGCGCAGTGTCTGGTTAAGCACTTTTTCATAAAGAAAGAGCGGGTTAGGACAAGATATGGAAAGGTCGCCGCACGTGAGCATATAACGGGCGAGATCGACCTTCATTTCTGAGACATCAGCAAAAATCCGTCGGGCGATGTCGCCTATCCATTGCTGTCGGTTGTGCATAATTTGCCCACGTACGATAACGCGATTACCGAGTGTAAAGTTGGCCGACCTTGGTACTTCTACCCGAACAACAATCCCCGGTTCAATAGGATGCTGCAAGGTCAACTCTCCCGGCTCGATTGCCGTAATGGACAAGCCTTGTACTTGCACCAGTTCATCCGGCTGCAATTGCGGATAGGTTCTTAGAATGGTATCGCCAACCAAACGCTTATAGCCCACAATAAAGCTTGGTGTCCCATTGTGAGGCCAAACCCCATCAGCCGAGTCAGTCCGAACTCGAATTCGCAAATACTCGATGAGGTCACGGCTGTAGGCCTCGGAAAATGCAGAGACATACGGTTTACCACGCCCATACCAATGATACCCCAATTCATTCCCCAACATTCTTTCGATAACGGCAATGATAGTTTCGGGGGAAACATTAGAGTCTTGATACAGGTCTGCCAAGGTTCGCGTTGCGCTGAACATACCGCCGCCAACGTAGTCATAATTTAATCCGGTCAACCCTTGCCACGTTACCACGTTATCCAAGCGAGGTGCTATTAAGGGCAAACTCTTATCATCGCTCCGTCGCTCCACCTCATTTATTGCCGCAGTTGGCCCTATTTTTACAATCTGCCGAACAAAAGGTCGGCCGTGGCCATGCAAAAAGCGCACCAAAATCGTCATAGAGCCATCGTGATCGTGCTCTACAAACGCTTCCAGTTCAACGCGTTCGGCACCGGGGTACACCAGCCGAATAAGTGATATGTGTTCGGCCCGCATATCCGCAAAGCGGTCACGATCATAAACAACGTCTAGCTGATCAAGCTGCCCCACAACAAATTCATCAAGCAAAGGGCGAAGCCCGGCATCACGTTGCTCAAACTGCGTGATTAGTTGATGGGCCACGTTTTCGGGAACCGCCAGACAAACCCATAGTCCATCTTTTTTATTTTTTGGAATGAGGATGTCTTCTACCAAGCTGTTACAGACCTCAGCGATACAACGCTTTAATTTGTCTTCTCTATCATGGGACAACGGATGATCTTCATACGGAAGCAACAGCCGTACGATCTGATAGGATTCAACTTCCATAAAAACCTACCCCCTCCTAAGTTCAAGTAATTGAGCAACTATCTGGTGCGCAAATCTATCAGTACATGTTTCCCCTTTATCTAGGGCAACGCACCTGATAGGTTCACGCGTATAACTCCTTAAAAATTTTTCAGACCTGGCTCCCATTCCGGCGACAAGACCATCATAAGGCAACCGTTTTTGCAAAAGAGTACTAACCCGCGGATCGCGACGTAATCGCTCAATATGCCCGTTCCCTTCAGGCACAATAAGCGTTGTAACCGTTACGGCTGTCTCCAATAAGCGATCTAAGCTCATATCCGGTTTAACGACGATACCATGCAATCCGGTGACTTGCGACGACCGCAACCCCACCATAGTAACACGTAATCCGGCTTCCCGGAGTATTGTTACAACAACAAGTGCATTTTCTTCAAAGCCATCAGCCAAAAGCAATATAATGTGAGGGTGTTGAGCCTTTGCCATAATCCTTAGTCGTGAACACCAAGAAGGTGACCCCGCTTCAGCGACAGACACCTTGACGAATAACATACCTAATCTACCACGCTTTACCTCTGTTCAATCTGTCAGAATGCTGTTAAAAGACTCTCTATTTGTTTCATTTTTTACAAGAGGACCTACATATACGATTACCACGTCATTGCGAATTGTGTAAATTGTCGCTTCCCACCGGGCAACTTCAAATAAACCATTTCATCGCATCAATTTAGTTCTGGCATACATTCATGCTATAATGGAAATTGAGAAGAGAGGAGATTATGCCATCCCAACAAAGTGATATCCCCCTAAGTAACCATCTGGAAAACGCTCTCAAACGTTGGCACGATCTTGACCAGACTGATTCGCTGCTAGATATTCTGCCGTTTCTTGCCCGCCAAACGAAAATGAATATGCGCCAAAATGCCCAGGCTTTACCTTTAAGTCTCGACAAACAGCTCTTGCTTGACTTGTTAGAACAGTTGGGGGAGGTAAGCTCTGAAGCAGCTCTACTACTGCGCCGTCGCTACATTGATGATAAAACCGGCTTTGCGGTGGCCAACGCTATGGGCATCTCTGAAAGCGGTTTTTACCGCCGCCGCCGTGATGCGCTCCGTACGCTGGCCGATCTGGCAGAAGCGCAAGAAGCCGCTATTCGAGTGTCACACACGGCCCGGTTAGAAAGCCGGCTAGAGCCATCGTCGTACCATAAGCTTTTTGATCCGCGTAATTTGCGTGACCAAATCGGCCAACTCCTTGGCAGCCGGCCTGATATCCGGCTTTTCTGTTTGGCCGGTATCGGCGGTATCGGCAAAACCAGTCTGGCCGATGCGTTGGCTCGCCATTTTATCGCCGAAGGCCGCTTCGAAGAAATTGCCTGGGTTACGGCCCGCCAGCAACAGTTTACATCGTGGGGCGAAATTCGGGAAACGAACAGGCCGGCCTTAACCGTTGATGAATTCGTTATCTCACTCGATCACCAACTGCACGAAGCGCCTGTGCCGCCTCGGCCTGCTGATCAAAGTATAGCCGCGCTGAAGTTGCGGATGAACCAAAAAAGCACCCTCATCATCCTCGATAATTTGGAAACCGTCGCCGATTTAGAGGAACTGTTACCCGTTATGCGCGATCTTAGTCAAGTGGGATGGATTTTAGTAACAAGTCGGGTTAGTCTGCACGATCGAGGCGATATCCACACGACCAATCTCGACGAGTTGGATTACAATGCCGCCGAGGCACTTATCCGTGATGAAGCCCGCCGGCGTGGTATCGAGGAGCTGACCACGGCCACAGATGAGTCGATAGAGGCTATCTACCGCACTGCCGGAGGGAACCCGTTGGCGCTTAAACTGATCATTGGTCAGATTCAGGTACGCTCGATCTCGCGGGTGCTTACCGACCTAAGCGATGCACGCGGCCAACAGGCAGCAGCACTCTACGAGTTTATCTATCATCAAGCCTGGGAAATGTTAGACGATACGACCAGACGCGTTTTTATTGCAATGCCGCTGGCCGCCCGCCCCGGCACCACGCTCGATCACTTATCCACCGTAACGCGTATCGATGAAACGGAACTCTATCCCGCCCTCGATCTCCTTATCCGTATGTCGCTAGTTAATGTCGGTGGCACCATCGACGAACGCCGCTACTCCATCCACCGCTTGACCGAGACATTTCTTCACAAGCAGGTAACCAAGTGGATGTCGTAACCAAAAACACTGCCTGTCAATGAATTTTTAGAAAAATCATGGAAACAACGCCTTTATGAGTTACGCAGTTGAACTAAGACATAAGATTGGTTCAGTCTTAAACGATCAAATTAAGCCTAAATCAAGGTGTAAAACGGTTGAACTCCGGTTGAAGGCTTAGTTGGAGACTGAGCCAATCTGAACTGCGTAACTTCTAGCTTTAACGAAGCTTGACACCAAATTACCTGCAAGGTACACTACTACTACGGTGATCAAACTCCTTCACTGCACCCCACATTGACAAACACTACTATCGTATTCACCTGCCACCATTTGTTCCCCTACTCCTAATACTACAACGAGACTTCGGTCTGAGAAACCAGGGTTTTAACTTCAGAACTGAAAATATGCGCTTGCGTGAGCCGTTTTTGGACAAAATTGATCGAATTGACTGAAAACCCTGGTTTCTTTCCCAGGCTTATGTCAAAATCTCGTTGTAGTACTAACTTCCTTGCTCAATTCATTCAAGGTTCCAACGGTGAAACCTATGGATTTTGTAAAAGCATGCTTGCCATTTGAATATTTAACGCCTGACGAACTGGCACGCGTCGAGCAAACTTATCAAACCCTGCACTTTATGCCCGGCACCACCATTTTGCGGCAAGATGGAACGCCCAGCCAATATTTCTACTTCATCCGAGAAGGTAGTGTTCAATTTTTGCATCGTGGCGAAGAAGTTTCCGTCGCCGGAGCCGGAGAAATATTTGGCTATCCCTCTATGCTGCTCGATTGTCCACCCAATCGCGATGCCGTCAGTGTCACCGATGTTGTCCTGTACGCCATCCCCAAAGAAACTTTCAAACACCTCATCAACAACCAAGATTTTGCCGAGTTCTTCCTGAGAGACTTAAGCCAACAGATTCACGAAATCTGGGAAGCCGACGTGCTCAGCTTCGGCAGCGAACTGGCCCGCCCTGTCGAAACGCTTATTCATCGCCCGCCGGCAGTGGTGCAGGCCCAAACGCCCATCAAAGATGTCGCGCAAATGATGCGCAATCAGGGCATCAGTTCGGTCTTGGTCGATGGCGATGAATTGGGCATTGTCACCATGAAAACGCTTGTCAATCGCGTTTTGGCCGAAGGGCTTGGCCCGGAAACGAGGGCCGAGCAAGTTATGACCCGTCCGCTTAAATCGCTGCCGGCCGATACCCCGCTCTATAGCGCTCTGCTCTTTATGATTGAAGAACGCGCCGACCATTTACCCTTGCTCGAAGATGATGAGATTAAAGGCATCGTCTCCAACAACGATCTGCTTCGTTTCCAGGCCAAAAGCCCGCTCTATTTACTCCAGCAGCTCGATAACCTATCGGCAGCCGACGTTGATTACCGTTCGGAGATTACGCGCACGGTGCAGGCTCTCTTCAACGACGGCCTGCAAATCGAGCAGATTGGACGCATTGTTGCCAGCCTCAACGATGCCCTCATCAAACGCCTTATTAAGGTCACCGAAGCCGAACTCGGCCCACCGCCCACCCCGTATGCCTGGCTGGTTTTTGGCTCAGAAGGCCGTATGGAGCAAACGCTGCTCACCGACCAAGACAACGCCCTGGTTTACGACGATAACACCCCGGCCGCACATACCTATTTCACCGAACTGGCCCGCCGCGTGGTCGATAAACTGATCCAGGCCGGGTTTCCGCCTTGCCCCGGCGGCTATATGGCAACCCGCTGGTGTTATCCGCTAACCCACTGGCAACAATTGTTTCACAATTGGCTCAACAAACCCGAACCGCAAGCTCTGCTCGAAGCCGCTATCTTTTTCGATTTCCGGCGCGTGCACGGCACTCTACCGCTTTATAGCCTGGATCGCATTATCGCCCAGGCCAAGCACAGGCCGATCTTTCTGGCCCAATTAGCCGGCAATGCCCTCAGTTTTGCCCCGCCGTTGGGCTTCTTTCGCGGCATCCGTGATGAGGACGGCCATGTTGATCTCAAGAAAGGCGGTATAGCGCCCATCGTCGCTATAGCCAGAATGTACGCCATCCAGGCCAACGCCCAAGCGCGTTCTACCCTGGAACGTCTGGATGTGGCCGGTCAGGCCGGTCTGCTCAGCCGAGAAGGTGCCACCGCCCTAACCGACGCCTTCCGCTACCTGCAATGGCTCAGGCTGCGCGAACAACTTCGCGAAATTGCCGAAGGGCATCCGCCGGATGACAAAATTCTACTTAGCCATCTGCTAGGCCCGGAAAAACGCCGTCTGCGCGAGTCGCTGCACTATATTCGCGATGTACAAGACACCATCGCTCACCGTTTTCGAACCGATGTATTGGGCTGACGCCCGGATAATTATATACTTTAGAAGTTACGCAGTTCAGATTGGTTCAGTCTCCAACTAAGCCTTCAACCGGAGTTCAACCGTTTTACACCTTGA
>JAGRBZ010000041.1 GCA_020433805.1 Anaerolineae bacterium
CGTCGCCGCCCGGATGGTGGCGGCCAGGGTCTCTTCAGAGGGTGTCACCGGCTGGGGGTCGGGTCGAGGGTCGGTAGATGTATCCCTATCTGTTTCAGTCGATTCACTAATCTGGCCGAGTTGCTGGGGTAAGGTTTCATTCAGTGGGGCTGCCTCAAGTTCGGTCGAGAGGATCTGAGGCACAGTGTCCTCCTGCTGGTCAGGCTGGAGCAGCTCACAGAGCATCACACTCTGCCCACCGTCTTGCCGATCCGCCTGGAAGGGTAACAGGAAGGCACCAAAGTTTGAAAACCCGCTTTGTTCCAGTACGCTCTCCCAGAGATCGACACTCAATAAGCAGGTGTTATTAAGCCGATTTTCCGGATCTTCAAACAGCGACCAGCCTTGTAACAAGCCGCCGGTGAACAGGAGTAAATCCTTCGTGCGGGTGAATTCGTTCAGCGCCACGATGCCGCCCGGTCTTAACAGCCGTTTGATTTGGGCCAGGGTATAGCGGATGTAGCGGGTGTCGTGCAGCACATTGGAGGCGAAGACAATATCAAATGTTCCCGCGTCGAAGCCCTGCTCTTCCAGCTTGGCCTCGATGTCCAGGGTATGATAGGTCACCCACGGAAAGCGCTCACCAAATCTACTCCGGCCATAGCGGGTGAACGTAGCCGAGAGATCGGTGTAGGTGAATTCCAAATTAGCTGATAACGCTTCGATCTTTTTTAGCACAAATTCAGTGGCACCGCCTGTACCCGCGCCGACTTCCAATATTCTGATTTTTCTCCGGTGGGAGCGTGTTTTTTGCTGCTGAATGGCTTGAAAAACGACTTCGGCCAGGAGCTGATTGAAGTAGTCGGAGATGGGGTCGCCGGTAAATATGCCGGCAAATAGGGCCATCGACCCCTCAGGAAAAATGACGTCGTTCGCGGCTATCTCGCCGGTCAACACCCGGTCGTAATGGGTTAGACACCGTTCCATCAAATTAAGAAAGGCGACGTAGTGGGGATATTGGCTTACAAAGTTCTGCCGGAATGTTTGAGCCTCAGCGGTCACGTTAGCCAGGGCAAACTTCTCAATCTCTGGCCGGGTTTCGACGGTGGCATCTTGCAGCAGAAGCAGCCCACACCGCTCGAACATGGCTAACAGCGCATCGAACAGGCGATAGTATTTAGGCACAATCCGTAGCCGAATTTTTAGATCATCGCGGGCATAGATTTCTCCGGCGCGTTTCATCACGCCCCTATCTTGTAGGAGGGCTAACAGCCAGCGCGTGCCAAATGTCTCCAACATTGTTTCGGGTGGAATGGGGTCTTCACCGGCTGAGAGCGGATACCCGGCCATAAATTGTTGAACGTGTTGCCGGATTGCCCGGCTGATGGAAACATCGACCAGACGTATTCGGTAAGGTCTTTTTTCAAAATAGGTAAGGGTGATGCGGGTGAAAGGCAACGTTTTGGGGTAGTGCCTGACAAAATCAGCCTGAGGGAACAGCCCCGCCTCAGCAGCGCTCATCAGAAATGTATCGGCTTCGACCAGGTGCTGCCCCGAAAAGGCGTGATAGGCGTCAAAATGGAGGCTCTCGCTCAAATCCAGGTTGTTGGCAATTATTTCAGGGCTGAGGCAGTGGACCTCCAAAATAATGAGGCCGTGCCGGGACACGACCCGCGACCAGCGTTCTAAATGTTCGACCAGGCTTTGGACCATGACGTGCGGTGGGATCAAATGGCCGGTTGTATCCACAAATACGCCTTCGTAAGGCGTGCCGGCCCGATGTTCGGCAGCTTCGTTATCTTGGGGAGGAATGAAGGGGCGATTATGATCGAGGAAGGAGCGGATATGCAGCACATCTTCAGGCTCGATGCCGTGGGCTTGGAGGTTCAGCATCAGTTGTTCCGGGTCGCCGATATCGCCGGGCAGGACCAGATGGGGGATATCGGCTAAGGTTTGGGTTGTGGCTTCCAGAGCTTGTTGGTTGTAATCAACCCCAATCATTCGCACGGGATGCTTGTCCAGCATCCGGCCCCGGTCAGATCGAGTGCGGATCGTATGGTAAACTTGGGCCAAGAAAGTGCCGTCGCCACAGCCCATATCCACAATGTAATGGGGTTGGTCCCCGATTGGTTGACTGAAGATGGAAACGATGAGGTCATCAACATCGGCAAAGTATTTATTGTGTTGGAAGCCGCTGGCTACTACATTCAGACTGCGGTCAAGATGCCTTTCATTCCCGGCCTCGTCTCTGTCGAATACGGCCTGACAGTTACCAAATAAGAGGTCTGGCATGCGCATCAACATCGGGCTGTAGGAGGCGGTTGTGCCCAATATTAGGCTACGGTCAATCACAAACCGGCCCACTTGGGTCAAGACCGGGCGGTCTTCTTGCCGCTCGGCCCAACCCCGATCAACAAACAGCTCTATCAGTTCATCTGTGGCGAGAGGCGTTACCCCTGAAAATAAGGGGATTTGTGAGCCGTCACCCAGTAAATTATTTTTCTTCAAACTAAGCAAGAGCGGAACAACCAGCACCCCATCCAGAAAATCGGCTAGCCAGGGATGCTTAAGATCCCATCTCCGGCGCGACCGCTCAAGCCACGGACTGAGTAGCCGTTGATCTGATTCACGCATTAAATAAGCTGCCATCGACAACGGATACAGGTCGAGCATATCCTCCGGAATCTGCGTGTGGAGTTCGGCTTCAGGTGTCAACGCATAGCCACCGGTTCCAGCGTCATAAGCCAGCCAGTCCAGCGACTGCATCAGTCGCAGAGCGGCCTGGAAGTAGCCACTGTTGGCCTCCAGCACATCAACCATCTGCGCTGCGGTCAATGGCCCCCGATCCTGCAGAAGATCAAAGAACCCCTTGTCCTTACAGGCCAGAATAACCGGGATGGTGACAAAGCCGTGGGCATAGCGATTGAGGAGGTCGAGCATATCTTTTCTCCCGAATAATCTTTCAATTTGGGTTTGTACTTTTGGCTAGACGAAACTGATCTTGGGCGTCGTTACTGCCTAACCGATGCTGACCAGTAGTTCTGTTCCGATAATCCGGAACGGGCTAATCGATTTCCGTCTGTCTGGCTGTACAATTTGAGCTGTTTTGCGATGGTTTTAGAGAAATTCGGGACATGAGTGGACGCTCGTCCGTTCATGTTTGAGGCGGTATTCAGCCCTTGAATAATTGCATTCAATGATAGCATAATCAGTCAGGCTCGTCTGTCCGATATTTGGGACAGTTTTGTCCCATTTTCTGGACAATTTTGTCAAGGGGAGCAAAAAAGCTCGTGAAACCGAGGCGACCTGCCCCACTTACTCGTAATGAGCAGATCATCGATTCGTGTCCGTGTTGCTATCGACCTGATCAGGTAGACTTTCTTCCATATTACGAAACGCCGGGATGGCCATAAATATCAGCGTCACCATAATCATCAATAGTCCGGTGATAATAAACATCAACCCCATTCCTCGACCTGGACCGGAACCCAGGATGCGCCCGAGGCTGTCAACCCCAAGCCCATCAGTAGTCAGGAGCGGTTCAAAAACGGTGGTGGCTAACGGCCCAGCAATGAGCACTGCCGTCGCCATCGCAGACAAACTCAACAAAATCCGCACCGAAAAGATCCGCCCCAAGACATCCGGAGCGGTTTTGGCTTGATAAATGGCGCGATTGAGGCCAATAAGCATCGTGCTAGACCCCCCAGCCAAGAATAATCCACCGCTAATAAATAAAGGACTTTGGTTGATACCGGTCATCGTCAACCCCAAGCCGAAGAGCAAGCCACTGACCAAAATCCCGGTTATCCGTCGTCGAGGTCCTCCCCAGACCGTTAAAGCCACCCCGCCTGTCAGCGTACCAATGCCAAACAAAGAGGAGACGAAGCCCAGCAGTTGGGCGTCGGCAAAACTTAATATCATCGGCGTGAAGAGTGCCATCGCAAAGCCAAGGAAGAAAGCGATGAGCGTGACATAGGTCATCAGGTAGATAAAGCCCGGCCGTTCCCGGATGTAGCGCAGACCGAATAAAAACTCCTGCCACAGGCTGCTCCTGGCCTCGGTCACTTCAGCGGTGGCTCGCGGGCGAGGAATGGCCACCAAAAAAAGCATCAAAATGCCGATGGAAAAAGTACTCAGATCGACCACCATAATGCCGCCCAGGCCAATAGACAAGATCAATATCCCGGCCAAAGCCGGCGACACCACGGAGTCGAGCGCTTGAACCAGTTGGCTCATCCCGGCCGCCTGGCCCAGTCGTTCCCTGGGCACCAACATCGGCACACTGGCTTGAAAGGCGGGTACCTGAAAGGCTGAAGCATTCGAGTTGACGGCGGCCATCACGAAGATGTGCCAAATCTGCAAGTGGTCCGTAAAAAAGAGGATTAGCAGACCGGCGGTACTGAGCGCAGCCACAGTGTCGCTGGCAATCAGAATGCGACGGCGGTCCCAGCGATCCACCAACGGACCGGCAACCAAGGCCACGATGGAGGCCGGCATCATAAACATAAATAGAAATAAGCTGTACTGGGTGGCTGAGCCGGTTTGGTCCAGGATCCAAACGCCCAACCCAAAGCGGGTCAACCCGGACCCCGTGACCGAAACCACCTGACCCAATAGAATAATTATGAAGCCTTTCATACCGGTGAAGGTTGGCATAAGGGTACGACCTCCAGTTTTCGTACACAAGACTTGGTTGATCTTTAAAGAGAAGATAAGAACAATTGCCGCCCGACGCCGACCACGCAGCGAACGTAGTCTAAATGTTAACAGATTTGGTTCGGATTGTCTGTCCGATATCTGGGACAGTTCTGTCCTATAATCTGGACAATTTTGTCGATTGGTTCGAACATCGACGCCTGGAGAGGTTCCCTCAGTAATGCGCCGGTCTCAGCCGCAGTAGCTTAATGGATCGTGATCGGGTATAATTAACTTTGTATCGACAGAATGAGGTTATGATGGCAAACTATGGTCGTTTAGTTCTAATATCGCCGGATGGTGCTGAGCAGGAGCTTCCTCTGAATACCTCTACTCTGACCCTTGGTCGGGATGATCATAATGACATCGTGCTGGCCGACCCAAAGGTGTCGCGTCTGCACGCTCGGGTGGAATGTGGTGACCAGGGCTGTGTCTTAATCGACGCCGGTTCAGCGAACGGCACCTTCGTCGAGGGGGAGATCATCGAGCGGGTAACTCTCCATCCGGGCATCCTGATCAAGCTGGGCAACAGTACACTGCGTTTTGAGTCACCCTCAACCGATCGCCCCAAACGGGCCAGGCATGAAACAGCCGACCGGCAGTTACTGCATCAATTTCTCGATGAGATCGCCCAAGGGTCAGAGTCCTCAGAGTTACTCAATCAAGAGGACTCGCTGCGAGACCGGCTGCTACGCGTGCCCCGATTGGTTATTTACACGCCCACCCAAACCTGGGAGCATCGGCTCCAAAATCAGGACCGCTGGACAGTGGGCCGCAGCAAAGACAACGATATTGTGGTCGACCACCTGAAAGTGTCTCGTCGGCACGCCCAAATTGAGCGAGAGGGAGATACTTTCATCATTCGAGATTTGGACAGCGCCAACGGCACCTTTCTGGGCCAACAACGCATCGATCGGCACACCCTGCGCCATGCCGATACCTTGAATGTGGGCCACGCCCAGATCGTATTCAAGGATGTCGCCCAAATCGACCAGGCAGTGTTGGCTCCTAATACAACGCGTTCCCCGGTAATTATTGTACCGGGCAGTATGGGATCGGCTTTGTGGCGTGGCTCTGAAAAAATCTGGCCAAGTTTGCGGACCATGTTAAGCCATCCGGAGAAATTTGAATTTTCACCGGACAATCCTATCGAAGCCCGAGGCATTGTCAGCGAGGTGGTGGTCGTGCCCAAACTGTTTGAAATTGAGTCGTACGACCGGATCGGCAACCACCTGGAAGCGGCCTTAAACTACACGCGGGGTCAAGATCTGCTCGAATTTGCCTACGACTGGCGAGAGGATATTCGGCTGGCCGCTCAAAGTCTGGCCGAGACGGTGGAACAGTGGGACCCGGCTAGCCCGGTCGTCATTATTGCGCACAGTCTGGGCTGCCTGGTCACCCGCTACTACGTTGATTGTTTGGGTGGGCAGCGACGGGTCAAACGGTTGATTCTAGTGGGTGCGCCAAACTACGGGGGACCAATGACTCCATTAACATATTTGCCGGACACGCTCCTGCACTTACCACGTTTTCTAACTGCTTTGGGGGGTGCCCTGGGCCAGGAAATTAGGCGTATCTTTGGCTCATTTCCAGTCGGCGTTCAAATGTTCCCTACCTATCCCGCCGTTTTTGACCAGCATGGCCAGCCGATCGATTTATATGAAGACCGGTCGTGGCTGCCTCCGGATATGCAGGCTCGACTGCAAGCCGGCTATGAATTTCATCAGAGCCTGAACCGCAAGGCCACTGTACCGACGACCTGTATCTTTGGCTACGGCTCCCAAACCATCACCCGGCTGAACGTTGAGCGCGATAACCAGGGCCGATGGCAGAATGTAGACATCGTTAGCACCAATGAGGGGGATGGCATCGTCCCGGCCCAAAGCGCCATTTTGGAAGGGGCCGGAATCCACCCGGTTCACCGAGGGCACAACCAGCTTTATGTGGACCAGGATGTGCTGATGCGCTTGAATTATGAGTTGGCCGGTTAAGCCTATTTTGCAAATCATGATGAAGGATTCCCTATGAAACCAACCCCCGATTTGAGCAAATGGATATATCGCCCCCGGCCAAATTCCCAGGCTCGGCTTCGGTTGATTTGCTTTCCTTACGCCGGTGGCGGGGCTTCAATTTTTCGAACTTGGCCGGCTCATTTGCCCCGTAATGTTGATGTCTGGGCTGTTCGCTTGCCCGGACGTGAAAATCGATTAGCTGAAACGCCGCACAGCCGTATCACACCCTTAATCGAGAACCTAACGGCGCTGCTCCGTCCGCATTTGACTGTACCCTATGCTTTGTTTGGTCACAGTTTGGGAGCACTGGTTAGCTTTGAGTTGGCTCGCCGGGTACGCCAAGATAGGCTGACCTCTCCGGTTCATCTCTTTGTGTCAGGTCGGCAGGCTCCCCAGATACCCGATCCGGATCCGCCGCTTCACCATTTACCGGAAACCGAATTTGTTCAGCAAGTCAAGCACTACAACGGTATTCCCGAAGCCGTTTTTCAAGAGCCGGAGTTACTCCAATTAATGATACCGCTGCTGCGCGCTGACTTTGCGGTCAATGAGACGTACCACTACACACCCCAAACTCCGTTAAACTGTCCCATATCGGCCTTTGGTGGTGAACACGATGCCACCGTGCCGGTGGACGACCTGAAGGCCTGGCAAGTTCAAACCACGCATCATTTCAAGGCGCGTCTTTACGCGGGTGACCATTTCTTTCTTCGGCCCGCTCAGGCGTCGTTGCTGCGTGATATAGTCCTCGATTTGACCACAGCCCAAATAAACCCATGAGAATAAACACAAGTTCTTACCTCTGAGGAGCGTACTGGCTCCCCGGCCAAAAATAAGCCATCGCCCATCAAGAAATTACCCCGTCCTCTCGTGTGCCAATACCAAACGAAGACGAGGCAAAACTTTTCTAACCCCACTTGCTTGACTTTTAATAGGTTCTTAAAAAACCCCTCTCACTTTTTTCCAAATGAAGCATTTTGACAAATTAAAACCTTTTAATTATTGTCAGAATTAATACATTTTTACGTACGCTTTCCCTAAAACAAAAACAAAACGACCTGTACCAAAGGAGGTATGAACATGTCCGATCTCAAATCCATCGCCCAAAGCGCAGTGAAAGCAGGGGTAGCGCTACCCGCCTTTAACGTCCCGTATCTGCCTATGCTTGAGCCGATTGTGAAGGCCGTAGTGGACCTGAACAGCTTTGCCCTCATCGAAACAGCACGGTTAGAATGGTTTAAGTTTGAAGCCGGTGGACCCGATGCTGTTGCCCAGGAGTTTGCCCGCTGGCAGAACCCTGAGCATGTGCGGCTACATCTCGATCACGTGCCCGTGATTGACGAAGACGATCAGCGGGTTGATTATATGTCGGTTATTCAGCAAGCGCTTGATCTGGGGTACCATTCTGTCATGGTTGACGGTTCGCGGTTATCGTTAGAGGAAAATATTGAAGCGACCCGTAAAGTCACAACTATGGCACACGCGTATGGCGTGCCTTGTGAGGCTGAGTTAGGTGCAGTTTTAGGCCACGAAGCCGGTCCACCGCCACCCTACGACGAGCTTTTTGCTTCGGGTAAGGGCTTCACAAAAGTAGATGAAGCACAGCGTTTTGTGGAGGAAACCGACTGTGACTGGCTTTCCGTTGCTATAGGCAACATCCATGGCGCAATTTCAGACGGCTACAAAGATCAGAAAAAAGTAGCTGCTCGTCTCAACTTAGACCATCTGGAGAGTCTTGCCCAAACTACCGGCATTCCGTTGGTTCTGCATGGCGGCTCCGGGATTCCTAGAGAATATGTGCTGGAAGCCTTTAAAAAAGGGATTGCCAAAATCAATATCGGCACGGAGATCCGACAGGCCTATGATCGCGCCTTGCACTCTACGGACAAGGTCTCTGCTGCGCAGGATGCTGTTTACGAGCGTACCAAATGGCTAATTAGCGATTATTTCGAGTTGGAAAATCTTCGTGATAAGGTCGTGCGTTCTAATTAGATTTTTTTTGTTCCTATGGGGCAACTCTTTGTTTAATGAAGGAGTGCCTCATAGGACTAATTCACTGTTGTCATACATTGCGAAATTATGTAATCTATTCGTATCTACAGTTCGGCCCAACCCCTCGCTTTGTGGGACTAATCTTGGAGGAATAAATAGCACGATGTCACTATCTGGCTTCACCCTGTATCGACTTTGCCCAGCAGTTGGCGCTTGGATGGTACGAGCTGGCTTGGCTCTGATGTTGTTTTTGGCCCTGTCTACCATCAGCCGGGCCGATACGCCACTTAAGCCTAGCGGCAGCGCTGAAACTGAGGTTTCGGTCTGGGTGCCGGAAGGAGCCTTGCTTGAGCCGGAGAAGCTGTTGGTTACGGCCGATTACCTGCCGCAAGAGAATTTGCCGGTGGGAATTACCTTGCCGGCCGGGACGGTGGGCAGCCCTATTACGTTTGGCATTTGGCAGGGCGAAAGTCAAGTTTACACCAATTTTAACCCCTCTCTCGTGATCAATATTAGATATAATGAAGAAGATGTGCCGCTCGACGTTCTCGATGTGGAACAGAGCTTGCACTTGTTTATGTATCATCCGGATCTGCAAACGTGGGTCAAACTCTGTACAAATGCTCAGATCGATGAGAATCTCATCTCCGCAGCGTTGGCCCGAGTTGTCCCGGCCGAAGAGCATGGCAGCGTGCTGCTGGCTATCGCCCCGGACTTTTCATCCTCGTTGACACAAGATGTCATTGGCGATGGTTTGACCGAGATCACGCCGCCCAATAGCGATCTTCATTTTCAGGTTCAATCAGCCTCTGTGCCGGAGGGTACGCACTTTGTTATGACCGTTTTGCCCTCATCGCCCGCGACTGGCCCATTGCAGATTTTGTCTAACCCCGTGGATATTAAAGCTTGTTACGTTAATCACGATAATCCAACTCAGCAAACCGTTGAAATGACAACCTTTTTCTTTGAGCCGCCCCAGGTGACCTTCAGTTTTGATGCCGACACCCTCTCTCGGGCCGGGAGAACGACCAACTTGACTGTGGCCGGCCTCTTCAACAACCAAGACTGGATCGATTTGGAAGCATTTGGCTCCCGAATAGTTCGCGAACGCCGGGGGGTAGCAGTTGAGACGCCCGTGCTGGGTACCTTTAGTTTGGCGACGCGTTAGTAATCAAAGATGGCTGATATTTTCGTTTCGTACTCGCGGCGAGACAAAGAATTCGTTAAAAAATTTCACCAGACCTTGATTGATAATGGGCGCAGCGCCTGGGTCGATTGGGAAGGTATTCCGCTGACCGCCGACTGGCGAGCCGAGATTTTATCAGCCATCGAGTCGGCAGACTGTTTCATTTTTATTCTCAGCCCCGACTCGATTATCTCTGAAGTATGCCAACAAGAGTTAGCCCACGCCGAAGCCTTCAATAAGCGGATTGTGCCGGTGGTGTACCGCGATATCAACCCCAACGACGCACCCGGCAGTTTACCCTCGATCAACTGGTCGTTTTTCCGTGACAACGACAATTTTGAAACCGCTTTTGAAGCTTTGTCCACAGCTTTAGATACCGACCTGGAATGGACCAAAATCCATACCCGGCTGCTCGTTCGCGCCCTGGAATGGGAAAACCGGCAGCGCAACCGCAGCTATTTACTGCGCGGCGATGATTTGGTCGAGGCTGAGCATAATCGGGCCGTCCACGCTGATGTATCGCCGCAGCTAACCCGATTGCAGGGCGAATATATCTACACCAGCCGCCAAGATGCGCTGCGTCGGCAGCGACAGCGATTGACCGCGGTCAGTCTGGGGTTGGTCATCGCCATCATACTGGCGATTATCGCCCTCTGGCAGTATCAGGTTGCTCAAACGCAACGCAATATTGCTCAAGAGCGTCAAGCCGAAGCAGAGGATGCCCGCTCCACAGCCGAACTGGAACGCGATCGGGCTGAGTTGGCCGAGCAAGTCGCTAAATCTGAGCGGGATAGAGCCATTCGTCAGAATCAAATTTCGCTGTCTAAATCGTTGGCCTCCCTGGCCCCGGCCCTGGTGGCCCGTACCAACAACACGGAGTTGGGCGCACTGTTGGCTGTTGAGGCGGAGCGGCTCAACAACGAGGCCGGCGGCAATGCTCGACCCCTCATCGACAGTGCCTTCCGCCAAATCCTGGGCGAGTCGAATTTTAATACTATCGTTGGCGTCTACGAGGCCGAAGTCACCGCTATCGCTTTTAGCCCGATCGAAGCGGAAACCACAGCCCTGGCCTATGGTTTGATCGATGGCACCATTGTGCTATGGCCGGATATGAACAATTTGGCGGCGCAACCTATCACCTGGCAGACGGACAGCGGTCTGTCGGCGCTGGCCTTTAGCCCTACCGATCCGGACCTTCTGGTCTCAGCCGGTGATGACGGCCGGATTGTGCTGTGGCACCTGAGCCAGTCGGAAGCGTTACCTACGCAAGAACAGGTATTAGAAGCCCATCCCGGCGGCGTTTCTGCGGTTGCGTTTAGCCCCGAGGGCCAGAGCCTGGCTTCCAGCGGTCGCAGCAGTGGGTCACTTCGCCTGTGGGATTTGGCCGATCTGTCGGCTCCACCGCAAGAACTGGGCACGCAGGAAATTTTTGTCACCGATTTGGCGTTGAGTCCGGACGGCCGGACATTGGCTTCGGTGAGCAATAACCCAGTAACCGGACCGGTGGTTAAGCTGTGGGATTTAGGCGATTTGGCTGCGGAACCACGTGAACTGAGCGGCCACAAGGTCAATATTCGTGCGCTAGATTTCAGCCCGGACGGCCAATGGCTGGCCTCGGCCGGGGCCGATAACACCATCCAACTACAGCCGCTAGCCGATCTTGAGGTTGAGCCTGAGATTTTGTTGGGCCATACCGACAGCATTGGCGATCTGGTTTTTAGCCCCGACAGCCGAACTCTGGCCTCGGCCAGCTTAGACCAAACGATCCGGCTGTGGGCAATTGACGGTGGCGATGATCAACCTCAGGTGTTGCAGGGGCACACCGCCGAAGTTCAGGTTATTGCCTTTAGCCCCGACGGCGAGTTTTTAGCCTCCGGCAGCGATGATCAATCGGTGAGATTGTGGCGCACCGGTGCCCCGTCGGCGGCTCCCACCCCGTTGGCCGAAAACACATTGGTTGAAGCGTTAGCCTTTAGCCCCACTGACCCCAACCTGCTGGCTGTGTCCGTTGATGAGACAGTCCAATTGTGGCGCGTTAACCCGGCTAAACAAATCGGTCTGCTCGAAGGATCGACCGGCGAGTTGCGTTCGCTGGCCTTTAGCAGCGATGGGCAGCACTTGGCCGCAGGTGACCGCAATGGTTCAATCTGGTTATGGGCTATGACCGATGTGGACGCACCGCCGCCGGAAACGCTGCTCGGCCACGAAGATACGGTTCTATCGCTGGCCTTTAGCCCCGATGGTCAATGGCTGGTTTCAGGTGATTTAGGGGGCCAGATTTATTTATGGGATGTGGCTGCCGGTTCTGGTGAGTCACAAATTTTGGCCTCAGATCATCTGGATGGGGTGTCCGGCCTGGCCTTTAACCCCGATGGCGAAAGTTTTGCTTCAGCCAGCTTCGATGGGCTGATCAACGTGTGGAGTCTGGATACGCTGCAGCCCCAGCCCTTGCCGTTTGAGAACACCCTTGATATAGAAGCACTTGTTTTTAGTCCGGATGGCCGTTACCTGGTCGTCGGTGGTGGTGACAACAACGTTGGTCTGGTCTGGCGCTGGGATTTGGCTGCGGAGGAGGGTATTTCGCTGCGGGGGCATCGGGGTCGCGTCTTTTCCCTGGCCTTCAGCCCGAACGGGCAAACCCTGGCCTCGGCCAGCTTCGATGGCACGGTGCAGTTGTGGGAGATCGACTCACCGATGGTCAGCCCAACCATTCTTATTGGTCATCAGGATGGCGTTCGATCGGTGTCGTTTAGCGCCGACGGCCAGTGGCTGGCCACAGCCAGCGATGATTTTTCGGTTAATTTATGGATAGCCCAAACGCAAACGCTGGCCGAACACGCGTGTCAGCAAGTTCGTCGTAACCTGACGCCGCTGGAATGGCAGCAGTATCTGGGGAACGAAACCTACCGGCTGACTTGCCGTGGTCTACCCCGGCCAAGCCCCGCAACGCCCACACCCCAGCCTGAAACGGATAAATAGTAGAGTTTATAGAGTTTAAGAGTTAGGGAGTTTAATGCGTTAGTCAATTGCTGATAAGCATATGCGTTACGCAGTTCAAAAGGTGACCATTAATTGATCTGAAAACTCTATGAACTCATTAAACTCCATAAACTCTAATCGGTTGGCTATTTCAAGATGCGGGCGTTGATTTCTTGAACTCTGGCGGTGTAGTTGGTGAGATCAGCATTAAACTGTTCCAGATGATGATCGTCGTACCCCATTCGGCGGGCCAAAAAGAGAAACTCTTCGGTGTCCAGCGGTGGTACGGTTAAGTCTTTTGTATTGCCACGCACCATTCGCAAGGCGTTAATGACATCCTGCAAAAAACCGAGTGCCTTGCTCAAATGCACATAATCGGATTGCGGCAAGATGCCAACGGCGGCCAGTGCCGTAAGTGCCTCGCGGGTGTTGGTCATACGCAAACTGGGGTAGCGCCGCCCGTACGTGATTTGCAGGCCCTGCACCAGGTATTCAATATCAACCAGCCCGCCGGGGCTGAGCTTGGCGTTGATGGTGCCGGCGGTGACGTGGTGTCGAATTTGTCGCTCGCGCATGGCTCGCATGGCGGCGATGTCAAAGGGGTCATCATTATAGATAAAGTCATCGCGCAAATTGACAATCTTCTGACCGAGTTTGACATCACCGGCAATGGGTCTCAGTTTGACCAGCGCCTGTCGCTCGTAGGGCCAGGCATCACCGTTGGGCGCAAAGTAGCGCTGAAAGGCATCAAGCGACACCCCTAAACTACCTGCTTTGCCATAGGGGCGCAGCCGTAGGTCCAGCTCAAAAATCCCTTCCCGTTTGGCCTCAATGACATTGTTGACCTCGCTGACCAGTCGATCAAAAAACTCGGCGGTCGTGATAACACGTGGGCCGGTGGTTCGTCCGTTACCGGCATAAATAAACATCAACTCGATGTCTGAGGCAAAACCCAGTTCGCGACCGCCGCACTTGCCCAATGCGCAGATGGTCATGGTACAGGGATGGCGATTTTTCAATCGGGGTAGGCCGTAATGGGCTCGTAAATCGCGGGCTGCAATCCGGTAGGCTTCCTCAACCACAACCTCGGCTAAATCGGATAACTCGGCAGAAAATTGACCGAATTCGGTGATGTGACCCTGAATCTGGCGCATGTCGATGCGAAATATCTCGCGATCTTTGAAGGCATTGAGCACCTGCCGATGCGCCGGGCCGGGTGGTGTTTGGCTTAGGAGAATAGTGAGTTCGGCTCGCAGGTCGGATTTGGTTTTGCTTTCTTGCAGCGCAGCTAGATTTTTTAACACGGGGAAGAGAATAGCGTGCTGCATCCGCAGGAAATCTTGCCATAAAAAATCGCTCACTCCCAGCAGGCGAGCCATCGTTGCCAGCAACTCCGGCTGTTCGAGCGAGGCAAAATCTTCGGGCCAGTTGGGGCGGCGGAACAGGTTGCCGACAAACTCTCTAAAGTTTAGCAGCGCCGACTCGGGGTTGGGCGAGCGAGGCAGCAGGTGCGTAAACTGTTTGATCAACACGGTAGCTGCCCGTAGTTCAAGCTGCTTTTCCGGATCGGTTATCTTTTCATTTAATTTGTCGGTTACATACAGCGCATCGCGAACCCGATTGCCGGCGGTCTCAACCGACATTCGACCGATGTTGATGCCGTGTAAGGCCAGGGCGTTGGCAAGCTCGTACAAAAAGCCCAGCGTATCGGGCGCGTCGATGTTGAGGACGGTATAGTTACGGGAGGCTTCGTTGTCGATGGTAATATCAACCGGGTAAAGAACGGTTTGGTCACTGGTTGTCGTTTTGAGCGTAGCGGCGATGCGTTTTGCCAGTTGGCCCTGCACATCGGCTCCGTTGCCGGTTTGAAGCTGGCGTACAAATTGCGCTAACTCTCGTTCGTATCGTGACCAGTTGGCTGCGGATGCGCCATTGGTAGCTTTGACGGTAAAGACATCGACAATTTTTTGACGCGGTGATAACGTCGCGGATTTTGTACGATAACGCCCGTGCCGTCCGGCGGGTTGGTACGCAGGAATAACCGGTTCAGGAGCCGGCTCGTAGGTAAAGACACTGCCGCCGTGGATATTAAAGCCGTGGATGAACAATAAGCCGCAAATGAGCGATAGTTCGCCCAGGTAATCGAACCCAACGATCGTAACGCGCCAAAAATTATCGGGTAGGGGTGTGGCCTCAACCCGCACGGGTTGACGGTCGGTGAGATCGCCGATGAGTGTAGTGTGATGTTCAATTTCTTGGGGACTAAATGTTTTTAGGTAGGAGGCGTGCATATGAGCCAGGTGAGGGAGCAATGCCGCCGGTTTTACCGTCTCGGGGATGTCCGCAGGAGCGGGTAGTATATCAGGTGACTCGGTATCACCTAACTGCTGCTGAAAAACTAAGCGTATGACGGTGCTATGCTGTTCATATTGATCCACAAAACGATAACCAACCTCTTTCCCACGAAAGCCCAGCCGTCGGGCCAAATGAGAAAGCGCCTCATGATCATCGGGTAAGGTGTGGGTCTGGCGATAGTGCATCAACTGCAAATGGTGCTCAACCGTGCGTAGAAAGGTATAGCCTTCGGTTAGTACGCGGTATTCATCGGCAGTGAGTAAGTTTTTGGAAAATAGGGCTGCCAGTGCCGTAAGCGTATTGGAGCCGCGCACCTGGGGCATCTTTTGGCCGTAAGCGAGTTGGTTGTACTGGGTCACAAACTCAATATCGCGAATGGAGCCTGCCCCCAGTTTCACTTCGCCCCACTGCCGACCTTTCTGCTTGAGTTGCGTTTCGATGCGGGCCTTAAGCGAACGAATCTCTTCACGAACGGTTTCGGCGGGCGTTTGGAAAAGTTCGGGCTGAATTTTTTGTAGAAAAGCTTCGCCTATCGTTTTGTTGCCGGCAACCACGCGTGCCTTTAACAGCGCCTGCTTTTCCCACAAGCGGGCGTGTTTGTGCAGATAGCCCAGATAGCCGTCAACTGAAGAAACCAACTCGCCGGTGCTACCCCACGGCCGTAGGCGCATATCAACGCGATACAGAAACCCTTCGGGAGTCATACGGGTTAAATTTTCAATAAGCCGCTGACCGAACTGCCGGTAGGGTGTGGCCTTCGAGCCGGTTAGAAAGAGCAGGTCGATGTCGGAGCTGTAGTTAAGCTCTTCTCCGCCTAATTTGCCCATGCCCACGACAAAAAAATCGGTGGCGTCGATTTCTAGCTGCTGCGCTGCCAGAGCAAGCGCAGCCTCAATCAGGCTATCGGCCAGATGAGACAACTGCAACGTGATGGTGGGCAGATCGAACACGCCCAGCAGATCGGACGTGCCGATGCGCAGTAGTTCCCAGCGCTGGTAGCGACGCAGTGAGTCCAACGTAGCAATGGATTGCGGATCGGCTTTATCAAAGGTTCGAGACAGTCGGGTTCGGGTATCGGTCAGAAATTGGGCCAAGGCTTTAGGCTGGGTCAGTTGGTGGTGAGCCGTCAGCCGATCAAAATAGTGCGGATTGCGCAGAAGAATTTCGGTGAGAAATTGGCTACCTTCAAAAATCGTCAGCAAAATTTCAATAGCGCGAGGATTAGCCGCGAAATCGCGATAGAGATCAAGCTGGTTAGAGGCGTTATTAATGAAGCGTTCGAAGTTGGTGAGTACGTTATCGGGATTGGTAATTTCGGCCAGGGTACTCAGTAAGTGGGGTAAGATGGGGGCGATAGCTTGACGGGCCGGCTCGGACTTGGCAATGCGGTTCAGACAGCGTTCGGCAGCCTCCAGATCGGTAAAGCCAACCGGGGTCAGCCAGGTTTGTACGCCATCATTGCCGGATGGCTCATCGAGCAGCAGTGCTTCGGAGCCTTTGAAGGTTAGTGGTGCCATTTCGCCTGTAATTATAGATGAAATTGGGGATTAGGAAAAAGTGTTTGGTCTTACGTCGTTCATGTCATTTCGACACCGCAGGTGGAGAAATCCCCACAGCGTCTGACTCCAAGCATTGTCGTAGGGTCGAAATGACATGATGAGTACAAAAAAAGGGATGGAGCCACAGGTTCCATCCCTTTTGGTTACAAAACGGGTTGACTAAATATCAAAGTAGAGATTGAATTCGTACGGATGCGGGCGCAGGCGAACGGCGTCGATCTCTTCAGAGCGTTTGTAATCGATATAGGCATCGATTAAATCTTCGGTAAAGACATCCCCTTGCAGCAGGAACTCTTTGTCGGCTTCTAACGCATCGAGCACGTCATCGAGCGTGGTCGGCGTGTTGGTGATTTCGGCCGCTTCGTCTGGGGGCAGATCGTACAGGTCTTTGTCGATCGGCGCGCCGGGATCGATTTGGTTTTGGATGCCGTCAAGGCCGGCCATCAACATGGCCGGGAAGGCCAGGTAGGGGTTGGCGCTGGGGTCGGGCGCACGGAACTCAACGCGCTTGGCTTTGGGGCTACCGGAGTACATCGGAATCCGGCAGATGGCCGAGCGGTTTCGCTGTGAGTAAACCAGATTGATCGGCGCTTCGTAGCCGGGCACCAAACGCTTGTAAGAGTTGGTGCTGGGAGCGGCAAAGGCCAAAATTGCAGCGGCGTGTTTGAGCAGACCGCCGATGTAGTAACGGGCGATGTCGGACAGGCCGGCGTAACCGGACTCATCGTACATTACCGTATTGCCACCTTTCCAGAGGCTTTGGTGGGTGTGCATGCCGCTGCCGTTATCTTCAAAGAGCGGTTTGGGCATAAAGGTGGCGCTCATCCCGTTGAGGCGAGCGACTTGCTTAACAATGTATTTGTAGGTGATCAATTTGTCGGCCATGCGAGTCAGCGTGTCGAAGCGCAAGTCGATTTCACACTGGCCGGCGGTACCAACTTCGTGGTGATGGACTTCCACTTCCATACCGACCTGTTCCATGGTCAAAACCATTTGGGTTCGTACATCTTGCAGGCTGTCGACGGGCGGGCAGGGGAAGTAGCCGCGCTTGGCCGGAATTTGACCGCCTAAGCCGCCGCCGCCACTGTTCCACCAGCCTTCGGGGCTGTCGATCTGGTAGAAGCCGGTGTTGGCTGCGGACATGTAAGCCACATCGTTGAACAGGAAGAACTCAGCCTCCGGCCCAAAGAAGGCCGCATCGGCGATGCCGGTTTGTTTGAGGTAAGCTTCGGCCTTTTTTGATACATAGCGGGGGTCTTTGTTGTAGGCCTGATGGGTGATAGGATCGTAAATATCACAGATCAACACCAGGGTAGGCACTTGGAAGAACGGATCAATAAATGCAGACGTCGGATCGGGGATCAAGATCATATCCGACTCATTGATGGTTTGGAAGCCGCGAATGGATGAACCATCGAAGCCCAATCCTTCTTCAAAGGCGTCCTCAGAAAATTCTTTGGTAGACAAGCTAAAGTGATGCCATACACCAAAGGGGTCGATGAAACGCATATCGACCATTTTTAGATCTTCGGACTGAATGAGATCAAATACATCTTTTACGGTTTCTGCCATTTTTAAAGTTTACTCCTTTGTATAATTTAATTAAATTGTATTAAAACGGTCTCATTACCGGTTAACACCTATGTTGTGAGTTCGACTGCTGCTAAGTCGTTGATAATACTGCGCCGTGCTAAATCGTTACCGGCTCTTTGCCGCAAATCTTCACGGTCGTGGCCGAGGTAAAGGCTGTACCGATCTTCATCGGCCCGTTTTTCAACGGCGATGAGACGACCTTGGTGTTGATACAGCGGTAGCGTGGCGTTGTTGTAGATAAGTTTTTCGGGTAGTGGTTCCAATTTGGTCTCAAGTTTGGCCCAATAGTCAGACAGTAGACGATCGGCCCGTAAATCGAAATCTTCGGATAAGCGTTTTTTGCCTATCAAAGCCCGGCTTACTTGAGAACGCAGTTGAAATACTTCATTACCGGTTTCTTCGCTTACTTCATATTTTTTATCGAGAACGTAAGCGTAGATAGAAGCACTTTCATCAGAAGGAAATACGGGTGTCCAAAATTCGGTGTCTTTGGGGGATAGGGGGCGTTTCTTTAGATAAAAGATGGGTCGAACAAGCGCTAATGTTTTTTGATGGACACCGCGTACATGCAGTTTTTCATATTCGCCGCTGCGACCAAGCACATGAATATCGTTGAGATACTTGCCGACTCGATCACGGACGTAGGCTAACTCAACGTGACGGGCCACCGGCCCGTTGGGTACAGTTAACCCCAGATTTTCCTTACGGTTAGTATAAACCGGATACACCTTCAAGCTGTGGCGAGCAATGAAAACATACGTTGGCATTCGGTTGAGATTGACCAGCGTAGGCGCTACTTTATTGATAGTATTAAGAACAGATTGTGGGCTGCTTTCTTGGACATTTAAGCCGCATAATTCAGCCGTATAATGGTTTTGTCCTCTAATCGGTTTAAGGTAAATGGGAATTTGGTAGCGGGTTGGGAAATGACTTGTTGTAATGGGAGCCAGTTTGATGGTGATATAATAAGGGATAGTTCTACGGTTTTCTGCATTATTTTTTTCTAAAAATGCTTCCATCTCACCTTTTAACAAGAGTTATAGATTGTGCGTCTCAATAGATAGTCTTACCAGTTCTTAAGGTTTGAGAAGCTACGGAGATATGGGTTAATTTACTTGCCTTGGATATATACGGATTTTGGATTGTCGATAAATCCGCGTCGGATCAGGTCTCTGGCAACGCGTTGACCCAAATCGTCATCGTCCTCACCGAGATAGAAACTGTAACGATCTTCCGCGCTGCGATATTCAAGGGCGATGATAAGACCATCGCAGGTATACATCGGCAGCTTTATGCCTTCATAAATCATATCTCGCGACAGTTTTGTTAAATTACTTTTGACCCGTTCCCAATAGTCGGGCATCAAGCGATCGGCCCGTAAATTTAAATTGATGGATAATCGATTATCGTTAATGAGAGCATTGGCGACTTTATGGCGTAGATGGAAGACTTCTAAACCCTGGGCGAGTGGCTCTTCGTGTTTTGTACTGGCGGCGTAAACGTAGATGGTGTCACTATCGGTGGCCCGGAAGACGGGGGCCCAAAATTCATGCTCTTTTTCATCCAAAGCCCGCTTTTTGAGATAAAAAGCGGGCCGCACCAGCGCCAATGTTTCTTTATGAATGCCGCGAACATGCAGCTTGTCACCGCGCTCTATAGGACCGAGTAGACCGATCTGATGGAGATAATCTTTTAAGTAATCGCGAACTTTCGCCAACTCTACGTGGCGAAAAGAAATGCCTTGGGGGGTAACTGCCATCACCTTATCGCCGATGGTATATACCGGAAATAACTTGCGCGACCGTCGGGTTATAAAAACGTAGGTCGGCATGCGCGACATATTTTCAAGGCTGATAAGTTTCGACTGAACCAAAGGGCCTAACTCTTTTAGAGTATCGGCCTTGATCTGTAGACCACAAATTTCAACCACATACATCAACCCGTGTGATAGAATTACGGGGACTCGAAAGGTGCGGTCCCAGTCAAGTTCAGATGCGCCTATCTCAATCCGAACAAAATAAGGGATAGTATCGCTATTTTGTTCAGTATTGCGTTCGAATGATATTTTCATAAATACTCTCTCACAGCTTGTTAAATCACGATTAAACGTGATCACTTAAACTTACTTCAACCTGGCAACTTTGGCAACTTGTTGACAAGTCTGTGAGAACAAAATAGGCTGAGAGTTCAACGCGCGACTCTCAGCCTATGATTATCCTATCTTACACACGTACCGTTAGCCACTTAATTACTTGGCAGCGGCGGTGCTTCCCAGAGAGCCGGTGAATTCCGGATAGTTGATAGTTCCGTGTTCGGTAATGTCCAGACCTTCCAGTTCCTCTTCTTCGGAAACGCGGAGGATACCGGCTGCTTTTAATATCATGAAGAGAACATAAGCGGTTACGAAGGCCCAAACTGGAATAGCAATCGAACCGATGATTTGGGCACCGATGGTGTGTCCAGCGGCTCCACCGAAGATACCGGTAGCCAACCCACCCCAGATACCGCACAGGCCGTGAACGGGCCAAGCACCAACCGGGTCATCAATGCGCATTTTTTCGAGTAAAATCATACCGACTACTACCAGAACACCGGCGATTGCACCGATGATGATAGCAGAGAGGTTTGTTACCGAGTCACAGTTGGCCGTAATACCCACCAGACCGGCCAGCATTCCGTTGAGGGATAGACCTAAATCGGGTTTACCTACCGTGAACATACCGGCTACCATAGCCAGAACAGCACCGGCACAAGCCGCCAATAGGGTGTTGGTTGCAATCAACATCGTTGCATCGGTGTTAGCCGCGCCGGCAAAGGCAAGCTGGCTGCCGGGGTTAAAACCGAACCAACCAATCAATAGAATGAAAACACCCAGCGTAGCAAAGGTTAAGTTGTGACCGGGCATCGGGTTGGCCGTGCCATCTTTGTTAAAGCGGCCAATGCGAGGCCCTAAAACCATTGCGCCAGCCAAACCGGCGAAGCCACCAACGGCGTGTACAACCAGCGAACCGGCGAAATCGTAGAAGCCCAGAGCATCGAGCCAGCCACCGCCCCACTTCCAGTAACCGCTGATCGGGTAAATGAGGCCCGTAATAATGATACTGTAAATAACATAGGCTCTAAATTGCATACGGCCGGCTACCGCACCGGAAACGATGGTGGCGGCAGTAGCAGCAAACGCAACCTGGAAGAGCCAGTCAACCTGCGGGTTTAAGCTGCCCGCAACCGGGTCGGCGGTTGTACCGGGAATGCCAAACCCGCCAAAGGCCAAGATGCCGGCACCACCGGTAATATCGGAGCCGTACATAATGCCATAACCAATCAGGTAGTACAGTATAGCGCCAGCGCTAAGGTCCATCAGGTTTTTGAAAAGGATGTTAACCGTGTTTTTACTGGAGTTAAAACCGGCTTCCACCATAGCAAAACCGGCCTGCATAAACAGAACCAATACAGCAGCAATCATGAGGGTAACGTTGTCGAGCGCGTAAGCCACGGTCTCGGCAGTGACCTCATCTTGAGCGAAAGCGAGGCTTGAGGTCACAAGCGTTAGTAGTAACGCAATGGGTAAAGCTTTTAGGATACGATGTTTCATAATCCCTTCTCCTTGGATAAGTTTGAATAGATTTGTTAAAAATTTTACCATTACCATTTTTCTACAATGTAGGTTGTTTTGAGCAAACAAAAAGCCCTCAGTCACCAGAATACTTCTGTGGCTGAGGGCTTCGCGGCCGCTCACTACATTGAAATTCATTTAATTGGAGCGTATGTTACCAAACTTCTATTTTCTTGTCAAGAATAGTATCTCTTTTTTTTGGAAATTTAAGGATGTAAGAAAAAACAGCTCGGCGTTATATTTTTGCACCGATAGCAACAATCGCTTCGGCTACCTGGTGCATGGGCAACCGTTTTCGACGGGCCGTCATTTGTAACTTTTGATAAGCCTCTGCTTCAGATATGCCGGTTGCCACTAAAATCTGTTTAGCCGCATCAACCAGCCGTCGGGCTTCCATTTGGTTGCGCAACTTGTACACTTCTTGCGCTTTAGCCCGCATAATTTCAAATCGATTAATGGCTAAGGCTAAAGTAGGCCCTAGCTTTTTCTCATGAATGGGTTTAACTAAATACCCCATAACTGCTGCATTGGCAGCGCGTTCAATTAAACTTTTTTCGCTATATGCTGTCAACATTACAATGGGCAAGGGCATTTCCTCGGATAATCGCTCGGCTACCGTCAAGCCGTCGAGACGAGGCATTTTAATGTCCAGTAACAATAGTCCTGGTTTGATATCTTTCGTCATTGCTAAGGCTTCTTCGCCGTTGGCTGCGGTGCCTGCTACGTGATACCCCAATGCAGAAACCATTTGCGATAGTCCCATACGAATTACTGCTTCATCATCCGCTATTATCACGCGTGACATTATCTACCTACCATCTTCTAATTGGATAACTGTGTTTGTAAGTAAAGAACAATAGGCCAACCTAAAGCAAAAAGCCCCCTCCTTTGTGGTTAAGGAGGTGTTTCTAAAGTTAATTCCGAAGTTTATCACAGATAAAAAATTTTTGGTAATTTTAAGTCTAGAAATTTGAGTTATACGTTTATCTGCATTTATTTGAATAACTTCTACTCATGCTATAATAACGGTCTGTTAGCAAAAAAGTTACGCAGAAGGCCTATGACACTTAGAGAAGATACCATTTTAGAAAATCGCTATCGGATCGATAACTTGTTAGCGCAAGGCGGTATGGGAGCTATTTACCAAGCCTTTGATCTCAATCTCAATACGCCGGTAGCGATAAAAGAAAATAGTTTGCAGACATCTGACCATGTAGAGCAGTTTCGTCAAGAAGCGCTGATCTTGGCCCGCCTACGTCATGCCGGTTTGCCTCGGGTTATTCATCATTTTAGTTTAGCCGGCCGGCAGTATCTGGTGATGGATTTTATCGAGGGTCGTAATCTATGGGAAATCGTTACGGAACGTGGTGGCCCGATACCGGTAGTACCGGCCTTGGATTATATGATTCAGATCTGTCAGGCCGTTAGCCATCTCCATAAACAAATTCCACCCATTATTCATCGCGATATAAAACCCCAAAATATCAAAATTACACCGGCTGGTCGGGCGGTTTTGGTCGATTTTGGCATCGCTAAAGAGATTTCCCTTGATTTTTATAAAACGCAGGCCGGGGCACAGCGAGCAACTTCGGGGTTTTCACCGCCGGAGCAATATACCGGCGCAGGCACTACCCCTGCTTCGGACATATACGCGCTGGGGGCTACCCTTTACGCCTTGTTGACCGCCAAGAAACCGCCGCGCAGCACAAACCTCATCGACGGTGATGTTAAGTTTGAGCCGCCCAATGTGATTAATCCTGATTTAAACCCCCAGGTAACACAGGCGATTGTCCACGCTATGCAGCTTAAGCCGGAAGATCGGCCCGACTCGGTGGGTGCGTGGCAGCAGCGTCTGGAGACGATTTGGGCAGCTTTATCGGCTGCTCCGGCTGTTGATGATGCCACGATGTTCAGTAGAAAAAACAAAAACCAGGTGGTTGATGCCGACATCGCCGACGATGACGATATCGACGATGACGTGACCATCGTTGGTGTGATCCCGAACGCCCCGACTTCAGAACCGGTCCTTTATTGGCTGGTCGACCCTAAGGGCGATGTCTATGAAATAGAGGCGGAGCCGCTGTCGATTGGTCGGGCGATAACGGCAGACATTGTCGTCGAGGACCTGGGAGTCTCACGCACGCATGCCCAAATTCGAACGGAGGCTGATAGCTGCCTGATTCGTGACCTGGACAGTGCTAACGGCACTTTTCTCAATGGAGAGCCGTTGTCCAATGGCTGGCAGCCGCTGGAGCAAGGCGATATTGTGACCGTTGGCTCAGCAGAGTTTCACGTGACCTCGACCCAACCTAAAAAAGTGGCAACCTCGCGAGCCGCAGCCGGACCATCGCCGATTGAGGTCGATGCGGCCACGCTGCCTCTTGTTCAATCGGCAGAAGACGATATGTCGGCTGATGATTATATTGATGCTCCGGTTGACGCTCCGGCTCAATCTTCGTCGGCGGGTCGATTTTTGTGGCTTGGTGTGGCCCTGTTGGCTTTGCTGCTCTGCGGTATGTTGGCCTTGGGCGCTTTTATCTGGTTTCAGTTTGGTCCCGAAATCGGAGACGGAACCGTTGCCAATCAGAGCGATGCAGATTCTGAGGAATTTGTGCCTCTGGGCAGCCAACCACTCAATGAGACCGAAGCGGCAATGAGCGAGCCAACGGATGCCGAGTTGGCCCCAGCCACGGATCCAAATTCACCGATTGCTACGCCAACTGTAGAGGCTCCCGCCACACGCATTCGCGTTAGCGTAGGCGACGTCCTGACCCGCGCCGATACTATCGACCTGTCTATGGCAGCGACATCCGAGGCCACGGATGAATCGTCGCCCACAACCGAGCCTGAGCCGGAGGGAACGGTGGAGAGCGCCTCAGAAGGGGACGATGCAGAGTTGGAGTCGGAGACAACAGGCGGCGAACCTACGCCCATTCCGGTTGACGCTGTTGAGACGCTCGATCAGCTTGGGGCGCGGGAGGTTATTGATGTCGATTTCAACCCCCAAAACTACAATGAAGTCTATGCCGTCGTCAAAGGTGCCGGTATCTACAAAAGCACCTCCGGTGGCGCGGGGCCGTGGCTAAAACTCAATATCGATGGCTCCGGCATCACGGGGTTAACGATTGACCCCACGAACCCCGAACGGCTTTACGCGCCGGGCTGGAATGCCGTTCTCAAATCGACCGACGGCGGCAATACGTGGGAAGTGAAATCCAATGGACTATCCTCGGCTAACCGCTCGGTGAATGAGTTGGTGGTTCATCCTACACAACCCGACACCTTGTTCGGCGGTATCGGCGAGACGCTTATTGTCTCAACCGATGGGGGAGAGACCTGGGTTTCGGACGGCTACGGGCGTGATATGGGCGGATCGCAGTTGAACGACATCGTCATCGATCCTTTTGCTACGGAAACCATTTACGTAGCTCCCTTGGCCGGATCGCTCTTTAAATCGACCGATGGCGGCCGCAACTTTATCGGCCTGCCGTTTAACATTGGTGAGGGGGCTTTTGCCCTGGCGGCCCATCCTACTCAACCCAATGTCTATTTAGTAGGAGTCAACGCCACCCACAGCGCCATTGCCAAATCGACCGACGGCTTTGAGTTTTACACCGTTAGCGATGGACTGGTTTACGGGGGAGCCGACACACCCTATTCAGCTATTGCTTACGCGCCCAGCAGCCCCAACATCGTTTATGCCGGCAGCGGCTACGAGAATAATATGCAGGCTAAGGGCCTTTTCAAGAGCACCGACGACGGCGAAACCTGGTTTCCTATCAACAGCAATATTGCTCTTAATCCCGATACAGGCTATCCTTACTACATCAAATCCATTGTTGTTCATCCGAGCGACCCGAACAATGTGTTGGTTGCCACCGGGGGCGGGCTATTTCACAGCACCGACGGCGGTACAACGTGGAGCTTGTTGTAACCGTATAGACTCAGTAGATCCAATTTTCGTTAGTGTCATTCGTTTTTCGCCATTGTTAAGAACATGATTAGCAGGATTGACGGATCAAGAAAATACAAAGAAAAAATCCGTCAATCCTGCGCATCTTTGTTCTTAAAGAGACTGCCATTATCGCAAGAATCGGGTGGTTGACGCCGACCGGATCGCGTAGAATAGAGAAAGAATAAAGAAACGCATTCATCCGGAGGGAAAAATGGTTTATTCAGAAAATTACTTACAGTCCGTGGAAGATTACGCCCGCGTTGAACAGGCGATACTCTTTTTGCAGCAGAATTTTCAGCGTCAACCCAGTTTAAAAGAAGTGGCCGACGCCATCGGTTTAAGTGAATATCACTTTCAGCGGCTGTTTAGCCGGTGGGCAGGCATCAGCCCTAAGCGTTTTTTACAGTTTTTAACCGTCGAACATGCCAAATGTTTGTTGACTCAGTCAAAAAGCGTGCTCGATGTTTCCTATGAAGCCGGATTGTCCGGCCCCGGTCGCCTGCACGATCTGTTTGTAACCTGTGAAGCTATCACGCCCGGCGACTATAAACGGCGCGGTTCAGGCGTGGAAATTCGCTACGGCTTTCACCCTAGCCCGTTTGGCGAATGTTTGCTGGCCGTCACCGAACGTGGTGTCTGTGCTTTAGATTTTACGTCCGTCGGTGGTCGAGAGGCGGCTCTTGCGGCGCTGCGAGCGAATTGGGGACAGGGCAATCTGGTTGAAGACAGCACCATTACCCAACCCTTCGCCGACCAAATTTTCGATCCCGTTCAGGATCAACAGGCGCTGCCGTTGGTGCTAAAGGGAACCAATTTTCAAATTAAAGTGTGGCAAGCGCTGCTTAAAATTCCGTCGGGGGCGGTGGTATCGTATGCTGATATTGCCTCCACCATCGGACAGCCTAAAGCTTCGCGGGCGGTCGGTAATGCGGTCAGCAAAAATCCTATTGGCTACGTCATCCCGTGTCACCGCGTTATCCGCAAAGCCGGTAATATCGGTGATTACCACTGGGGCGCGGCCCGCAAACAAGCGATGCTCGGCTGGGAGTCGAGCCGCACCGTGAGTTTAGATTAGAAAATATCAAGATTAGAAATATGTTAGTGTCTCTAAGTTTTCGCCATAATTTGAGCCTTTGTTTATTGCGTAGTGCGTAATGCGTATTGAGTGCTTTTTTACGTACTACGCAATACGCACTACTTTTTATGAATCGTTGTGGCGAAAAACTAATGACACTAACCAGATATTAAAATACCGAATCGTCTCAGAGACTGTTTTTTCAAACTTATATAACCCATATAACAGGCCATACCCAAGAAAGGAACCCTTTAATGTTCAGCGCTTTTCATATTTGGAAAGGTACAACTTTGCTGGTCATTATGACGCTGATCGTCCTGACCACCGGCCCGACCGGCCCGACCGGCGCGGTCAAAGCTGCCCCGGATCGCCCTCATCCAGATCACATCCAACCGCAACAGCCCGCCGCCCGCCCGGCAGCCCAAGCCGAGGCCGAGTGGACTATTCTGCTTTACCAGGATGCCGATGATGAGATGCTGGAGCAGGATATTTTAATCGACTTCAACGAAGCCGAGGTCATCGGCTCCAGTGACGAGGTCAATATTGTGGCTCAGGTCGATCGCTTTGACGGCGGCTACGACGGTATGGGCGACTGGACTTCGACCAAACGCTTTTACCTTACCCAAGACAGCGACCTGGAAGAGATCGGCTCCGAAGAGCTGGACGACCTGGGCGAAACCAATATGGCCGACAGCCAGACCCTGGTCGATTTCATTGTCTGGGCCGTTGACAACTTTCCGGCTCAGAAATACGCCCTGATTTTGTCGGACCACGGGGCCGGTTGGCCCGGCGGCTGGAACGACCCCGACCCCGGCGGTCTGGGGCCTGATGAGGTGGTGGTCGCCGAGTTGTTTGGCGTGGACGGCCTGTGGCTGATGGAACTGGACCAGGCCCTGGGTGAGGCTCGCGACCAAACCGGCCTGGACAAGTTTGAACTGATTGGTTTCGACGCCTGTTTGATGAGCCAGCTTGAGGTCTTTAGCGCGATTGAACCGCATGGCCGCTACAGCGTGGCCTCGCAAGAGCTTGAACCGGGCGTGGGCTGGGCCTATGCCGGCTTTTTGCAGCAGTTAACAGACAGCCCCCACATGTCCGGTGCCGACCTGGCCGCGGCTATTGTGTCGACCTACATCGAGGGCGACGCACGCATTATCGATGACAACGCCCGGCGGGCCATGCTCGACTCCAGCTTTGGCGGAGGCGAGGCCAGCGCGGAAGAATTGGCCAGTTTCTTGGGCCAGGATGTGACGTTGACGGCCATTGACCTGGCGGAAATCCCCAATATCAACGCAGCGGTTGACCATTTAGCCGCCGCGTTAATCGCGATTGACCCCAACGCCGTAGCCGAAGCGCGGGCTTACGCTCAATCGTTTGAAAGCGTTTTTGGCGAGGACTGGCCTTCCCCTTACATCGACCTGTTTAACTTTGTCCAACTGGTGGTCCAGTTTAGTGACGATGCCGACGTTACCGCCGCCGCCGAGGAAGTCGCCGATGCCCTGACCCAGGCCATTATTGCCGAGAAACATGGACCGGAGCGGCCCGGTGCCACCGGCGTCACCATCCACTTTCCCACCAGCGAACTGCACAGCATCGCCGACAATGTGGGCTACACCACCGTGGCCGCCCGCTTTGCCGAGGTATCGCAGTGGGATGAGTTTTTGGCGGCGTTCCACACCGGCCAAACCTTCAGCCGCCCCCAAGCCGAGCCGGATCAACCCGCAGCCGCCCCGGTCGCCCCGGAGGCCGGTCGCTCGTCGGGCCGGTTGGAGATAACGCCCCTGACCCTCTCCGCCGAGTTTGCCACCCCTGACGCCCCGGTAACCATTAGCGCCGACATCAGCGGCGACCGGCTGGCCTACATCTACACCTTTATTGGCCGCTTTTTGCCGCGCCAGGATGTGCTATTAATTGAGGATATGGACTACCTGATTGCCGACGACACCCAGGAAATCGGCGGTATCGCCTACCCGGTTTGGTCGGAAGAGGGCGTGAGCGTGGAGTATGAGTGGCAGCCGGTTATTTATGCCATCAGCAACGGTACCGATGCCACCAAAGCCCTGTTCCGGCCTCAGGCTTACGATCCCGAATCGCCGACGTTTGCGGTTGAGGGCGTTTATACCTTTGGGCAAAGCGAACAGCAGCGCTACGCCAAAATGTTTTTCCGCGATGGGGTGATGAGTGGCATCTACAGCTTTAGCGGCAGCTTAACCGCAGCCGTCGGCGCACCACGGGAAATTACGCCCCAAATTGGTGACACCTTCACCGTACTCGAACGCGGCGACGATCTGAGCCTGGAGGGAGAGGCCGGTCGTGAAAGTTATGTGGCCCCCGGCCAAACCCTCACCTTTGAAGGCGAACCCTTTGTCATCGAGACCACGCCCGCCCCCAGCGGCAACTATGTGGTCGGCCTCATTGCCGAAGACCTGGACGGCCAAACCTATGAGCAGTATGAGGGGCTGTTTGTGGTCAACGAAGAGACCGAGCCGGTCGACGGCTTTGTCTCGTATGTGGATGAAGACTTTGGCTTCGCCACCCTTTACCCCGCCGATTGGACGGTTGAGTCTGACCCGGCGCAAGCCCAGGTTAGCTTCTTTGGTGAAGACAGTCCGGCCTTTGTTTCGATTTCGGTCGTAACTTACGATGACGCCGCCAACCCCGATGAAGCCAATGCCGCCGCGTTACAAGGCGTCACCGAGGCCCTGCAACAAAGCGGCGATCTGGAAAATCTGGTCTTTTTGACGGAAGAACCGGAAGCGTTTGTCCTGGGTTCGTTTGACGCCCAGCTCATCGACTTTGACTTTGAACAGGACGGGGTGGCCTTCTCCGCTTCAGCCATCGTCTCAACGCCCACGCCGGAGGCCACCTATCTGGTCTTAAATCTGGCACCGGTCGACGACTTTGGACAGGCAATGGACGATGTGTTCAACCCTATGCTCTACAGCTTTGACCTGCTCATCTCCGGCCTGGTTAAAGAAGCTATCGGCCCGCCACCGTCGGATTTCGATGAAATCCTGTTCAGCGATGACTTTAGCGACACTGCCAGCGGCCTGTACCATTTGGACGAAGAGGAGGAGTGGGGCATCAGCTACTACACCACCGACGACCAATACCTGTTTGGCCTGAACCCTTACGCCGGTCCCATTTATGACTACTATTATGAAGCCGCTCTGCCCGATGAATTTTTACTGCAAGCCACCGCCGGCTACGAGGGAGCGGCCAATAATGCCTATGGCCTGCTCTTCCAACTCCAAGTGGGCGAAGCGTTTGACGAGTTCTACCTGTTCCGCATTAGCGGCGACGGCTATTTCATCGCCGAAAAATCGATTGGTGGCGAACTCATCCCGCTCGTGGAGTGGACGGCCTCCAGCCTGATCGACCAAACTGAATATGCCGCCAACGTCCTCACCGTCGAGGGCCGAGGCGACACCTACTATCTCCATATCAACGGCCTTGAAGTCGCAGCCTTCAGCGATGCCGACCTGAGCGGCGGCAGCTTTGGCTTTGTGGTCGATAACTACGATGAAGAGTCGCCGGTCGGGGTGACCTTTGATGATTTAGTGGTCGGGACGCCGGTCGAGTAGACATTCATTTTTACCCGGACCATAACGTCCACCGGGCTAAGATGGGTTCAGTCTGACCACTTGGACTGAACCCATCTTTTAATAGGCGTTACGCACTTGACATCCCATAATGTCATTTCGCAGCCAAAGGCGGAGAAATCCCTATAGCGTCTGCTTGCCAACATCGCTCTCAGGGATTTCTCGTCGTTCCTCCTCGAAATGACATGCCAATGCGTAAGCCCTATCTTTTTCAACTGAGTACAATATATTAATGGGTCATCTCAACTTATCATTTCTCGGTGTATTTCAGGCCACGCTTAGCATTTGACCTGACCCGTTATCCTGAGAATACGTAAAATGTTCTGGTAATGATGGGGTTAACGGTAGCCATTTAAAATGCGTTCAAATCGAGTTGTTCAATCAAATTGCGGTCAACGAGGGCAGGTTCATGGTCAAAACAATCCTGGCATCCAACAGGTTTAAGAAGGTTCGGGGCGGGTTTGGCGGTGTAGCACCGGCCATAAACATTGTAAAAAAAGCCGGTTTATCGCTCTTGTCGATTGGCTTGATTTTAGCCCAGGTAGGCTCCTCCGGGTTCGCTATGGCAATCCCCGGCCTGGGTCTGTAGCCGCAGCAGCGGCTTCGCTTCAGCATGCTCAAGCGGCTTTGCCTCCGGCGCAGCCAGGTTCCCCGTCCGGAATTCTACCCCTGACCCGTTCTCAACCCTACACTGGCTTTCTAACGGCCCCTTAAGTCTGTTCAATGGTGAAGCGTTAAAAGGCACATGGCGTCTTACTGCGGTTGACAACCAAGCCCCGGATACCGGTCAATTGAATAGTTGGTGTCTCAGTCCAGTGGGAGCGCCCCCGGCGATACCCCCTGCCTACGCCAACTATTTACCGCTTATTTTGAAATGATGAGGGATCTCAAGCTGAGGGTAAACTAAAGAAGGTGAGGATAGCGTAAAGCAGCTTGGCGTTTGGTCGGTGATTTTGTGGTGAGGGCATCTAGGCAACCTATAAACTCGATGGTATAATCACCGCCATGAAAAAGACACGTGTTTTGCTCGCCGATGACCATGCCGTTGTTCGGGCCGGTATTTGTAATGCTTTGCTTGGAATGCCCGAAATCGAGGTGGTCGGCCAGGTTGGGGATGGGCCGTCTGTGATTAAAGGTCTGGTCGATATGCGGCCGGACTGCCTGCTTATCGATGTCACCATGCCCGACTTTGAGCCGATAAAGACGATCCGCCAGATTCGACACGATTATCCGCAGATGAAGATTGTGGTCATCAGCGCTTATGACAATGACTATTACGTGCAGGGCTTGCTGCGGGTAGGGGTCAACGGCTATTATCTTAAAGACCAGCCCCTCGGCGATTTGCGATTGACCGTGCAGCGGGTGCTGGCCGGGGAACGGTGGGTTTCGAGCCGGCTGCTCGACAGACTGGTCGGTCAACCAAAGACCGCTGCGCCGCCGATGCCGCTCACCACGCGACAGCGCGACATCTTGCGTTTGCTGCAGCAAGGTCTCGATAATCAAAGCATCGCCCAAAAGATGGGCTTGAGCGTCAAGACTATTGAAAATCACTTGACTCGTATTTACCGCCAGCTTAAGGTCCAAAACCGGCTGGAAGCGGTCAACTATATTTTGCACCACCCAGAGATACTGGGGCTATCGGGCGAGGCCGCCGCTGAAATCGATACAGCCGATACGGCCTCGTCGACGACCAAAGCTATCAACATTTTAGTGGTTGATGACAACGCTTCGTATCGGCATCAATTGCAGCGAATGGTGGGTAAGGTTTGCCCTCGAGCTAAGATTTACGAGGCGGAAAACATCATCGAAACTGTCCATCTGGTCAAGCAGATTGAGCCGGAACTCATCTTTATGGATGTGGTGTTGGGGGAAGAGAACGGTATCCACTGTACCCAGCGGGTAAAAACCATTGCCCCTTTAATTAAGGTGATCTTGATAAGCGCCTACCCCGACCGGGGGTTTCGCCGCATGGGCACCGAAGCCGGAGCCACTGCGTTTTTAGACAAGCAAGATTTGAACACCTCTGCCTTACAGCATATTATCGACGATGTTATGAGTTGAAGTACGGGGGGAAACGGCCTACGGCAGCCCAGCATTAAATTGTGGAAGCATAACTACACAGTTTAATCGACAGAATTAACATGATTTACTGAATTATGGTAAATAAAATCGTGATAATCGTGTAAATCCTGTCTAATTTTCTTTACCACGGTTTAGAGCAGAAGTTCTTGGCCTACGCCCTATCCGAATTGATGACCATCTCGACCCGAGGATGGGGGATTTCGACCTGTAAACTAAAGCCGCCGTTGTTTTGATTTTGCATCTTCAACCGCCCGCCCAGTAAGGCCACCCGCTCGCTGATACCTAACAAGCCGTAATGCCCCTGCCGAGCCAGCTTCGACAGGTTGAAATCATCAACAATGCCCTGCCCGTTATCGATAATGGTAATTTGCAGCATCCGCGGCGAGGTGTGCTTCAGCCCGACCTTGACCGTATTGGCCTTGGCGTGTTTACGGACGTTGTTCAACCCTTCCTGCACAATGCGAAAGATTGATAGCTCTGTGGTTTCGGGCAGGCGGCCCAGATTGGGATCAAGCTCCAGATTGACGCGGATACCCGTTCGCTCGCTCCAATCCCAGGCGCACGACTCCAACGCCACCCCCAACCCCAGGCTGTCGATGACCGGCGGGCGCAGGTCTTCGCAGATGCGGCGTAGGTCGCGGATAAAGCTGCGCATTTGCTGGCGAATGGTGGTTAGTTGCTCGACCATTTGGGGCTTGATATCGGCATCGGCTTCAAATTCCTCGAATTGATAATTCATGCCGAGTAAATCTTGGATCATCTGATCGTGCAGTTCGCGGGCCAGGTGCTTGCGCTCCTGCTCGCGCTCGGTCAGGAGGCGGCGTTGGGCATCTTGCAGGGCCATATTAGCTTTATCCAGGGCTTTAACCTGGTGTGATAATTGCTCGATGAGCTGCTGGTTGAGCGAGCCTTGTTCGGCCAGGTTGCGCTCAAGAAGCTGCTGCTGGTTGTGCAAGCGTTCGGCGTGCTGGTTGGCGCGGTAGTAACTGTCCAGCGCCCAGATAGCCGGGGTAAGCTGCTCACGGTCGATGGTGCCGAGCAGCGCCGACACGATCTCCTCGCGGCTGGTCTCATCGGTGAGATAATTAGCCATCAGCCGACCCTGACGCAGCACCAGAATACGGTCCGTGACGGCGAAAAGGTGATCAAGGTTGTGACTGTTAAAGATAACGGAGGTGCCTTGCTGCTGCCAGGTTTGAATCAGCGACAACAGCTTTTTCT
>JAGRBZ010000419.1 GCA_020433805.1 Anaerolineae bacterium
TGCTACCTGAATTGGCCGCGATGAGTTGATCATCGCTACGTAGTTCGATGGAGGTACCGTCCACGCCTTCAACGCTAACGCGAAAAATGGCACCACCACCATTGGTAAAGCCAGGAATTGTATCAACCAATCGCCCCAGCCAAACTGTGTTGGCTTGTGTAGCGGCAGCAGTGGCGGTGGATGTAGGGGGCAGCGGTGTCGGCGTGCGGGTGGGTAAGGTATCGCTGGTGGATTGAGCGGCGAAGACAGAGGTGGGCGCTTGGGGGAAAAATGTACTAGCACTAAATACAATTATCAGCGTAAGAAGCCAGAAAACAGCCCGCCCCGCGCTCTTTTTATCAAAAAATTGCTCCAAAATGTTCCCTCATCTCCATTTTTTTCAGTTAAGCCATGTAATTATATGCATTAAGCGGTGTATCCTTCATATGAATAGTTTTACTAAACGCTTGCAACCGCGCTTATTTCAGGATACAATCAAGACAAATTATGTTGGAGGAGATAAATGCAATTATTGGGGATCGACATTGGTGGCAGTGGAATAAAAGGAGCCTTGGTAGATATTGAAAAAGGCGACCTCGCAACGGAGCGACACCGAATCCCAACTCCGCAGCCGGCCACACCGGAGTCGGTTAGCGATACCGTCGCCGAAATAGCCAAGCACTTTAAATGGAAGAACCAGCCAATTGGCTGTACGTTTCCGGCTATCATTAAAAACGGAGTCGCCCACAGCGCGGCCAATGTTGATAACTCATGGATTGGGGTGAACGGTCAGCAGCTTATTGCCGAGAAAACGAGCTGTCCGACACTTTTGCTGAATGATGCGGATGCGGCAGGTATCGCCGAAATGGAATTTGGCGCGGGTCGCGGCCAGCGGGGGACCGTTATTATGTTAACGTTTGGCACGGGCATCGGCAGCGCTATTTTTGTAAAAGGCGTACTTGTCCCCAATACAGAGTTTGGGCACATGGAAATTCGAGGGAAGGATGCCGAGCATCGCGCTGCGGACAAAATTCGCAAAGATAAAGATTTATCCTGGGAAGATTGGGCTAAGCGCGTTAATGAATTTCTGGATCGTATGGAATTGCTTTTTTCGCCCGATCTCTTTATTTTTGGCGGCGGTGTTAGCAAAAAACACGGGAAATTCTTCGATTATCTCAAAACCGACGCTAAGGTGGTGCCGGCTGAATTGCGCAACCACGCCGGTATTATCGGTGCGGCGATGGCTGCCAAATCATTGATGTCGTAAAAACAAAAAAGAAATATGGTTTGTTGATTGGTCGTTTATTCGTCAATCGTCAAAACATCCAGCATTTTTATTCCTGTTGCTGTTGAAGCCCCAGGTTTTGTAGCACTCTTAAAATTCAAATTTTTCTCTGTAACCACACCCTCTCATCTCTTATAAGAGATCTTCTTCTACCTCAACAAGTTATAGACTTATCATAATACGCGATAAATTATAGTAAGGAAACAAACGTGACTTCGCTTCAGGTTATCCCAAAAATAATGATACTCGATGATGAGCCGGCTATACGTGATGTGTTACGATTACGGTTAGAGAGAGAGGGTTATCAAGTTATCCAAGCCGGCAACTTTAAAGAATTCAAAAAGGTAATGGTCGACTGTGACGCGGTTTTGTGCGATATTATACTACCCGGCGACAGCGGCCTTTTGGCTTTGGAATGGACTCGAAAATATTATCCTTTCACGCCGGTTATTATCTTAACCGGTAAACCTTCCTACGAAACAGCAGCAGAAGCCATTCGGCTTAATGCGTACGATTATTTAGCCAAGCCGGTTGAAAAGGATGAACTGCTGCTTTCTATCGAACGGGCTATTCAGCATCGGCGGCTAAATCTCGAAAAAAAGCGCCTGGAAGAGGAAAATGAGGCCTATCGCCTTAAGCTCGAACAGCGTGTTGTAGAGCAAACCGAAGCGCTGGAGGAGTCGCAAGAATTTTTAGCGACGATAAGTAATACGATAGCTGATGTTGTTGTAAGCATTCGCTTGCCGGATTACAAAATTGCCTATGCAAATCGGGCCGTAACCGACGTTTTTGGTTACAAACCGGAGGAACTGCTCGACCAGAATATTGCTATCCTCTTTGCTGACGACTCCCGTTTTGAGGCATTTCAACGGCAAAAGAAAGTGGCGCTGGCAACCGGCCAAATACAGATTCGCCTTGAAGAAGCGATGATAAAAAAGAGCGGTCAACCGATTTGGAGTGAAATGGTCGGCGTTTTTCTCAAGAACGGTGATAACGTAACCCAAATCATTTGCGTTATTCGAGACATCTCGCAACGCAGCCTATTGTTAGGTGTCGTCGCCCATGAGTTGCGTAGCCCCTTGAGTTTGGTAGCCGGATTTTCGCAGGCTGTTCTTCGCGATATTAACGACATCGATCGCGACAGCATCGCCAAATACCTGAAGGTTATTGACGATAGCGCCGCCCGTATGCTGCGCATTGTTGATGGGCTGCTCGATATAACCAGTGTGCAGCTTGGCCAAGTTGATCTCAAACTAGAAACGGTCGATTTAAATTGGCTGGTTCGGAAATTTAGCGGGGACTATGCCTATGTCGCCGGTAAAAAGAATATAAAACTGATCGAAAAGCTGTCGGAAGCTGAGTTGAAGTGCCAATGTGACTCGGCTAAGATTGGTCAGGTTATATCCAACTTCATCGATAATGCGATAAAATTTTCTGATGTCGACTCAAAAATTGAGCTTATTGGCAAACGGAAGAATAACGAAATTTGGGTTGGCGTAAAAGATGAGGGGCCGGGCGTAAAATCTGAGGAAACGCAGCATTTATTTAAGAGCTTTGGTCATACAAAAATTAGCAACCGCCCAACCGGCGGCGAAAAATCGAGTGGGTTGGGTTTGGCAATTTGCAAACGGATTATTGATGCGCACCAAGGCAAAATTGGCATAGAGTCTGAGCTTGATCAAGGTTCAACATTTTGGTTTTCTTTACCGATTGGCCCCAAAATAGATAAAGCACAAGATTGAACTACACCCAACAACTCTGTATATAACCATGCCCGAACAACCCTTTATACGGTCTGAAGATAGTCATTCAGCGCTCTCGCAGGGTTCAGCAGACTTGAATGAACGTCTCACTGAACTCATGGCGTTACATACGCTAATGACGGCGGTACATCGATCTTTAAATTTAGAGGACGTACTGGCTACTGCCCTGCAAGAAATTGAGACAATTTTAGGCCTGGCCTACAGCGAAATTTGGCTGGTCGATGATTTATTACCGCAAATAAATTTGGCAGCCCGCCACGGTTTACCCGAAAGCACTGTGGAAGAGCCGCCAACATTTGAGTTTGGTTTTGGACTGCCTGGCGTTGCAGCTCAGCAAGGTCGCCCCATCTTCATCTCAGATTTGGCAACAAACCCCTACGTACAAACCTATCGTGATGGTGAAATTGCCCAATTTTCCTGTGGCTTGGGTATCCCCTTGTTGGATGAAGAAAATTTGGTCGGTGTCATTATTTTTCTAGGTCGCACGCCCAACAGCTTTTCGCCGCCGGTAAGAGATCAATTGATGACGTTCAGCCGTCCTATTGCCACAGCGATAAAAAATGCCCGCCAACATGGTAAAACCAAACAGCGCGCAAATGAGCAATCGGCCTTGCTGGCCGCTCGAACGGCTATTGCCTCAAGCTTAGATTTGGCTACGGTTTTAGATCAGCTCGCGGCGCAAATAGCTAAAGCCGCAAATGTAACCAGCGTTCGCATTTTTGATTGGCAGCCCGAGATAGGCAGTTCGACTGTTTTGGCCGAATATTTTACGCCTGAAGCATCCGAGATCGAACAGAAAACGGAGATGGGCAAGGTTTATCACTTGCTCAGTAATTTTCGACAAATTGGCCAATGGATTCAAAAAGGTCAGGTCATGATTTTTCATGCCGATGAAATGGGGCTGCCGCCATCGGAACGCACTTTCCTGACGCGGCACGGGGGTTTATCGACACTGCTCATGCCGTTTACGGTAAAAGGATCGGTTATCGGTTGGGTTCACCTTTCAGAAAGCCGACGGCGACGCGACTTCACCCTTAATGAGTTGGCTTTATGCCAGGCTATCGCCCAACAAGGCGCGACCGCCCTGGAAAATGCCCGCCTTTTTCATCAGCTTGAGCAGGAAATAACCGAGCGAAAATGGGCCGAGGAGAAACTCGCTCGCAAGGCGCGCGAGGCACAGTTGCTGGATAAGATCCGTATCGCCGTCGCCCGCGAGTTGGAACGCTCGACATTGGTCGAGTCGGTGGTAGAGGCGGTAGCCAATACGCTGGGCTACACGATTGTGGGGCTGTATCTTCTTAAAGGCGCTAATCTCGTTCTGCAGCATAAAGTGGGACCCGAACAGGTCACCGAGCATCTTTCGCTGGAACAGAGTTCGTGCGGTTATGCCGTAGAAACAGGCAAACCCATTCTTATAAAAAATGTAACCCCTGCCGACAGCATGCTATCAAGCCGGCTGGATGATATTAACTCGGAAATATGTGTGCCGCTCCTTGAACAGGATAAGGTTGTTGGCACATTGAACGTGGCGAGTAAAATTAAGCTGGAACGGGCTGATTTACGCCTGCTGACAATTTTATGCGAGTATGTGAGTATCGCATTGGAACGCACCCACCTTTATATGGAAGCCCGTGAGAGTGAAGAGAAGTATCGAACCCTGATCGAACAGTCGAATGACGCCATTTATCTGATTCATGGCAACAAATTTGAAATTGTGAACCGCAAGTTTGAAGAACTGTTTGGCGTTACGCAAGATGAGGTCAACAATCCGGCATTTTCTTTCACCAACATATTGGCCAATAAAAATCAACGCCTGGTGGTTGATCATCAAGAATTAGAAACGGCCAAATCGAACAATGACACGGTTCGCGTTTCGCCGGTGTATGAATTTACGGCTCGCAACAAAGATGGCGAGGAAATTGAAGTTGAATTAACGGTTTCCTACCCAACCTATAAAGGCAGAATGGCCACACAAGGGGTGCTGCGGGATATCACCGACCGAAAACGGGCTGAGGCCGAAAAGATCGCCCTCCAGGCCCAAATGTTTCAAAGTGCCAAGTTGGCGTCCGTGGGTGAACTGGCGGCCGGCATAGCTCACGAGATCAACAATCCTATTTTTGCGATCCGTCAGTTTGCGGAGTTGATGCTGGAAGACACGCCAACCACCATGCCAACGCATTCTATGCTCCAGACAATAATAGGCGAGGCTGACCGGGTGGCGACCATTGTACGCAATTTGCTCGAATTTTCACGACCAAGTGAGTCGAGTTTTGGATTGGTTTATTTGAACGATATTTGGCGACCACTCTGCAAACTGGTTGAGCAGTCGTTACAGGAGCATAATGTACATCTCGATGTCTATATGCCGGATGATCTGCCGCCTATTAGGGCCAGGGGGCAGCAGCTTCAACAAGTTTTGCTCAACTTAATCAACAACGCTATCGACGCGCTGAATGAAAAATATTCGGACGGCCAGAGCCATCCCCAAAAGCGCATTACGGTGAAGGCGCAACTTATCGCTGTGGCCACCTACCCCAGCCATTTAGAAGAAGATAGTATTGTTCAATTTATTCGACTTTCTATTCGTGATGAGGGGGTTGGCATCCCGGAAAAGGATCGCGAATATTTGTTTACCCCGTTTTTCACCACAAAGCGGCCGCACCGAGGTACAGGGTTGGGGTTAAGCATTAGCCATAAAATTATCGATGAACATCAGGGTAAGATTGATGTAAACAGCGAACCAGGGGTTTTTACGGAATTCGTGGTGACATTACCGGCTGAGGAACAACAGCAAGATAGATTATCATAAAAGCGTGACCAAGTTGCAGAGTAATACGGAACGAACTGTGTCCGCTGCAACTCTGCAACCTGGTGTCTCTGCAACCCGTACGCCGTTGGCTTATTCGTACCGAATTAACGAAGTACTGGTCATATCTTCAGGCTGCTCCAAACCTAGCAAATCTAATACGGTCGGAGCGACGTTACCTAACACACCGTTGGCAAATCGCCACTCAGGTTTTTCGTTGGCAACATAGATGAAGGGAACCAAGTTGGTGGTGTGAGCGGTGTGAGGTTTTCCGGTGCTATAATCGAGCATTTGATCAGAGTTGCCGTGATCGGCGGTAACCAGTGCTATACCGCCCATTTTGACGGTAGCTTCAACCACTTGCCGCACACATTCATCCACCGTTTCCACAGCGGTGATGGCTTTGTCTAAGAAGCCGGTATGGCCGACCATATCGGGGTTAGCAAAGTTAACCAGCACAAAATCGTACTCGCCCGAATTGACAGCCTTGACGACCACATCCTTAATACCAAAAGCACTCATCTCCGGCTGCAGGTCGTAGGTAGGCACTTTAGGCGACGGAACCAGTTCACGAACCTCGTTGTCGAACGGTTCTTCGCGTCCGCCGTTGAAGAAGTAGGTTACGTGGGCGTACTTTTCTGTTTCGGCAGAGTGGAACTGCTTTTTACCTAACTTAGAGAGCGTTTCAGCGAGACCGTTGGTCGGTTCCGGCAGTTCGAAGGCAAAATCGGCGTTTTGACCGTCGTAGTAGTGCATAAAGGAAACAAGCTTTATGCCTTCAAGCTGTTTGCGCTCGAAGCCGTCGAAATCCGGCTCGATGAGAGCCTGGGTGATCTGTCTGGCCCGGTCGGCGCGGAAGTTGAAGAAGATGATGGCATCATTATCGCTGATAGGCCCTTTGGGCGAACCATCGTCATTAACAATAACCGTGGGCATTACAAACTCATCGCCAACTTCCTCGCTGTATGAGTTTTGAATAGCCTCGGCAGAGCTTTTGGCCGTTTTCCCCTCGCCGTTGACAGCCGCATCGTAGCCCAGTTTGATGCGTTCCCAACGTTTATCACGATCCATTGAATAGTAGCGACCCGAAACTGAAGCGATTGTACCGCAGCCGATGCGCTTGATTTGATCTTCCAACTGCTTCAGATATTCCTCGCCACCCCGGGGCGCTGTGTCGCGACCGTCCATCAGAGCGTGAATGTATACTTCCTTTACATCGCGATTTTTTGCCAGTTTGAGCAAGGCATAAAGATGATTTTGATGGCTGTGAACCCCACCGTCAGAGAGCAACCCGATCAGATGAAGGGCGCTGTCATTTTCTTTGGCATGTTGAATAGCCGCGTTGAGCGCTTCATTATCGTCAAAATCGCCGCTATCGATTAAATTGTTGACGTACGTTAAATCCTGCGGCACGACGCGCCCGGCCCCCAAATTCATGTGGCCTACTTCCGAGTTGCCCATCTGGCCGTGGGGCAGTCCAACAGCTCCGCCGGATGCTTCCAGGGTGGCGCTGGGCC
>JAGRBZ010000420.1 GCA_020433805.1 Anaerolineae bacterium
CGTAATTCCTTTTTACGCATCACGTTTTACGTTTTATCTTGTCAACACCACGAAATCCTGTTGAGCCAAAAAGGATATAAAAACGGTTTTTATACCTTTTTTATACCTTTTTTTGTTTTCATTTTCTTTTAATTTACAGTAAAATTCTTTAGCGTTTTACTGGTTCCTGTGTTAAAATATAGAAAAAATATGGGCAGTGGAGCGGTAATCATTTAAGGGCTAAAGCGTAATGACCACCTATATCCCCTTTCAGGTTGATTTAACCAATTGTGATAAAGAACCTATTCACATTCCGGGTCGAATACAGCCCCACGGATTTTTTCTCGTTTGCCACATGCCGGAAATGGCGATTATTCAAGTAAGCAGCAACACTGCCGCCCATATCAACATTTCGCCCGATGAATTGCTGGCCCAAACCCTGCCCGACATCCTCGACAACACCGTAATTGACCGTATTACTGCCGCCTGGCAGGCTAACACTTTTCAAACCATTAATCCCACTACCATACAATTGGCGACAGCTTCTACAGCTTACAACCTCATTGCGCATTCCCAGCAAGAGCATCTCCTGCTGGAATTTGAACCGTTTAGTCCCGAAATAAGTACGCTTCAGTTCTACAATATGATCAGCCATATTCTGCAAACTATTCAGGAAGCAGCGACCTTTGAATCGCTTTTTCAAACGTCGGCAGAACGTATTAAGCAGCTAACCGGCTTTGATCGGGTTATGGTGTACCGTTTTGATCAAGATTGGCACGGCCAAGTAATTGCCGAAGCCAAGGAAGAGGCGCTTGAGCCATTTTTAGGGCTGCATTTCCCGGCCACCGATATTCCGGCTCAAGCGCGTCACCTTTATACCCTTAATCGCGTGCGCAACATCGTCGATGTATCATCCCAGCCGGCCAACCTGGTGCCGCTGTTAACCCCGCCCGATAATCAGCCGCTTGATTTAACCCATGTCGTGTTGCGAGCCGTTTCGCCCATCCATATCGAATATTTACACAATATGGGCGTGGCCGCCACCATGTCCATCTCCATTATTTATGAGGGCAATCTGTGGGGCTTATTTGCCTGCCATCACTATGCTCCTAAATTTGTTGATTACAATATTCGCAATATGTGCGAATTTATCAGCCGTATTTTTTCCGGACAGCTACCCGCGATGATCGCTGAGGCAGAACACGCTCTTGAAGCGGAGTTTGCCGCCGTAAATGAAACACTGCGCGAGCAAATGAGCCGCTCGTTAGATATTGTTACCGGTTTAGTTGAATATCCGGTTTCGGTGCTCAACCTGAACCATAGCCGGGGCGCGGCCATCTATTTTAACGGGCGGCTTGTCTTGCAAGGGCAAACACCCACCGCCAATCAAATTTTAGATTTAATTCGATGGCTCAATGAGCAAGATATTAAGCCCCTCTATTACACCGATAAACTTTCTGCCGCTTATGCGCCGGCCCAGTCCTTTACCGGAACGGCCGCCGGGCTGTTAGCCTTACCGATATCAAAATTTACCGATGATTGGATATTGTGGTTCAAGCCGGAAAAGATTCAAACGGTTACGTGGGCCGGCAACCCCGAAAAAGCCGTTACGATAGAAGCCGACGGCATACGCCTTAGCCCCCGTAAATCATTTGAACAATGGACGGAAAATGTTCACGGCAAATCGCTCTCTTGGCATCCGGCCGAACGTAAAGCTGCCCAAAAGCTGCGTGAACACATCGTCAACGTAATTGTTCAATACACCCACAAGATAGAGGCCGTCAACGCCCAACTAAAAAAAGCAAATGAAGAGTTAGATGCCTTTAGCTACTCCGTTTCGCACGATCTCCGTTCGCCCCTGCGCATTATCGACAGTTATGCGGAAATATTGCTGGAAGACCATGCCGATCAATTTGATAAAGAAGGCGAGAAGGTATTGGGCGTCATTGTTAAGAATGCGGTTAAAATGAACCACTTAATTGAAGATATTTTGTCTTATTCGCGGGTGGGCCGCGCCGGAAAAATCTACAATCAGCTTGATGTCCAAACCATTATTGATGATCTTATCGAATTCTTTAACGAGGCTGAACCCAATCGCCATATAACCTATGATGTTCATCCTTTGCCCAAAGTACGCGGTGATCGCCCCCTTATTCAACAGCTTTTCTTTAATATCCTCTCGAACGCCGTAAAATATACCCGTTCCGTGGAAGATCCCCGTATTACGATAAAAGGTGAGCAGCACGGCAACGAAGTGGTCTATACCGTTACGGATAACGGCATCGGCTTTGATATGGCCTATGCCGACGAAATATTTAATGTTTTTAGCCGCCTTCATGCGGATGAAACGTTGTATGAAGGCACCGGTATTGGACTGGCCCTGGTGAGGCGTATTATTCAATCGCATAACGGACGTGTTTGGGTAGAAAGTGCGCCCGAACAGGGTTGTACTTTTTATTGTGCTTTTCCGGTGGGGGAAAAGCCTGGGTAAACACAAAAAATGTAGAGCGTTAGAACCCAGGTTTTTCTTGAACATGAGACCGACAAAGGCTTCTATGGGTTCTCAATTGGGCAACATGCTTACCATTGTGGCAAAAACCTGGGTTCTTTACCACGTTCCACGGTTTAATGTTGTGCTACCAAAGCCTGAGTAAACACAAAAAATGTAGTGAAAGCGAGCTATGAACCAAGAACAAATCATCGACATCCTACACATCGAAGACAATATTGATGAGGCTAACCTTGTTGCCCGCGTTCTGAAAAAAGAGGGCATCACCACCCGCTACCATCGGTTGAGTAACGGCGAGGCGGCCTTAGATTTCTTCTTCCAAACCAATCCTTTCCCCGATATGTGGCCCAAACTTATTCTATTAGATATTAAATTGCCCAGAATTAATGGCCTGGATGTTTTAGCCAAACTTAAAGCCAATGATCGCACCAAAACTATTCCTATTATTATCCTCAGTGCCTCGGCCCAGGAACGCGATGTTGCTCAAGCCTATCGACTGGGTGCCAACAGTTATTTAGTTAAACCGGTTAAATACAACCACTTTAAAGAATTACTTCAAACGTTGGGGCAATATTGGCTACGGCACAACACCCAAACGCAAGAAAAATAAAAGGTTTAAACACGATGTCAGAAAAAGGATTACCTCCACAACAATCCCTTCGCGTTTTGCTTATAGAAGACTTAAATGAAGATGCAAAACTTGTTGAACGCGAGATAAAAAAAGTTGTACCCGATTATGAGCTTCAGATCGTAAAAAATCAAAACGATTTAGAGGAGGCGCTCGACCAATTCGAACCGGATTTGATTTTGTCCGACTATCTGCTGCCCGGTTTTAGAGGCAGCCGTGCGCTTGAGATTGTCCAAACGCGTACCCCTTACACCCCCTTTGTTTTTGTTACCGGCACCATTGATGACGAAGAAATGGCAGCACAAGCCATTCTCGACGGCGCATGCGGCTTTCTTTTAAAGCGAAATCTATGGCGGCTGCCGGATATTGTGAACCAGGCGCTTGAAGTAGCCTCTAAGCGTTCGGAAGAGCAGCAGCAGGTGCGCCATCTTGAAGATACAGTAGCCCAACAGAAAAAAGCGTTGGCCCAATATGAAAAAGAGCTGGACGCCGTACATCAACAACTGGAAGCGCTGCGTGCCTCTCAAGATGCCTAAAAAGAGCTGCTATACTCATACTACAACCAGGTTTTTCGTTCCGGCGCTCTGCGTCGGAACGCCCTACGGGATGCTGAGTGTCCCGAAAGAGGCGACAACGCAGAGCAACGAGGTTTTGACATAGTTCTATTCGTTCCGGCGCTCTGCGTCGGAACACCCTACGGGATGCTGAGTGCCCCGAAAGATGCGACAACGCAGAGCATTGTCGCCAGGGAAACCTGGTTTCTCATACCGAAGTCTCGTTGTAGTACTAATAATATCGGATTTTCCGAGACGGGAAAGACCATGAGCCAAGCCCATTCGCTTGCTCGACAGCCACTGCGTATCTTGCTTTTAGAAGATGCACCCAAAGATGCGGAATTGATTGCCTGTGAGATTGATACACTCCTAAAAACCTATCAACTCCACGTGGTTAGTAATCGCGATGAATTTGTGGCGGCGCTCGACAATTTCGAGCCGCATTTGATCCTGTCCGACTATAAGGTACCGTGGTTTAACGGCGATGAAGCCCTGCGGGTAGCCCAAAAACAGGTGCCACACACACCCTTTATTTTTGTGACCGGCACGATGGATGATGAGGAACTGGCGGCCTATACCATTCTCAATGGAGCCTCGGGCTTTGTTTTAAAGAAAAATTTGTGGCGACTGCCGCAAGTGATTGCTCAAGCGATGGCCGAGGCTTCAACACGCAACGAAACGCAGCAGTCCTTTCTCCAGCTTCAGGAAAAAGTAAATAAACAGAGAGAAGAGATAGCCAAATATAAAGAAAGTTTAGCCAAAATGCGCCGTAAGCTGCAAGATTTACAACTACAGCTTAATGCCCAGAAAAGTTATTTCGTAAAGAAGCGACAAGACGATGCCTAAATCTGCTCCCTTTGCCCGGCGACATTTACATATTGTTAGAAGTTACGCAGTTGAAGGATCTTGTCTCAAAAATAACCACGAATTACACCAATTACACGAATTACAAAGATGAAATTGGTGAAATTCGTGTAATTGGTGGTTAAGAATTCCTGAACTGCGTAAGTCATAATTGTATTGTTGGAAGATGTACCGGAGGAGGCTAGACACATGAGAAACAGCAGAAAACATAGCAACCGGAAACGGAAAGATGATGAGTCACTCTAACGCACTTAACCGGCAGCCCCTCCATGTTTTGCTGTTAGAGGATGTACCGGAGGATGCCGTCCTCATCGAACGTCAGGTTAAAAAAGTGCTGCAAGCCTACCAGCTTCGGGTGGTGGATAATCGTATTGACTTTGTAGAAGCGCTTGAAAATTTCGAGCCGGATTTAATTCTGGCCGACTATCTTCTGCCGCAATTTACGGGAGATATGGCCCTGCAAATGGTCCAAACGCAATTACCGGACGTTCCCTTTGTGTTTATTACCGGCACACTTGATGATGAAGAGATGGCGGCCCAAACAATTCTCAACGGCGCTTCCGGTTTTGTCTTGAAAAACAATATTGCCCGCTTACCCAACGTCATTCTTGAAGTCATGTCAAACTATACCGTACCCAATAAAATGGCTGTAAGACTGCATCAACTTCAGCAGAAAATGCTCCAACAACAGTACGAAATCGCCCAATATCAGCGCGAGATAGCGGCGATGTCCAAAGAAATGGAAAATATAAGAGCACATTTGGAAAACAGACCAAAAGACAGTGAATAAACAAACGCAACCCTCTATTTTAGACCGCTTAAAACAGGAAACGGCCCCACATCACCGGGCCGTGGAACAATTGGCCCAGGCCGATACCATTCTCAACCAAACCCTAACCCTAACGCAATACAGTCGTCTTATTACTACCCATTACCACGCCCACCGCCTTATCGAACCCCAACTGCCGACCATTCTCGGCGCATATTGGGCCAACCGGCTGCAATTACCCCGCCGCCGCCGGCTAAATGCCCTGCAACATGATATAATGCAACTCGATCTCGATTGCGGGCCTATTTCTCAGCTCGATTTCTCGATTAATACGGTACCCCAGGCGTTGGGGGCGATGTACGTTATGGAAGGCTCTACGCTTGGCGGGGCCGTTATCTTCAAGGCTTTAAAGAAAAACAAGCAGCTCAATCGAGCTGCTCCCTTTCATTACTATCACTTATGCGGCCAAAACACCCGCGCTTTATGGCTTAACTTCTGCCAATCCGTTATCGAGCTAACAACCCCAACCGATCAGGCCGATGCCATTATTATCGCCGCCCAAAATACGTTTAACGTCTACCGGCGGCTGCTTTTAGTTTAAGAGATTAGAGAGGAGCGGAGCATCCTCAGATGCGGAGCGGCGTAGCCCAACCCGTTCGCATCTGAGGATGCTCACTTCGCCATGAGACAACGGGAGACTGGAAGATTGGTAATTAGCGATCAAACAATCTCTTGTCTCCAATCTCTAATCTCCTCAGTAACTATCCCCTTTTGATACGCTGTACCCACCCTAATCCGTAAACGTCGACATCAAACCATCGTTATCATTAGCCGATGTCTGCCCTCCCGCCGACGCCGCCACGTTGGTTGAGCCATTGGTTGACCCGTTGGTCGAACTTTCGGTTGTGGTGCCGTTAATGGAGGCGGTTTCATCTGATTTCGACGATTTGCCGCGCCGCTTTAAGCTCACTTCATATCCCCAGTTCTGCAATTGAGTCGAAAGCTTCATCTTAAAATTTCTGGCTAAAATATCAATCGCGCTGGCCTGTAAATAATCCGACAAACTCTCAAGTAACGTCTCGCACTGTTCATCATAATTGCGCTGCTGCGTATCGGCAATTTGATAGGCGATGACATGGGCTTTTAACGCATCACGGGTCGTAATAATCTCTGCCAGATCCGGCTTGGCAAAACGTTCTTCTTCGGGGCGGCTCTGTTCTTTATTGATGTAGGCCGTCATCGTCGCCAGCCGTTCATCGCGCGTTTGCGGCATTAAGGCATTGCCGGTGGTCTGTTTCATCTTAAAGCCCCACTGCGTCACTTCCGAAATGACATCGTAACAGTGCAGCGTCACCGTTTTCCACATTTGGCGCAGCAATTCTTTGGAATCTTCCTCAGCTTGCTTAATTTTTTGCGAAGCAATCGAGCGGCGGCTTTGCGCTGCGGTTCTTTCCTGCTTGGCCACCAGCAGCTTTTGATACCAGCCGCTAATTTTATCATTATAAGGGGCTTGGCTTTCCGGGGGTAACGTTTGCTCGTAAGCCAGAAATCTTTCGCTTAAAGCAATATTTCCATCTTCATCATTTTGACTGGGGAAAACAAGGCGGTTAGTACTTTTTGAATCTTTGTGAATGAGAGGCATTGAGACATAATCCTTTCCTGATACGGGATGCAAGTTAGAAATAACAAGAATTCAGTTAGAATCCAGTATAACCAGCTTTAAAGATATGTCTAGTTGGCTGAAAATTTTTAAACCACATTAAAAATGACAGCCCTATCGAATAGTCTGCACTTCCCCTGTACGGTGACAGTTACTTCTTTGTAAATCAACAAATTAATCGGGTAAATGCAGCAATCACAAAGCTAGCTTTGTGATTGCTCGATTAATTTCTAAAATCGCAAATTCTTTAGCGCTCGCCCGTCTGTTTGTCTACGGTTATGACTTACGCATGTTGACATGTCATTTCGAGGAGGAACGACGAGAAATCCCTGAGAACGTTGTTTTGCAAGCCGATGCTATAGGGATTTCTCCGCCTTT
>JAGRBZ010000421.1 GCA_020433805.1 Anaerolineae bacterium
GGCCTGGACTCAGTTCACCTGGGCGCTTAACGCGGCCGACACAACCCATTCTCTGGTGGAATTAGCGACGCTGGTCGCCACCGGCGTCGCCTTTTTTATGGCTGTGGCTCTGCCGGATGCCTTTCACGGCTGGGGCTTGTGGTTTGCCCTACCCTATGTGGTGGTGCGGATAATCGGTCTTGTGCTCTACATCTGGGTCGCTTCAGCAGATCCCACACAGCGCGCGGCTGTCCAAAGGTTTGGTCTGGTGTCGATGGGTGGCGTTGCTGCCGTTCTCATCGGTGGATTTGTGGGCGGTTCAATGCAGTATTGGATGTGGGGATTAGCCATTCTGCTGGATGTTATTGCTGCCCTGGTCGGCGGCGAGTCCGAAGGCTGGAATCTGCATCCTGAACATTTCGGAGAACGGCATGGCCTGTTTGTCATTATCGCGCTGGGCGAAACCTTAATCGTAGCAGCAAGCGGTATGACAGGAGCCGCATGGACCGGCGACCTCGTTATCATTGCGATTTTGGCTGTGACCATTACTTGTGCTCTGTGGTGGAGCTACTTTCCCCGCACCAAACACCAACTCGATCACGTTCTTGAAGAAAGTCGTGGAGCCGAGCAGTCGGCGCTGGCCCGAGATGTGTACAGCCTGCTGCACTTTCCTATGTTGTGTGGCATTATCGCCTACGCGGTGGCCGTTGAAGAGATCATTGCCCATCCCCATGAGGCCCTCCCCTTTGAGGGACGGGCTGCTTTGGCATCGGGATTGCTCCTCTTTGTCGGAGGGATGGGCATAGCTTTTTGGCGGGCAACAAAACGGTTACTCCTATCACGCTTGGTCTTGACCATCGCCACGGCGGTTCTGATTATTGCGGTGGCCGGCATCGCGCCGTTGATGTCTTTGGTTATCGCTTTAATCGGGGTGCTGATTATTATCGCGATTGAGGAGCGGACAAAAAATCTGCCGGTATCCGCACTTCATCACTCCAAATTACCGTCCGATGGTTAACGGACTATGGTTCGATAACAGGAATGCTTTGGACGTGTTTCTTTTCAGGCAACCAGCGTTCATCGAAACACTGAACCACTGAGTATGATGATTTCACTGAATTCTGCTTCTCAATTATAGAGCTTTCTTGACGTGAGATTGATGAGAACAATACCGGGAATAAATCAGTGGCCTCATTTCCATCATTAGTTCAGTGTTTCTATCCCGCCACACTGAAACAAACCCGAATTGTTAAGCGTTTTTGACACACTCAAACATATGTTCTAAAATCCTCTTAGGCAAAAGTTTCACAGCAGAAGTGCTTAGGAGAGAAAAAATGACGGCAAAAAATAAGCCCTTTTTTGATGGTGGCTCCAATATCGCTATGAAAGTTCCACCCTATCTCTTTGCAGAAACGGTCGATTTTTATAAAGAAGTTGTAAGACTGCCTCTCCTGGAAGAGTTCCCTCACAGCGCCGTATTCGAATTTGGCGCTAATCAACTTTGGATCGATAAGGTTAATAACATCAGTCAGGCTGAAATCTGGCTAGAGTTTAAGACCGATGACGTAAATTCGGCGGCGGCTTATCTGGACAGCTACGGCGTCACCCGGCGCGATGAGATCGAGCCGCTACCGGACAACTTTAATGGCTTTTGGATCTGTAATCCGGCCAATATTATCCATCTGGTTGGCCGTGATGATTAACATTGCGCTACAAGAAAAAACGCCCTCTCCTTTTCACTTTCACTCAACGGTCAAAGCCCACGGTTGGGTCATGCTGCGCCCCTTTGCCTGGCACGACGAAACGGCCCAGCTATCACGACTCCAACAGCTTAGTAGCGGCCAGGTTGTCCGGTTGAGCATGACCGAGCGGCCCGACTCAGTTCAGATCGATGTCGAAGCCGCGCAGCCGCTTATCTCTGCCGAAGAAGCTGAGATTCGACAAGCCGTGCGTCGTATGCTCCGCCTTGATGAAGATCTCAGCGAATTTTATACTTTTTATGATCAGCTCGATAACTGGCAGTTGAAACTCGAACCCGGCGGCGGACGATTACTCCGCTGCGCTACGCTGTTTGAGGATATTGTCTACACGCTTTGTACAACCAATATTAATTGGTCGGGGACTATTCGTATGGTTGATCGGCTGGTTACCGCCTTGGGGCAACCACTCCCTAATTCCAGCGACAGCCTGGCCTTTCCCGGTCCGGCAGATATTGCCGCCACGACCCCGGATTTTCTAAAAGAACATACGGGATTGGGTTACCGTAGCCCGTATGTTTGGGAACTGGCAACCGCTGTCGCGGAAGGGCGACTGGATTTAGCCGCTTTTGAAGATCCAAACTGCCCCACCAGAGAAGTGTTGGATAACTTGCACCGTCTGAAAGGTGTCGGACCCTATGCTGCTGCGACCATTCTTATGATCCTGGGGCGCTATGAATATCTTGCCATCGACAGCGAAATGCGCTCCTTCGTCTCAAAGAAATATTTCGGCGGCGAGCGCGTTACACCTGCCCAAATTCAAAACATTTACGCTCTGTGGGGACGCTGGCAATATCTGGCTTACTGGTTCGATATGCCGCCTGTCGCTCTCGAATGATAACGGGCAGACCATTTTTTGGACGCAGCGTGATCCCCGGCTGCGGTAAGACCGGCTCGGTGGAGGTTAATTCAAATTTAAAGCGTTGGGCCAGCACGGCGATCAGCAAAATACCTTCCATCCAGGCGAATGCCTCGCCGATGCATGCTCTGCCACCGCCGCCAAACGGAAAGTAGGTGTAACGGGGGCGTCGGGGCGCAGTTTCGGGGTCGAATCGTTCCGGCTTAAAGGTCAGCGGATCGGGCCAGTAAGTTGGATGTCGATGCATCACCCACTGGCTGATAACCACCGTTGATCCGGCCGGAATCGAATATCCGCCGACCTCATCATCTTCAATGGCGTTGCGTCCCACGGCCCAGGCCGGTGGGTACAACCGCATTGCCTCCGAGAGAACCATCCGGGTGTATTTGAGTCGGCCGGTATCCTCGGCGGTGGGCAGGCGTCCGCTCAAAACCTGCTCAAGCTCATCCCAGAGTTTAGCCTCAACCTCCGGATGTTGCGCCAGTAGGTAAAATGTCCATACAATAGCATTGGCCGTGGTTTCGTGTCCGGCAATGAACAACGTCATCACCTCGTCCCGAATTTGCTCTAAGGTCAGGCTGGCCCCCTCATCTGCGGCCAACAGCATCGACAGCAGATTATTGCGTTCCTCAATTTGCCCCTTTTTGATGAAATCGTAGATAGCGGTATCCAGGGTTTTGAGCCAATGCTTCCGACGGAGGTTGCGCACCGTCGGCAGTTTTCTTAAAACTCGGCCCAGCGGCGTAGCATCGAAAAAGCTAAAATCTTCCATCAGATGGTTAAGCGCGTGATTCAGCTCTTTGCTCCGAGCGGTAATATCCGCGCCAAACAATGTTTCCGCTGCAATGTTCATCGTCAGTTCCATCATTTCCCGATGTAAGTCCAACTGTTGACCACTGTGCCAGCGATGAAGGTGAGCCTCGGTAAAGCGCACCATGGTATCGGCGTACCCGGCAATCTGACGACGATGAAAGGCAGGCTGCATCAGGTGCCGGTGCATGCGATGAAAATCGCCCTCGCTGGTTAGTAAGCCCTGCCCCACCACCTGTTGGGTTGCTTGTAACGCGCGGCCCTTTTGGTAATTTTTTTGATTGGTCACCAGCACATGTTTTATGCGATCGGGATGAGAGATAAAGTAGATTTTTCGGTTAAGGGCACGCAGCGTTACAACATCACCAACTTCTGCAGCGCGTCGGAATAAGGGGAACGGCTCATAAGTCAGTTGGAGGAGATGTCCGGCCAAGCCATTCGATGGCAGAGATGGAGGTATTTGTACTTGTGTTGTCATTTTTAGCTCCTAAAGTTATCTTTCTTTAATGAATAAACGCGCTATAACTTTAGCAAGAAGTTGTTAAGATGTTGCGAGGATAGATCGATAGAGTGGCTAAAATTTTGAGATAGTGGGATGTAGGAGGAGATTGGAGATTGGGATATTAACCTTACCAATCTCCTTATCTTAATTTTTGGTATTTGTTTTCAAATCTTTTAGTCAAGGCCTGAATGAATATGTGTGCTATCTTACAGAGAAATGCGCTTTACCTGATAAAATAGAAAGACAATAGTCTGGACAAAATAAGGCCAAGCAGAAAAGTGGTTCAAAAAATTGAACCGAACAAACAATATGAAAAAGAGGGGCAATAGAGCCGCAAAAACAGCAAAATCAGGAATCAGGCGGCAAATCAATCGCCCCATAAGTGCGCAAGGCAGCCAAAGCGGGCTGACAATTTATCAAACTGGGGTCAAGCACCAAGATGGTCAAAACCTTTTCGAGGAAATGCTGGTTGAAATAGACCATCTTTTGGGTTGCCAGTGAGAAAGGGGTGTCAGCATCATAGCCAAATGACAAATAGGCATCAACCTTGGCCAGGTTCAAGGTCGTCAAGGCAGCATTGAAATGAAAATCGAGACTGGCCTGCTGCCGGGCTTGACAATCGGTCAAGCCGGTAAACTGTTTGGCATCCCGGAACACAAATTCAATTTGAAACCGAGCTTTGTAGTAACGATACAACCTTTCAGGGTCAAGCTCTGTATCGGTTGAGAATAACAAGGCATAGCCGGGCTTGTTTTTGTTTTTCAGATTGAGCAGGTAGACCAGCCGGATGTTGCGGTTGAGATTGACGTTGTAAACGACGGCGGTATAGAGGTGAATATCCGGCTCAACCTGATCGACATAGGTCAAGCGACGCAGGTCATCGAACTTGACTTTACCATCATACTTGCGCCGGGCACCGAACTTTTTTTGCGGGCCGTGATACAGATAGCGCAGATTGGCGTCGTGCCGCAGTTTGCCAATCTGCTGTAAGCCCAACTCAAGCACGGCCTCGACAAACTTGAGTTTGCTGTAATAGCCATCGACCACCAGATAGGTGACAAACTGCAACAACGTTTGAATATCCTGACGCAGGTGCCAGGCATAAAAGTCAACCCGGCTGATCTCGTCATTATCAGTCGTGACCGATTGGTCAGCGACAAGTTCTTCAATCTCAACCTGCGGGGGAGTTTGCCGGGCTGACAGCGTGTAGGCCGTGTTGTCGGTCACATCCACCACGCCTAAGACCGATATTTCCAAACCTTTGGTGGCTTTGTCCTGACTGCTGTTGTAGAAATAGCCCAGTCCGTAGGTTTCTTTCCCACTTTTGGGAATGAACGAACAGTCCATCACTCCCATCAATTCGTGACCGGCTGGCACAAGATTTTGCAACAGACGCTCGTTAAACTCAACGAAAGCAAAGGTGCGTTGATAATGTCGGGCATACGTTTTTTCACAATAATCGCTGTAGCGGCTCAGGTTTCGAAAATTGACCTTGCCGCGCATTAGTAAAATCGTCAAAAATAACGTTACCATAAATTTTTTTGGGGGCGGCCTACTCCTGACATTTGATCCAAAATATTGTTGATAAACTGTTCCATTTTATCCCCCGTTTTCTTTGGAGGATACTCAGTAGACCTTCTTTTTCAAGAAAAAACTGTCCGAACTATTGGAAAGATAAAGATGTATTCATTGAGAAATACCAGTGGGTATCAAATTCTTACTTTAATGCTGCGAGCCAGGAGCATAGTCCATGAAGCGACGACGATTAATTACGAGCCTGATGCTGATGGTATCGGTTTTGATCGCTGCCCAATGCGGCGCGGCTGTATCCAGTCCAAATGAGGCCCCGGTATCAACGGAATCGGCGGCTGTCATTAATAATGAAGAAAACAATACAAGTCGGGAAGAAACTGTAGCCGAGGCTGTCTCGGATGTAGATGAAAATACTGCCGATAGCGAAGCAAAGTCCGCAACCGAGAACAGCGAAGCGGAAGTGCCTGATGAAAGTACAGTCCACGGCACCGATCCCGCCTGCGACGATCCTTTTGCCGATGTTGGCGTGAACAATTTGCGCTTTACGCCCAACGTTTGGACAGCGGATCAGATTGCTCGCTACGCAGGTGAAGAGATTGTCGATTCGAGCAGCGGCTTGATCACGAATTTCTGCCTGCACAATATAGATTATCGCGAAGTTCTATCCGGCGGACCGCCGCCGGACGGCATACCGCCCATCGACAACCCTACCTTTGAACCGTTAGCCGACGGTGATGCCTGGCTGAGCGATAATCATCCGGTGATTGCGTTGGTCGTTGGCGACGAGGCCCGTGCTTATCCATTGGGTATTTTGACTCGCCATGAGATTGCCAATGATACCATCGCCGGCATGCCCGTGGCAGTTACCTTTTGTCCGTTGTGCAACGCCGGGATTGTTTTCAATCGGGAAGTAGAGGGTGAGGTTCTCCGCTTCGGCGTCTCCGGCAATTTACGCAACAGCGATCTGATTATGTGGGATAACAAAACGCTTTCCTGGTGGCAGCAATTTACGGGCGAAGCCATTGTTGGCGAGATGACCGGCACGCGGTTGGAGATTATCCCGGCCCAAATGGTCGCCTGGAAAGATTTCAAAGCGGCCCATCCCGAGGGAGTAGTCCTCTCTAGTGAGGGCCGTAATGTTGATGTAAACCCCTATACCGGCTACGACTCATCGACCCAGCCATTTTTGTTTCGAGACACGAGCGGACAGCCGGCGGCACCCGATCCCCGTCTACCGGCCCTGGAGCGCGTGTTGGGCTACGCCTCGAACGAAACTGCCGTGGCTTACCCGTTGTCAGCTATCGCTGAGATAGGCGTCATCGCCGACACGATTGACGGGCAAGAGGTAGTGATCTTTTATGAACCGGGGGCAGCTTCGGCGCTGGACGGCAGCGTCATCTCTGAGTCCCGTGAAGTTGGTGCGGCGGGGATGTTTATTCCGCTGGTCGCAGGCGAAATGCTGACGTTCAGCTATGATAATGGCCGCATTACCGATAACGAAACCGGCAGCGAATGGGATATTTTCGGCACGGCGGTAGACGGTGAGTTGGAAGGATCACAGCTTGAGCCGGTGGTAAGTCACACCCATTTCTGGTTTGCGTGGGCCGCTTTCCAACCCGATACGAGGGTCTACGAACGCTAATGGCTGCCTATTATCTCGCTTTACAAAAACCGGAAGTTTTGTGTTATCATAGTCGCGGCGATGAATATCCTTTGTGTAATCTCTATTACCGATTTTTTCTGCGACGCATCCTATGTTTAGGAACGGCAGTAAAATAACTTCCGCAATACAAAGAAGGCAGTGGGTCCATGCGATGGGGAAAGCATTTTAACCACGAATTACACAAATTAACACGAATACAATAATCTTTAGTTTCCG
>JAGRBZ010000422.1 GCA_020433805.1 Anaerolineae bacterium
TTACGGACTACGCACTACGCACTACGCACTACGTTTTATGAATCGTTGTGGCGAAAAACGAATGACACTAATGTATGCTTACGATGGCTCACGGAGCCGAAATGAAAATAAGGCAAGGGCAAGGAATATCATGAGCAACAGAGAACAAAACCCTTTTCTACCGACGGTCGAACCGCCGCCCGCAGAGGTCATCGATCTTGACGCCTATTTCCGGCGTATCGGTTATAGCGGCCCGCGCACAAGCAGCCTCGACACGCTGAAAGCCATCGTGCTGCACCACGCGCTGGCTATTCCGTTTGAAAACCTCAACCCGCTGCTGCGCCGGCCGGTTCGGCTCGATTTAGAGTCGTTACAGCAGAAGCTGGTTTACGATGAACGGGGCGGCTACTGTTTCGAACAAAATTCGCTGTTGAGTGCGGTGCTGCAAGTTCTGGGTTTTCAGGTAACGCCGCTAGCGGGCCGCGTCATGTGGAACGCGCCGGAGGGTGTGGTTAGGCCGCGCAGCCATATGGTCTTGCGCATCGATATCGACCAGACGCCTTACATTGTCGATGTCGGTTTTGGCGGGCTAACCCTAACCGGTGTGCTGCACCTTGAACCCGATGTCGAGCAGTCCACGCCGCACGAGCCGTTCCGTTTTGTTAGGGCCGATGATAATTTTGTAATGCAGGCTAACGTGGCCGGTACGTGGCAGTCACTGTATCGTTTCGACCTGTCAAAACAACTGCCAATCGACTACGAGGTGATAAGTTGGTATATCTGTAATCACCCCGACTCGCACTTCCTCCACGGATTGATTGCCGCTCGAGCGGAGCGCGATCGACGCTATACGCTGCATAACAACGCGCTGGCCGTGCATTATCTCGATGGCCGAAACGAGCGCCACGTCCTAACCACGGTCGATGACCTGCGCTCGGTGCTGATCGAGACCATTCGGATAGCGCTGCCGGATACGCCGGATTTGGACGCCGCTTTGCAGCAGATTATAGCCAATTCGCAGGAAAACGGCTCGGCTTAATAGCTGATAAGGTGCTAAGAGCATTATGTGATTTCATAGCACCAACCTTGTGGAGTAATAAAGCTTGCTTTTGTCACTACAACTAAGGTAAACTTTGTTGCTTCACTATGTTCTTAACGGGGGATTTGTATGAAAGAAACGGACACTTATTACCACCAGCTACACGACGCCGTCACCCAATGGGTTGACCTCACCGACCGCCAGTGGTCCATGCTGTCTGAAATTTTTCGGGTAAAAAGCGTGGGCGAACAGGAGAATATTCTGCTGCCCGGCGATCACGTCCACGAATTGCTATTTGTCTGCTCCGGCCTGCTGCGCTTTTACTACCTGTCCGAAAGTGGCACCGAGTCGAACAAAGCCTTTATCGCCGAAAACACGTTCGCCGGGCCGCTGGCTGCCTCGGTGCTGGGGCTGCCGGTCATTTACGGCGTTCAGGCTTTGGAGTCAAGCATCTTGCTGGTGGCCTCTTACACCGATTTTGTGGCTCTGTTCAACGAGCATCCGATCTTTGATCGCCTGGGGCGTAAGTTAGCCGAATGGCTGCTCATCCACAAAGAGCTACGCGCCCGCCATCTGCTGCAACAGCAGGCCAAAGACCGTTACCTGGGTTTTATTGAGCAGTTCCCGGAATTGGTCGACCGGGTGCCGCAATATCATATCGCCTCGTATCTAGGCATTACCGACGTTTCGTTATCCCGCCTCAAGCGCAGTCTGCGCGAGGAAGAGGCGGTGACTTTGTTGGAGATTAGAGATTAGAGATTGGGAGATTAGGCTTACAAATCTCCTAACTTTTTCATCTCCATCTTTTTACCTCTTTATGAAGCAGCAATGGACAATTTAGGCTAAAAGCGGAACAAAAAACCGACTGGCAAACTGGACCGATTCTTCCAGCGTAAAAATCTCCCTGCCCGCACAGTCATTAGCAAGCCACTGCTGAGCCGTTTCAGCATCGCGCAGAAATATCATCTCTAGACACAAACTATCCGCGCAACAAGAAGCCGCATCGGCTGCTTCCCAAGCAATACCCACATGGGCATCCCCTACTTCAGCCGGGTTCAAAATCGTCTCGCCCGATATCTGTATCTTGACCGGATCACCCGTAACCCGGCAGCGGGACGTAACTTCGGTTGTTTCCCCGAACATAGGGCCAACCGCCAGGGCATCCAAGGCACACATCGCGTGGACTTGATGCCCATTAACGCGAACTTGATGCTCGCGCTCCAGCATGGTGAAAGGATAAGCACCAAGGGGTTCACCGCTCTCGGAGAAGGTGACCATATCATAGCTGCTCAGTACATCGATTGCTTGCGGAACGTCACTAACCCATTCAGTCATTTCTGCTTTGGTTAAGATACGCCCTTTTTCAACAAATGAGCGAAGTATCTGCTGATGAAGTTCCTTAACTTCCGGGGCACATGCCTCTTGGCTCTGTTTCAAAGGCAAAATGCTGTTCAAATGGTTTAAGGCATTTTCGAGTTTGTTGTTCATTCTTTGATTGTACCTTTAGTTTTTACAAAGTAACTGTTCACACCCGTGTCATTTCGAGCGACGGAGGAGAGAGAAATCCCCCAGAACCTCGGCTGCAACAACTCTCTTAGGGATTTCTCGGCAAAAAACGCCTCGAAATGACATGGGGAGATCACGTGCTTTTTTAGCTCGTCGTATCCACCGCTGGCCCAGCATTGTAGCGCAACCCATCGACGAGCAGAGCCACCATGCGGCGTGCAAAGTCAGGATCATAGTGAGCCGACATGCACAGACTCGCCACCGCTCGCAGGAGGTCGTCCGGATCGATGTCGGTTCGCACTTCACCAGCGCTAGCCGCTGCGTCGAGCAAAGCTTCGAGTGCAGGGTTGAATCGCTCCTCGAAGTAGGCGGGTAAACTGGTATAGGCCGGGTCTCCGGAGTGCAAGGCGGTGGCCAGTCCACGTTTGGTCGCAAGGAAGCCTGCGAAGCGTTGCAACCAAAGCGCCAGTGCCTCGCCCGGCGGATGTTCTTCGGCTAAAACCGATGCGGCGTCAGCACAAGCATCGACCTGGCGACGGAAGACCCCCACGATAAGGTCCGACCGCTGTGGAAAATGGCGATACAGGGTACCGATGCCGACACCCGCCTTGGCCGCGATCTCCCGGACTGGCGCGTCCACGCCCGAAGTGGTGAATACGGCCAACGCGGCCTCCAGCAAGGCATCTTTATTGCGCTGGGCATCGGCCCGCACAGGCTGAGACGGAGAGGCCTCGCACTCGGCGTTATTGCTTTCTTCGGCTGGTAGATTAGTCATTTTTAATCCTTACACTACGTTTAGATTGGTCCAGTTTCCTTACCGAGATTGTGTTACCACGAAAGTACTCTACCCATTTAACCCTCTTAGTCGATCAGATGCAAAAACTGGACCAATCTACAATCCACTTGACAAGCGGAACAGTGTTCCGTATAATACTGGGCGCAATACGGAACACTGCTCCATTTTACACGAGGTAAGTGGAGTTGACAACAGTCACTTATTACCAGGAGGTAACATTTATGGACGTACAAAACAAAGTTGTGATTATTACGGGCGCTTCGATGGGCATTGGCGCGTCGATGGCCCGTGTTTTTGCCGAGGCGGGTGCAAAGTTGGTCCTCGCAGCACGTTCTGCCGACAAATTGGAAGCAGTCGCCCAGAGCCTACCGGCCCAGGCCGAAACGCTAACCGTTCCCACCGATGTGACCGACCCGGCTCAGGTCAGAGCCTTGATCGACCAAGCTTTCGAGCACTTTGGCCGGATTGACATCCTGATCAACAATGCCGGGCGTGCGGTGGCGGGCTGGATCGCCACGGTCGATCCCGACAACTACCGCCAGATTATCGAGCTGAATCTGCTGGGGCCGCTCCACGGGATACAGGCCGTTGTACCGAAGATGAAAGAACAGGGCGGCGGCGTCATTATAAATGTCAGTTCTAATGTGAGCAAAATGGCAATTCCGGGGATCGGCACGTATGCCTCGACCAAGTACGCGCTGAACGGCCTGAGCCTGACGGCGCGCAATGAGCTGGCGGCCGATAACATTCGAGTTGTGCTGTTTCATCCGGGTATGACCGCCACGGATTTTGGCAAGAACGCCGTGTTTGAGGAAAACATGGCCAACTGGCGTCCCGGCGGCGACGGCCCGATGCCCACACCCGACTCGGCGGAAGATGTGGCTCGTAAAATTCTGGAAGCCGCCATCGATGAACCTGCCGAAATGGGGATGCCGATGGAGGGCTAGGAAATGAGATTTAAGTAAGTTCCCTATTTCAAGGATAGGTATTGGTAATTGGTTATTAGAGATTGAATTACCAATACCTAATTACCAATTACCCAAACTCAAATGTGGAAGTTATTTAATCCACGATCCTAAGCCACCAAGTAAATGGAGATAATTATGAATGACAAACGTGTTGCCCTGGTTACCGGGGCCAATCAAGGAGTTGGATTTCAGGTTGCCAAGGAACTTGTGGCAAACGGCCTGACTGTGTTTGTCGGGTCGCGCAATTTCGAGCGCGGCGAGGCTGCAGCCAAAGCAATTGGGCCGAGGGCCATCGCGCTCCAACTCGATGTAACGGATCAGGCTTCGATTAGCGCCGCGGCGGAGCGCATCCGCGAGGCGTTTGGTCGCCTCGATCTACTGGTCCAAAATGCGGCTATCTCAAATACGAGAAAAGGCGACTTGCCCCTTCAGGAGTACGCCCAGATAACGCTCCCCAGCAACGTCTCCCTCGATGAAGTGCGGGCGGTGTGGGAGACGAACGTGTTCGGTGTCCTGGCCGTGTACCAGGCGATGCTGCCGCTCCTGCGCGAGTCGTCGGATGCACGCATCGTTAACGTCTCAAGCGGCGTTGGCTCACTGACGGCGAACGCGGACCCGACCTTCCCCTACCGCCAGATGTACAGCCCCGTGTACCCTGCGTCCAAGACAGCGCTCAACGGCATAACGCTGGCCATGATGATCGAGCTTGAGTCGACCGGGATCAAGGTTAACTTGATATCCCCAGGCTTCACCAAGACGAACCTCAATGGCTATGAGGGCACGGAGTCTGTCGAGGACGGCTCCCGCGAGGTGGTGCGCGTTGCGTTACTCGGCCAGGATGCCCCGACGGGGATATTTACGCGCTGGGAAAACACAACGATCCCGTGGTGATCTAGACTCGCCAACTTGAGTAAAGGGATCGTCGGGGGGTGGCTGCTCAATACAGAAGCAACAGCCCTTCGCGGTCCGCAATCGGATCGACAAGTTTGTTCCGCTGGGTTGTGAAGAGCTAAACACCTACTAATTCATCGCTCACGGAGAATGTTACCACTGCGCTGTTAGCCTCAGAGCTATTTAATCAAGTCATCTCTTTTGACTTTTAACTCTCATCTTTTATCATATCTATAACAACACTTTTATGGGAGGTCGTACCGTGCAGCTAGAAAACTATTTTGAAGTGCTTGATAGCCAAGATATTCGTATCAAAGGAACGCGGATTGGTATTGAAATTGTTATCGAAGATTTCCTTGATGGGGCCAGTCCTGAAGAAATTGCTGTTCGCTACCCCAGTTTGTCTCTTGAACAGGTATATGCTTCCATTACTTATTATTTAGCCAATCGCGATCAAATTGATGCGTATATCCAATCGAGCTGGCAAGAAATAGAACGGGCCTCTCAACAACAAGAGCAAAACCCTCCTGACTTCATCAAACGCTTACGACAACTGAAGCAAAATAAAGCCTATTCTGTTTCAGGATAACGTCAGGTATGTACCTCTCTAAAGGCATCTTTGGGCTGGCTGCTTCTGTACCGAGCAGACGGCCTTCGCGATCCTTAAACAGGTCGACAAGATTGTTCATTTTCTGTTGGCTTCCTTAAAGATATTCTCACAATCAGACAGGCGTTTTCTTTTGAAAACTACGATACTTTAGTGGCCCACTGTTGCGCTCGCGCTTCCAATTCCTCGATCTGCTCTGACCAATCGTGTAACGTCGCCGGATCGAAATCTGCCCCATTCGGCCAGACCAAGGTGTGTACTTCCGGGTCTATCTCAACTTGATTAAATAAGGATATATCCTGTAAGGGGCCGTATAATTCTCCAACTAACACGGGTTGAAAATTTATCGTCTGAAACGTGCCGTCATCAAAGCCTATTCGTAAGGTGTAATCTTCTACCATCTGGCACTCTACAACGCGATAAATGGGGTGGAGCATAGTTTTACCTCCTCTAGTTCAATGGATCAATAGGTAATGGCGGTTGACCATTTTGCAATCTGTCCCAATCTGACAACAGTTCTTCTTGATGGATCTCTGCCCAAGCCTCAATTAATCGGCTCTGACGTTTGGGTAATGAACCGGCCATTAACTCAATTTCATCGATAGCATAAATAGCGACTTCGTTCTGGTAGTAAGCGTGAAAGTGCGGTCGATGATGAGGCGCATTGGCCTCAAAATACATTCGAATGATTATTCCAAAAAAACGGGCAAGTTCTGGCATTGTTGAGAATTATTACCCAGCAAAGGCTTGCTGGCGGCGTTGCTTTATTTCTGCTGTAAAATCATTAAACATTATTATCTCCGAACACGTATTGAAAAAGGCTAAGAACACTTGTTGCCCATTCAGTGAATTTACCAACGTGTATACCGTTTTTTTGCGGAATCCGATCCACTTTTTCAACTAGCTCAGTAAATCTCTTTGAAATTAGCTTATCAATTTTCATATTTTATCTATTTATAACTTACTAACAGAACTTATTGCGCATCAAATTCAATTCTTCCAATACTTCTTCAACAATTATCACACAAATTACTCCCATTTGCAATGCAAACCGAACGAGCAAAATCTTCCTTTTCAAACAACCATAACCTCCCTTTCCCCCTAATCACGCTACCCTGACCAAAAACAACCAATCGTCATCAACAAGAGCACCCGTCTAGCAGCGGTCTGCGAGCAAAAGCAGCAAACAACACGCCCACTGACAGCCCACAGCCCCATATCCGAGAAATAAAGCTGCCCCGCGCTGCCGAGAAAGATAAATCCGGCAAATACAACTCCCTCCCGCTGCCGAGCGCGTTGCAGCCGAGAAATAGAGGTGTCGCGCCACGCCGAGGCAGGTGAATCTGCGAAATGGAGGTGTCGTGACAAGTCGGAGAGGGTGAATCCGGTGTAAAGGGGGTCATGTTTGTTGTCATTAATGCATGTTACGTTGGAAAAGTTAAATGCGAGTTGTCATTCGTGCATGTTACGTTGGAAGACTTAGATCAGAGTTGTCATTCGTGCATGTTACGTTGGAAAAGTTAAATG
>JAGRBZ010000423.1 GCA_020433805.1 Anaerolineae bacterium
AAAAGACCTTTAGGGTTTCCGAAATGCGTTATCCCGACCACAAGTCGGATATTTAGCGCCATTTCTAGACAAAATCATGGTCAAAACCCTAAAGGTCGGGAAGGGTCACAACTTGCATTCCTTTATGTTGTTAGGGCTGCAAATTCGCGTCATCCGCGAAAATTTTTACCACAGAGTTCACAAAGGCGGCACCGAGTTCTCAGAGATTTTCCTTTGTTTTCTTTGTCCCACAGGGAGGCTGCGCACTGCCTTCCCCGCGCTATTTGTGGTTAAATCGTTTGATTGCGGCTTGCGGCCTTAATACTCAAGGCGGGCCAGATAGTTCTTTTGAGCTTCTTTTTGAACCTGCTCCAGCGTTATAAGGCCTTTTTCAGCCAATAGCGGAATCAGTTTTAACAGCACCTCGCCGGTCACGATTGAATCGCCCAGCGAACTATGGCGACCGATGATGTTCAACCCCAGACGGTCGGCAATGGCCTCCAGACTGTGGTCGTTATAGTGGGGGTGGAGCACCGCCGACAGCAGCAGGGTGTCCACCACCGGCTGCGTAAATTTAAGCCCCGTTTGTGCTTCTTTGAGTTGCAGACAGCGCATATCAAAGGCCGCGTTGTGCGCCACCATAACGGTATCTTCGGCAAAGGCGTAGAATGCCGGTAAAACCTGTTCGATGGTCGGTTGCCCGGCAACCATCTCGGGCGTAATGCCGGTAATTTCGACGGACTTTGGCGGCAACGGACGTTGGGGGTCAACCAGTTGGTCAAACGTTTCCTGGTGCAGCAGCCGCCCATTAACAATGCGGATGCCGCTAACCGAGGTAATTTCGTCACCTTCGGCGGGACGCAAGCCGGTGGTTTCCGTATCAAACACCGTGAAGGTAAGCTCGGCCAGGGGGCGCTGGGCCAGTTCCGAACTGTATTCAGGCTGTTGGAACAGGTCAAAATCATAAAATTCGGGCCGGCTGCCGTGGCTGACCGGCCTGACTTGGACCGGTTTGGGCTGAGCCGTGGGCAGCACCAGCCGTAAAAGGGCCGAATTAGCCGTTTCATCGGTTCGCCATTGCACCTGCCCACCGTGAAGCTCAACAACCTGGACCAGACTTACCGGGACGGCCGTAACATTGGTCGTAAACTCTACATCCTGCCACGCCTGTACGATCTCGAGTTTGGCTAATTTATACGGCCAAATCAGTTCCAGGGCAGCCAGCGGCTCCGTTGACGTTAAAGACAAACCCGGTTGGTCAATTCCAAATTCATCCCTAAGCCGACGCATCACGTGAGTCATCATCTGAACGCATAGGGCGCTGTCGATACGCAGCCAGACAGGGGCTTCCGGCTTATCCACCGCTACCGTAATCCCCAGCTCTTCATTAGCATACTGCTCGATAGCCCAGAGCAAATCACTGCCCAGAATGTCTTCCTTGCGCCAGTCAAACAGATGAAGCTCGGCGGCATAGGCTTCCGCTGTTTTATCAAGTTCGGTGTTGAGGCTGTTGGTATTGGACTGAATATCCTCTAGCAACCCGGCCTGGGTAGCCGGTTCTGCTCCTTTCATTTTCGTAACAATGGCTTGAATATCGGCTAGTGAGGCATGCACGGTTTTGACCAGCGAGTCGATTTGCCGGTACTGCTGCCGGCTGGTCTCGCCAAATTGGCTCACATCTTGCAGGCTTAGAATAAAGCCGGTCAGTTCCTGCTGCCGGGTAATAATGGGAATGAGCCGGACTCTCAGTAGATTGCCGTTGGCCGCCACGATCACCAGTTGGGCAGGGTTGTAGACCCCTTTCTCTTCGTGGTAGTAGATGACGCTTTTCGCGGCGGTTACCAATACATTGCGATCCATCAGGCTGAAAATAGAACGCCCTAAGCCCACAAATCCAACCCTGCCGTTGCCGGAGGTCTGAGACTCGGCATGACCCAACAGGGCTGAGGCCCGGCTGTTGTACAACAAAATGCGCCCCTGCATAGTGCAGACCACGACGCCTTCGTTTAGCTCTTCAATCAGCACGGCCAACTTATTCTTTTCATCGGTCACTTTGGCTTCGGACTGCTGAATTTGCGTGTCCCGGGTTTCCAAAGATTGTTGATACTGTTCGGCCAGGCTGTTGATGGCTTCGACCATCGGCTTCAACCTGCCCGGCGACTCCTTGACCGACACCCGGTGGGCCGGATTGGCATTGACGATCATGTGGAGATCTTCTGCCACCCGGTCTGGGGCAGCCAGGTAACCCCGCAGCCAAGGGGCGATTACCATGCCAATCGCCAGCAGAAGAAAGCCTACTACAAATAGGATACCAACCAACTGGCTTTGCCCCAGCCAGGCTACCAGGAGCAACGCCAGCATAGTGCCTAATAAAACGCCAACTACACCCACGACAACAATTAACGTAGCAACTTGTTGGTTCTTCATTACTGCACCTCCCATCATTTCAACTTAGTCTCAGCAGATCCCATTTTCGAGGAGCCGGCATCCTCAGATGCCGAACGGAGCCGCATCTGAGGATGCCTCACTCCTCACATTTTGATCGACTGAGTCGGTCATTTTTAGCTTTCTTCGCCAGCGTGCTTACCGGCTTCGGTGTTATCCGTTTGGTGGGTGCCATAGGCTTGGGTCTGTTTCTGGGCATCGATTAGCACGGCGGTAAGCGGAGCCGCCATGGTTGCGCCCAATGCGCCAAACAAGATGCCTCCACCCAACGTGGTTAAGAGTGTGACAATCGGGTTCATTTGAAGCTTGTCACTGGCTACGTAGACGGCAAGAATTGGCCCGATGATATTCTGCATGAGCACAATAACGGCCAGGATGATAAGCGCCTCGGTCAGGCCGCCAGCGCCCAAGGCCACCAGGGCGGCAAATGCGCCGGAGATAATCGCTCCCAGATAGGGGATATAGGCCGTTGCCATTGTGATCACGGCCACCGGCATAGCCAACGGCAAACCCATCAGCCACATTGCGCCCCCAACGGCTACAGCCACGGGCAGATTGGATAGGGTCACGGCGTAAAAGTAGATACGCATGGCTTCGGTGGCCTTGGCCAGCACAGTGGTGCCTAATTCTGCCGGCAAGCCCATATGGCAACCGACCCAAGCGGTAATACCATGCCAGTCGGCAAGCAGATAAAACAATAAGAAAAAGGCGGTAAAGACACCCATAAAAAGACCGACAATGCCGGAAAAACTTGAAAATATAAACGATGTGAGGCCGTAAGCCAACCCGGCCAAAGCAGCCACTGCCTTTGTCCGGATTGCCTCAATCGTTTCGGCGGGCAGTTCTAGATTTAACATGGTGGCAAGCGTCGTCAGCCCGGCTGTAAGCTCGGCCACCATTTCATCAGTTTGGCTATAGATGCCGACCACCGTCAGCCAGGCGATGCCGATGCACACAGCCATCACAAGTAAGATGACCAGCACGCTGCCCAGAGCGCGATTCAGCCCGTGGGCCGCCATGAAATCGACCAAAGGGTAGCAAATCATCGCCACCACCACGGCAACGACCAACGGCACAAACAGTCCGGAAATGGCGCTTAAGAAAGAAACGATGGCCATGATAAAAAGGAAGATGCCGAGATAAAGCCAACTGCGGGTACCCCACCTTCGCAGTCCGGGCGATATTCCATCTACGGCTGTATCCTTTGGGTTTGGTGTTTGGGTCATCGTACTATATTTACCTTGATAGCGATCTTTATCAAGGCTTTACTCCTTTGGTTTACTTTATTCCTTATAGCATCGACAGACATCTTGGGTCACATCACATCAAGTTAGCGCCTCCAAAAGGGTATGCCCGCTTTTTATCCCGCATCGTCACGTTTTTCAACCATAACCTGATCACTTGTCCACTGGGGCCGAACCACGCGCACCCGATCGAACAAAGCCAGCAAAATGGCAATCCCATTGATTACATAAACGACGGTGAAAATTTTTGCTGCATCTGTCGTAGGTGCCAGATCACCATAGCCAATGGTTGCCAGGCTGATGACGCAGAAATAAAATGCGTCCAGATAACTCCACCCCTCGAGCCAGTGATAGACCAACGTACCTAAAATCAAGACAGCGCCGGTCCAATAAATAATCATGCGTGATTCTTTGTCACGCAGCACGTCCAATAAAAGGAATTTCTGCAGCGGGTGAACGGCGCGAATATTTTTACCGACGGTTTCAGCTTTTTTGATAGGCTCCATAATGACTCATTTCTTAATCCTTTTGCGCTCGACCCAGCAGACCAAACCCATGCGTTACAAAATATGCGGTCAAGCCGGCCAGAAAAACCGGAATCGCCTCGGTGGCGGGAATGCCCGTAATCAACACGGCGATGATGGCCAGAGTGAGCGGAATGGGTAACAACGCGGCGGGGATACCTGTCATCAGACAACCAACGGCCAGGGCCAACGGTATCTGAGGAAACAAGAGGTGCAGTGCCGTTCCCACCGTACCGCCCATAAAAAACAAGGGAAAAATAGGTCCGCCGATAAAACCGGTGGAGAGCGCTCCGGCCGTGGCCAACATCTTGGCGAAAACAAGGATCAGCAGCAGGGCAACCCCTATTTCTGCACCCCGTTCCGTTATAATCACCAACCCATCGGCCCCCAGAAACAACGTCATGGGCACAGTCATCGCCAGTAAGCCAAGCAGCGCCCCGGCTACCCCACCGCGAACAACTGGACGATTATTCAAGGGCGCTGCCAGGCGTGTCAAGAAACGCATCAAAAGGCCAAAAATCAGAGCCAGAACCGTGCTAAGTCCTCCCAGCACAATCCCCAGCAGAAGGTGCCACAAGGTTAAGTGAAATGTGGGCAGGTCCAGGAGGCGCAGTACGGAAGCAAATTCCTGACCTTCGGCAGTGAAAAAGATGGCAAATCCGATTACGGCAGAAATGGCGGTAATGATTAACGTGCCAAAATAGCGGGCGTCCTGTTTATGCGGCAGTTCCATAGCGGTTATTACGGTACCAAAAGGTGTGGAAAACAGGCCGCCATAGGCGCTCATCACCCCACAGAGCATGTTGGTCCGCCGGGTCTCTTCATCCAGCCCGCGACGGTCAGACAGCCAGGTCGCCAGACCGCCTGCAAGTATCCCGGATGGTACTTCCGGCCCCAGGCTAAAGCCGCCAACCAGTGAAGCAACTGCCACCAGTAGCGACCCTAGAACCAGTCGCGGTGACAACCGGCCCTCATTGATAGCGTCAAAAACATCCACCGCTTGGGCCGGTAGCAGGCGATGAATAAAGCCAACCAGAAGGCCAAATGTCGTCATCATCACCACCGTCCTCCAGGAACCTGAAAACGGACGGTAATCAATTGGCCCCGGCCAAAGCCAGGCTGTGCCTACATTGACGATGGTGATGTAGATAAGCGCACCGACAGCGCTGAGAACGGCTACCAAAACCGCCCAGCCAAAGCGATGCCAATAGCTTGGGGAGTTAGCATAAAAGGTGGTCATTCAGTCGTCTCCGCTGTGCCGGAACACAATGTGTTCCTATGTGCGCAGCCAGGCCCAGGCGCTGTCGATTTCAGCCGAATGGTAAAATTTGGCTTCGACGGCGTAGAAGGGACCGGCCACTTTGGTTAACCATTCTTCCCATTTCTTGTCGCCTACGATGGCCATCTTGCTAATCTTTTTGTGGTAATCGCGGCCAAACTTCAAATCTGCGCCCCAAGCTTCTGCTTTTTCCCCCTTGAATTCGGTCAGGTCCAGCAGCATATGGACGGTTTCATACGTTTGCAGCGCGGCCTCGACGGCCGGAATCATCGTTTCATAGTCGGCTTTGCTTATGTCACCGCTGGCTTTGAAGCCAAGCACGTCTTCCGAACTTTGATCTAGTTTTTCAATCACGGTAATGCCTCTTCCTTTCAATTAGATGTGCTGTTACATGTGCTGTCAGCCGCTTCGTTAGTCAAGCTGAAGCTCGAGGCGAACGACAACTGTTGCATAATTACAATGCGTCATTTCTACTGTTTAACTTGCTCCGCTGCTTTTCTATAGCAGGCCGGTAGGTTTCGGGTATTTCTCTTAGCAACTGATCAAATCCCTGTAACAGCCGTTGCCGCACCTGGGAGGCTGTGCCGCCATATTCAATGATCTCGGTGAAGGCCAGGTCAACATACTCGGGCCAGGTAAACACGGGACGCACCAGGCGCAGCACACTTTCCTCATCGGCGTAGTAGCCAGAGGGGGCCGGGCGGCGCGCGATTTCCAAGAGCAAATCGATCAGCCGCTCAATAACCTGGGAGGCCGTCGTTGGCGCATTAACCGCCGCCGACAGAGCTTGGGCCGCAATGTCGACCAGAGTTCGAAAGCCAAAAGCCGGATCTTGAAAAAGGGTTCGCTCCGGCCCGACCATAAGGGTAGCCAGCACCTGTCTCGGATCCAAGTCAGTCGACCCATAGACCTCGACCACCGGCGTGCCGCTTACAATATACTCACCGACCCTCGGCAACACTTGCAGCACGCAATTATGCTGACGAGCGAGTTGCACCAGATGTACATAGCTGATAGCTTCCAGTACGCCTTGTGGGTCTCTGGAAACCAGGGGCGAAGCCCGCGGATGATCGTAAGCGATAATCTGTATTGGGTACTCAAGAGTACGGGCTTCACATTCGGCATAGGCCATTTCAGGCAAAAAATTGTCGATGATCGCGGCCCGCGTTTCATCGGCCACAATTTTGATAATGTTGCCAATCCGCATCATGTTGATGATTGTCGCCACAAACTCGACAAATACAATAATACTGGTAAAAACCAGCAAAATAGCCATCGAGAGCGAAACCAGCGGTGCTTCTATCTCTTCCCGCCGTGCAGCCTCGCTCAATAGGACTAACGAAAAGGCAAAGGTAGCGATGAACAGGCCCAGGGTCATTTTGACCACCGTTGACCGGGCAAAGATTCGCAATACCCGCGGCGAGAACTGCTGGCTGGCTAATTGCAGTGCCACCAGGGTGATTGAAAAAACTACGGCCAGAAAGCTCAACATTGAGGTGGCAATGACCGATGTTACCGCAATGGCCGACGACGTGGTCCCAACCAACCAGACCATCATATGCGGTTGCATTATCAGATAGCGATCGGCATAACGCGCCACCCACGCCAGCAATACGGCGATAACCAAACCGGCAATCGGCACAACGGCCAGCGAGTTCAGGAAACGTTCGCGTATGAGCATCCACAGATAAGGATAGCGCTTACTGTCGTCAACAATCAGTGCTTTAACCATGCCTAAAGATCTCTATTTCAAAATAAGTTAGTGTCTCTAAGTTTTCGCCATAATTTGAGCCTTTGTTTATTGCGTAGTGCGTAATGCGTATTGAGTGCTTTTT
>JAGRBZ010000424.1 GCA_020433805.1 Anaerolineae bacterium
GAAGTGATGTGGACACAAGAATACACCCGGGGGCGGCGCAGTCCACGTTTGGCCCGCCACTTTGCCCAACGACGGGCGCAAGGGACACCGATCTTAAGCCAAAACCAAATACAGTTAATTGATAATGAAAAATGGCGTCGCTGGCTGGCAGCAGATGAAGGGGAACGGGTTGCGTGGTTAATCGATACCATGCCTGATCCCAACAGCGACGATTGGCAAGCGGTTGATGACCTGCTGGCGCTGGGCATTTTGGGGCAGGGTGTACGGCGTCTGGCCGAAGGATCGTTGCCGCCAAGCGGATGGAACGTTGGTCAGGCGGTGTGGCGCGCTTTAACCGGGCAAAAAGTGCTGCCGCTGGCTGATCCTATTGCCATAGCATTGGTCATGCATAGTCTGGAACGTCTGGATACAATTATTTCAGATTGAAGGTTTTTGCTCTTTTGGAGCTAATTTTCCCTATTAAGTCATGGTTAGCGGGCGTAAACGACTGGCCAGGGTGCTGAGTTGAATGAGACTGACGGGTTTGAGAAGCACCAGGTCAACTTCATTACGAAGCTGTTCGGCTTTGAGCGCATCGGCGGTTACGAGCATAACCCGGGTGTTGTTTAGTCGCTTCTCAGACCGAATATACGTGAGGATATCTGAACCTGGCAGGTCGGGCAGGTGGAGATCTAAAACCACCACGGCCGGCATCATAAGTGCTAGCCGCTCCAGCGCACTCCGACCGTTTTGAATGGTTTCCGTTTCGAATTCAGCCATTTGCAACGCTTCGGCAAAAAGGTAGGCCAGTTTCGAATCATCTTCAATAATTAAAGCCAGGGGGTTGTTCATATTACTATTTCCTCGGTTGGTTGCATCGGCAGAATAATGGTAAACGTACTGCCCCGTCCAATTGCGCTTTCTAATATAATTTCACCATCCATCATGGTGGTGAGCTGTTTAACAATAGATAGACCTAACCCGGTACCAGGCTGTTTGCGTGTCATCGAGCCATCAACCTGGCGGAATGGTTCAAATATGTACGAATGCGCTTCACTTGGAATGCCAGATCCGGTATCGGAAACCTGTAAGGCCCAATGATGGGTGTCGGGGCAGTAGAGGCGCACCTGCACGGAGCCTGTCGTTGTAAATTTAATCGCATTGCTGATGAGGTTGACCAAAATTTGCTGTAGACGGTCCATATCGCCGCATAAGGTTGGCGGCACAGCATTGTCGATGTCGCTGATCAGGCTTAATCCTTTCGTCCGAGCTAATACATTCATCCTGGCTAAAGCACCGTCAATAAGATCAAACGGCGTAAAGCAGTGCGTGTTTAAGACCAGTCTGCCTGCCTCAAGTTGGGCCTGATCGAGTAATTCATTGACGATATCGGTTAGATAATGGGCACTATCTATAATTTCATTGGTCATTCGTCTTTGCTTGCCGGCGTCGGGGGCATCTACCTGTAATTTGAGTAGTTCGGCAAAGCCCAAAATGGCGTTGAGCGGAGTACGCAACTCGTGGCTGACTTTCGCCAACAGTTCGGTCTTCAACCGGCTCGACTCGAGAGCCTGATCGCGAGCCATCTCCAGGATCATTTCTTCTTGCTTACGCCCGGTAATGTCACTTACCAGTCCGTAAATAATGAGTTCCTGGCCGTTACGCTCTCTTTCCACACGGCCGCTATCTCGCACCCAAACGATATTGCCATCGGCCCGAATAATGCGATATTCTAGCTCGCTGCTTTCACCCTTCGCCAATTGTTTAGCCTGTATGGTCGCTGCTGCCTTATCGTCAGGATGAATAAGGGTTGAGGGCCAGAAATTCCAGTCCTTAATAAATTTGTCGATAGGATAGCCGGTTAGGGGTGCAATATGGGGAGAGACGTAGAGATTCGTTGCCTCGCCTGTTGTGGTCAATTTGGTGACATAGATATGGTCACTAATGGAAGAGACAACCTGCCGGAAGCGTTGCTCGCTCTGGCGCAGGGCCGCTTCGGCCTGTTTCCGTTCGGTAATGTTTAACAAGATGCCGTTAAAAATAGCTTCGCCTTTGGTGGTAGAGATGGGCGTTGATAAGCCTTGCCACCATACCAATTCTCCTGTCGTAGGATTGATAAGCCGGCCTTCAAAATTCCAGCATGACAGATTTTCCACCGCTTCAGCAACCGACTCGACAAAATTGCCTATATCATCAGGATGAATGTGACAGGTAAAGTTGTTGAGGTCTTGCAAAATATCTGCCGGATCAATTCCAAAAAACTCAAAAACCTGTGGGGCGACGTAATCAACCGTCCAGACCCCATTGCGGGAGGTAAATTGGTAGATTGTACCCGGCATCGTTGTGGCAATGGCCCTATACCTGGCCTCGCTGTCTATTAAGGCCGCCTCGGCCAGCTTACGTTCGGTGATGTCTTCAGAGATACCCAATAGATATTTTGGCTTACCATCGGCTCCCATAATGGGAATTTTTCGGGTGTGCAGAAAGCGAACACCTTTATGAGGCGTATGGATTGTCTGTTCAGGAATATCAACTAAAGCCCCTTCGGCTAATGCCTCTCGATCCTTATCCGTAAAAAAGCCGGCTTCTGTTGCTGAAAAGAGATCGTAATCGTTTTTACCGATGATCTCTGCTGCGCTCCTTCCCGTTATTTCTTCTGCTGCGCGATTAAAGTGGGTATACCGAAAATCTTGTGTCTCTTTGGTGAAAAGCATGGTTGGCAAACTCTCAATGATAGAGTTAAGAAAACTTCGTGATTCTTCCAGTTCGGTTGCCCGTTTCGCTAAATCTGCTTCCGCCCGCTGCCGCTCGGTCAGTTCAAAACGAAGCCGCATGTTGGCTTCTTCTAAATCAGCCGTTCTTTCTTTCACACGTATTTCCAATTCTTCTTTGGCTTTTTGCAAAGCTGCTTGGGCTTGAAGGCGTTCGGTAACATTTTTGAAGACGACAACAGCGCCCACAACAATACCTGCTTTGCGAATGGGCGTACAGATATATTCGGCTGCAAACGTTGTGCGATCCTTGTGCCAAAATGTGCCCTCGATAGCGGACTGAACACAATCTTTTTCGGTTAATGCTTTTATCCAAGCTTTACTCTCAAAGGGCCGAGCCGTGGTCCCTTCTGCCTGATAAAAAAGGCCAGATAGGCGGTGCCCCATAAGCTCCTTTACCTCATATCCGGTCATTTCTGCGGCGGCCGGATTCATAAAGGTAATTTTACCGTGCAGGTCTATCCCAATAATCCCTTCCCCTGTTGAGTTTAGAATTAACTCAATCGTCGTTCGAAGCGATTCGTTGACTCGCCAAGAGATCAGGCCGGCCACACTGGCAGCCAGTATGAAAGCGCCGTGAATCGTTGCCCATTTCCAGGGATGAGCAAAGGCATCCGGATGGTTGTAAACCGCTGTAGGATCAATTACCCCTGCCACACCGTGATGAAAAAATACGTAGCCAATGGCTACCAGGAAAGGGAACCAATCCTGATACAAAACAATGACGGCCAGCATAACAAAGAAATGAAAATGAGCCTCGATATAGCCACCGGAGAGATGAATAAATAAAGCCGATGCCGTAATCAAACCCAGGCTGGTCATCGCCGAGCGAAATTTGCGATGACCTTTCAGCCAACCGGCAGCGATAGCCATCGGCACCAAAATTGAGCCTTCAAGCAGACTGTGGCCCAATTCCTCTCCCATAAACAGACCAAAACAGACAACCCCGATGACGTGAAGCCAAAGCAGAGTCAGTATGCCCCGGTGTCGAGCCTCCCAGGAATCATCGGGCAAGGATTTGCCTTCGGGTAATATGCCTTTGATATTCTTGAGGAGTGATGCAATCGTTGTTGTAAATCTGTAACCTGTGGAGTCAGCCAGCATACATCCTTCCTTTTACATTCATATGAGTTACGCAGTTCAAAAGGTGACAGTCACCTGGATGTAATAAATCGACCTGCTGGGGCTAAACGAACGTTCATTTTCGGCAAAAAGTGACTGTACCTGTCTGCTGAGTAAATACTCAACAACTTAAGTTTTGAGGGGATAGGGTTGCTATGAAGCCACTTTAATATCATGCTGATTTAATGGAGATACGATAGCTGATAAAAACTTCCCCAGATTGAACAGTAGATGTAGATGTAATTTCTGATATTACGAGTATAATCGACTTTAAGTGGAAAAACAATGTTACTCAACTCACTTATAGAGGGTTGATTTCACAAACAGGCAATAGCGCATGATAGAATAGCATCGCCCACATTTGCATATCGGCAATCATGCGCTAATCTCGCTGTAAATTACTGACCACCACCGGCAATATCCGATCCTTCACCGTTTTTGTTGACTACTGGGGTAAGCACATCGCACCTCCTAAATCACACTAACGTTATAAATCTTTCAGCTCTTGCTTGCGTCGAGTGCTTCTATTATCATATACGTGATGTTAAAAATGCGATGGCTAAAACGTTGCCATCTTAATGATTTTTGCTAACTTTACTTGTCAGGTTAGATCCATCATAATACATACAATGAACACCCTCAACCGCTATTATCCCCTTATTGATGACTGGGCTGCGTTCGAAACAATTCTCTTTGAACCCTTGCCGACCTGTGTTTGGGCTAATCCGCTGCGTATCACTGCGGAACAGTTGGCCGAGATTTTTACAACGGAAGGCATCGACTTCGAACCCTTGGCCTGGCAGCCGGGCGGCTTTCAACTGGCCCCCGACTTCAAACCGGGCCACCATTGGGCCTTTTTGGCTGGCTTATACCACAGCCAGGAAGCCGTCTCGATGCTGCCGGTGCTGCTGCTCGATCCGCAACCCGGCGAGCGAGTGCTCGATTTATGTGCTGCGCCGGGCAACAAAACCGCCCAAATAGCTGTCCAAATGGGCAATCGAGGCACGGTTGTTGCTAATGACATCAATGCCGGACGTATGCGGGCTGCCCGCCAGACGTTTGAACGGTTAGGCCTGCTCAACGTCACCACCACTACCGCCGATGGCGGAAACTATCCTCCGGCTGCCGGCTTATTCGACAAAGTTCTGGTCGATGTCCCTTGCTCGTGCGAAGGCACCACCCGCAAAGAACCGATCATCGTCGAGCGCATTGGTGAGGCCATTTCCTGCAAGAAAAGCGGTTCGCAAAAGGCACTGCTGCGAAAAGCCGTTCAGCTTTGCAAACCGGGCGGACGGATTGTCTACGCCACCTGCACCTACGCCCCCGAAGAAAACGAGCTGGTCGTCGATGCAATTTTGCGGCAGCACACCTCGGTGCGTATTGTAGAAGCCGATATCGCCGGTTTGAAGATGTCGCCGGGCATCACCACCTGGCAGGGGCAAGCGCTCGATCCGTCGCTGCATTTGTGTCGGCGGGTGTGGCCTCATCACAACAATACCGGCGGCTTTTTCATCGCGGTGTTGGAAAAAGAGGGGCAATTTCCACCTCTCCCTCAAGGAGAGGGGAGTCGCGTCAGCGACGGGGTGAGGGCTTTCCTTCACGATGATCTACCCCCCGAAACGGATGCCATGCTACAAACCGCCCTCCAGCGGCACGGTCTGCAACTCGATGACCTCCACCCCAACATCGTCTTCCAGCCCAGCCGGTGGCGCGTTTACCTGACCAACCCCGATCATCAACCCCTAACCGCACCGGAGCCGGAAGCTGAGGGGATGATCTTCTTAAACATCAAGAGCAAATACCCCAAGCTCAGCACCGCCGCCGCCCAGTGGATTGACCGCAAAGCCACCCAAAACACGCTCGATCTGGACGAGTCACAAACCAGGGCTTATCTGAACCGCGAGCGTTTCGATATCACTGCTGCGCCCGGTCACCTGACCGGCCGGGGGTATATTCTGGTGCGCTATCGGGGCTTTGGCTTGGGTGTCGCGCTTTATTATCCCCATCAAGATAAACTGGGCGGGGTCATCGAGAGTTTGTTTCCTAAGGGCTGGTCGCCGGTAAAGACCTGACAGGTTTTACAAGATACGGGTGAGCGTAAATAGAGGGCCGATTGGCCCCCATCTTACTCCAAACGACATCTTCGAAAACCTGTCAGGTCTGGCTCGTCTGCCTTAACTTAACGACATTGACCATTTAGCGAGGAACCCATGACGGATATAACAGGAATAGAAGCATTTGACGAGGTAAAACGTCTGATTGTCATCGCCGCCCATGCCGATGACCTGGAAACGATGTGCGGTGGCACAATTGCCATGCTGGCCCAACGCGGCGTAACTATCTTTTCGGTAAACTGCACTCTGGGCGACATCGGCGCGCAGGAGAAAGAAACCTCACGCTGGACGCTGGCCGCCACGCGCATTGCCGAGGCCGAAGACGCGGCGGAAATTTTAGGCATCGAACAAACCTACAATCTCAGCCGGCCCGATGGCGAACTGGTAGCCGATCTGGAACTCCGCGCCCAGATTGCCCGGCTGTATCGCCTGACCCAGGCCGACTCGCTGCTGACGTTCGACCCCTACTGGACGGGGCAAGCCCACCCCGATCATCGCGCGGCGGGCCAAGTTGCGCTCGATGCCTATATGCCGTCGAAAATGCCGCTCTACCGCCCGGAGCATCTCAACGAAACCGGCGCGGCGTTAGGCAAAATCGAACGGGTCTTTCTCTTTCAAGCCTCGCCGGAGCCGGAGATCTATGTCGACATCACCGCCATCTACGACACCAAAATGGCTGCCTGCCGGGCGCACGTCAGCCAATTCCCCAAGGGCGATGACAGCCTCAAATGGATGAACGAGCTGGATAAAGGCCGGGGCGAGAAAATCGGCGTTACCTACGCCGAGGCGTTTAAGTCGATGCGGGTGTGGTAGAAGGAGATTGGAGATTAGGAGATTAGGTTTACAAATGTCCTTACTCCCTCATCTCCATTTTGAGAAGCCTCTGGCGCAAACGAGCAATTCGCCCTATAAAATCGGACATTTTGTGCTATAATTTTGTTAATCGGATGATAATGATGCAAGAATGTGTTTACACGTTTGATGGATTAGGCATGAAAGAGGTGTTGTAATGATAGATGTAAAGCAAGCAGTTAAAGCGGCGGCTGAATTTATAAAGAGTTTATATGAACCGGATGAATTGGTGGATCTCACCCTTGAAGAAGTGGAACTCTCAAATGATGAAAAAAATTGGCTCGTGACATTTGGTTTTACGAGACGTTTGACAGAACCGATTACTGAAAGGAATGTTCGATCAACTACAAGCGGTGAATTTGGTTGGCTCTCCGACTCACAAGAAAAAAAAAAAAAAAAATATGCCATTCGTGAGTATAAAA
>JAGRBZ010000425.1 GCA_020433805.1 Anaerolineae bacterium
ATATTGATCTAACCGACAGCCCCTTCTACCTGGTAACCGAAACCCAAGCCTGGCCGCGGTTGGTGAATGAGGCCGGACAACCGATCCCCCGGCGAGCCGGGGTCAGCTCTTTTGGTTTTGGGGGAGCCTATGCTCACGTGGTGCTGGAGGAGTATCAGGAGCAGGGGTCAGGGGTTAGGGGTCAGGAGTCAGGGGCAGGACCGCAGGTGATGGTGCTGTCGGCCAGGAATGAGGATCGACTGAGAGCATATGCTCATAACCTGTTGACTTTTTTAGAGAAAGTACCATCTCAGCAATCGGTTGAACAGGAATTCACCGGAGCAGAGCAGACTCCGGCCATCGAAGAAGCGGTTCGGGTCATAATCTCAGAAATGATGGGTGTCGCTCCTGACGATATCGAGGTTGAGCAGCCGTTCGAGGAATATGGCTTCGACCCGGTACAACTGAGCCATCTGAAAACGATGGTCGAGGCACAGTATCACAATGAACTGCCCCTCACCCTCTTTTCCGGGCAAGCCTCGGTGGCGCATATAGCGCAGTACCTGGCCTCACTTGCAGGCGAGAGTGACGCCAAAAGTCAAACCCCACCTGCATTATCTTTACCCAGCCTGGCGTACACCCTGCAGATGGGGCGCGAGGCAATGGCGTCCCGGCTGGCCTTGGTGGTGACGGATCTCACCGATTTGCGGCAAAAATTGAAGGTCTTTTTGGCTGGCAAAGCCGAGGTTGAATGGGGCTATCTGGGGCAGGTTATACAAGATGCTAGGCCCAGGCCGTTGCTCAGCGACGATGACGATATGCGAGAGCTGGTGATGCGTTGGATGAGCCACGGCAAGCTGGAAAAATTGGCCCAACTGTGGGTGTCGGGCGTCGAGATTGAGTGGAACGCTTTGTACGGGGTAGACAAGCCTCGCCGGATATCGCTGCCAACGTACCCCTTTGCTAAAGAGCGTTATTGGATACCTAATGTTGAACGCGGAATAATGAATGATGAAAAAAATCCATCATCATTCATCCATCATCATTCATCATTCGCCTTACACCCATTGGTTCACCGCAATATTTCCGATTTGGTCGAACAACGCTTTAGCTCCACCTTCACCGGAACCGAATTTTTTCTCAATGACCATCGGATACAAGATGAAAAGATTTTGCCGGGCGTGGCCTATCTGGAAATGGCTAGAGCGGCCGGAGAGATAGCCCTCAGAGATCAGGCTGTGACCCAGCTAAAAGATGTCGTCTGGAGCAGGCCACTGGTGGTCAATGATGAAATGGTAGAGGTCCAGCTTGGGTTATATCCCGATGAGCGAGGCGAAGTGGCCTTTGAGGTTAGCCACCATGGGACTCTTTATAGTCAGGGAAAACTGGTGGTCGGCAAAATGAGGCCGCCAAAACCACTCGATATCGCGGCTATTCAAAACCGTTGCTCATCAATGATTGAGAGCGCGGACTGTTACCGGTTTTTTAGAGAACATGGGTTCGCATATGGCCCTGCCTTTCAAGGAGTGGTGCAGCTTCGCTATAATTCGGCTGAAGCCTTGGCCCAACTGCGACTTCCGGCCGAGGTGATCAGTGATGCGTATGGTCTGCATCCGAGCTTGCTGGATGCGTCGTTACACGCCATCGTCGGATTGGGCCTGGGCCGGCAGAGCAATGACCGGCTGCAAAGCGTCTATCTTCCTTTTGCCGTGGAAACGGTCAACATTTACGAGTCCCCGTCGGAGCAGGGCTATGCTTATGTGCGGTTCAGTTCCGGCGTTGAACCGACCGGCGATGTGGTCAAGTATGACATCGTGTTAACCAATGAACAGGGAGCTGTATGTGTTGTGTTCAAGGGGCTTACCGTCCGGGCCATCGCTGAGCCGGCCAAAACCGACATCTTTTTTGCAACGTCCAACTGGCAAATCAAGGCTCTGGATAAAAGTGGGGATGATCCAAGACAGATGCCGGCAGACAATACCCTACTGCTGCTCGGGTTTGAGCCGGGGGTTGTTCGGAGCCTTGCGACGACATTTGACCAGGTCACCGTGCAGGCGCTGCCTGATCCGCAATCAGACACGGCGGAAATGGTAACTACCAATGTACGGCAAGTTTGGAGCCAACTGAAAGCTAAGCTGAACACCCTGCCTTCTAACGCCCCTTGTCATATTTTGTTGGTAGTGACCGATACCGTGGAAAGTCATCTCTATACCCCCCTGACCGGCTTACTGCAAACGGCTCATCTGGAACACCCTCACATCCGGGGTAAGGTCATCACGGTCGCGGATCCGGAACTTAGTCGTTTGACGGCACTGCTTAGCCGGGAGATGAGATCGGACAGCTTCCAAGCGGTCGATGTGCGATATGATGAGCAAGGAACCCGAACCATCAAAATGCTGCAAGCGAGCGAATTAGAAGTTAGCCGTCCGGCAAAGCGGGCGTACCTCAAGAGCGGTAGTGTGTATTGGATCACGGGCGGTCTGGGCGGGCTGGGACGGCTCTTCGCCCGTCATCTGCTTGAGGAGGACAACATCACGGTCGTTTTGAGTGGCCGGTCGGCCTTGGATGAAGTCGGCCGCCAACAGCTCGCTGACCTCAACCGGGGTGGTGGAACGGTCGTCTATTTGCCGGTCGATGTTAGTCGGCGCGATGATGTAGAGCGCGTAGTACAGACGATTCATGAAAAATTTGGCCCGCTCAACGGCATTGTCCACAGCGCCGGTTTAATGAGAGACAGCTTCATCATCAACAAGACTGAAGCCGAGATAGCGATGGTGCTGGCACCCAAAGTGGCTGGAGCGCTCAACATCGATGTTGCCACCCGGACCGAGCCGCTTGATTTTATGGTGCTGTTCTCCTCGATTGTTGGCGTTATAGGCAACGTGGGTCAGGCCGATTATGCCACGGCCAATGCCTTTCTGGATGTGTTTGCTCACCACCGCCAGGCCCTGGTCGAGGCTGGAAAACGCTCCGGCCGAACCCTGTCCCTCAACTGGTCATTGTGGGCCGAGGGTGGGATGACAGTGGATAGTAAAACTGCGGCTTGGCTGAAGCACGAAATGGGCCTGACAACCCTGGCAACATCAGCCGGATTGGCCGCTTTTGAAGTTGCCTTGGCCCAAGAGCAGCTGACACAACTGCTGGTCTTAAGTGGCGACCGGCCGAAGATCAGCGCCTATCTCAGGGGAGTAGGTCGAGATAGGCGCGTTAAGCGCAGCCGATCGGTCGATTTGCCCCATGTCGAGCCGGATCATTTAGTGCAAGCGAGCGAAAACTATCTCAAAACGGTGTTAGCCCAAACCTTAAAACTGCCGACAGCCCGGCTTGATTCCAAGGCGTCATGGGAAACCTACGGCATTGAATCGACGATGACTTTGGAACTGACCCGAAAGTTGGAACAACGCTTTGGTGAGTTGCCCAAAACGCTCTTTTTTGAGTATCCGACTCTGACCGAGCTAGCCGCTTACTTTGTGGAGCATTATCCAACGCATCTACAGGAAACAGCGGAGCGTGTCGCCGACACGACTGAAAAAGCGCCGCAATCATCGCCGCTGCCAGCCCCGGCCAGCGCCCCAACGTCACCCCGTAAGCGCTGGCTGCGGTCTCAAGCCGGCGCAGTGGGCCCGCACACGATTTCACACGACGTGGAAGCTATTGCCATCATCGGGCTAAGTGGGCGCTATCCGATGGCTGACACCTTGGTGGAATTCTGGAAGAATCTAAAGGCCGGTCGAAACTGTATCACCGAAATTCCGGCCGAACGATGGGACTATAGACCGTATTATGACCCGACCCAAGAGCGGGCCGGCACCAGCCACAGTAAGTGGGGTGGTTTTATCACGGATGTCGATAAATTTGACCCGCTCTTTTTCAATATCTCGCCTCGCGAGGCGGAACGGATAGATCCGCAGGAACGGCTGTTCCTGGAAACGGTCTGGTCTACGGTGGAGGATGCCGGCTACAGTCGAACCACTCTGGCTCAGATCCGGCAGGTAGGGGTCTTTGTTGGCGTGATGTATCACCATTATCCCTTCCTTGCCGCCGACCCTACCGTGGCGGCGACATTAGGCGCTGCATCCTACTGGCAAATCGCCAATCGGGTCTCTTACTTTTTTGATTGGCAAGGGCCTAGTCTGGCGATTGATACGGCTTGTTCCTCATCGCTCACGGCCATTCACATGGCTTGTGAAAGTATCAAACGGGGCGAGTGCCGATTGGCGGTGGCCGGTGGCGTCAACTTGAGCCTTCATCCGGCCAAATGGTTGTCTTTAAGCCATATGCAGATAATCGGTAGTGAGGGGCAAAGTAAGAGCCTGGGAACTGGGGATGGTTATGTGCCTGGCGAAGGTGTGGGGGCCGTCTTGCTCAAGCCATTAGAGCAGGCCGTCGCCGACAACGATCAGATTTATGCGGTCATCAAAGGCGGGTCTCTCAATCACGGCGGCAAAACTTCCGGCTTTACCGTGCCCAATCCTAACGCTCAAGCCGATTTGATCCGCCAGACCTTTGAAAAAACCGGCGTTGATCCGGAGACGCTCAGCTATATTGAAGTGGCCTCCAATGGCTCAACCCTCGGCGACCCTATTGAAATCGCCGGGTTGACCAAAGCTTTCCAAGCCTCAACAAAGATGAACAGTTACAGGTGTCCTATTGGCGCGGTCAAATCAAATATTGGACATTTGGAGGCAGCCTCAGGTATCTCGCAGCTAACCAAAGTTGTATTACAACTCAAGAATCAGACCTTGGTACCCTCGATCAATGCCAACCCGGTCAATCCCCATCTAAATTTGGAGCGCACCCCCTTTTATATCCAAGAAAAGGTTGATCTCTGGCCTCGACCTGAAATCGAGCAGGACGGTGAACGCCTTGAGGTGCCTCGACGAGCGGCGATCAGTTCCTTTGGGGCGGGTGGGGCCAACACCCATTTGGTGATCGAGGAGTATCAAGGAGCGGGGGTAGGTGGTAGGGAGCAGGGAGTAGGGAATGGACAATCGCAGTTGATTGTTTTGTCGGCCAAGAATGAGGAAAGATTGAGGGTGTATGCGACTAAGCTGCTTCAATTTTTGGAGCAGTCGGCTGATGTTTCCCTGGATGAGATGGCTTACACCCTGCAAGTCGGTCGAGAAGCTATGGCCGAGCGATTGGCCTTTGTGGCCCGAGACAATGATGAGGTGCGGCAAAGACTAAACGCATATCTGGAAAATACGAACGTAAATGGTGGTCAGCTAGGACTTTTTAGAGGTCGTGTTGAGCAATCCAAAGCAGAGACCCAGGTGTTGGTTAATGGTCGGGTAGGACAGGAGATGATCAGGCGCGGCCTGGCCGACAGGGAGTGGGAGACGCTGGCGGTTTTATGGACGAAGGGAGGCGAAATTCCCTGGGAGCAGCTCTATGAACCCGACCGACCCCGGCGGATATCGCTACCGACGTATCCCTTCAAACGCCAACGCTATTGGCTGGCCGATAGCGACGTTGGCCGCAATGGACTACAAAACGCGGCTTCGTTTCGGCTAGAAAGTGACAATATGACGATCCCGTTTGAAGTTGATGCGGCCAAAACGAACCGGGAGAATATCCAATATTATCTGGTCAAACTCTTGGCCCGTTTGTTCAACATTCCCGTAGTTGACTTAAAACCGGACAAATCGCTGTATGATTATGGGCTAGACTCAATCATTGGGATGCAGCTTCGGCGGCAGCTTGAAGAGACATTTGAAACCGAGATCACAGGCCGAGAATTGCTTGAGTATGATCAGATCCAAACCTTGGCTGAGCATTTAGCGACCAAAATTGAATTTACTGGGCCAAGCCAGCAGCCTGTCAGTAAAGACAGCATCAATAAAACGAATCTGCTCACCAGGGCGAAAGCCAGGGCGGCCTTGGAAAAATTCAAAACAGGTGACATGAGCCTGGAAGAAATTAAGAGCATATTTTGAACAGGGGTGAGAGTTCAATGATAGATAAAGATTCTATTTTAAAGGCATATCAGGCAGGGCGTCTAACAACAGCGGAAGCAGCAGAAAAACTCTTGGCCCTACAAAATCAAACGTCGGCCCTGAAGCCGCCTAGCGCCTCCGTTGACCCAAATGTCGTCTCGGAACAGGTTGACGACTCTGTCATCAAAGCCGAATCTGCAATCCCTACGACTACCTCCTCTATCAAACTCCCCTTATCAAAGGGACAAAAGGGGTTGTGGCTCTTACAAAAACTAACGCCGGAGATGAGCGCCTACAATACCCCCTTTGCCCTGCGGTTCCGGCAGAAACTTGATCCTGAGCTTTGGCACAAAGCCTGTCGTAAACTGGTCGCCCACTATCCTATCTTGCAGACCGTCATCCAAGAAGAAGGCGGCCGGCCGGTCCAGGTCATCGACCCTACCCAACCCCTCTGGTTCGAGCTTGAAGATATCGCGCACCTGCCGCAAGCCGACCTCATCCCCTACCTGAAAACAAAAGCCAAAGCGCCGTTTAACCTGGAGAGCGGACCACTGCTGCGGGTCCAACTTTTTATTCGCTCAGAAGCAGAATACATCCTATTGGTGACGATTCATCATATTATCGTCGATGGCACCTCGATGGTTCACTTGCTCAGAACGTTATTGCAGATTTATCAAGCCCTCACTGAAGAGAGCGAGTACACGTTGACGACGGTTGAAGCCTCGTACCACGACTTTGTGCTCTGGGAACAGGAACTGTTGGCCGGGGAAGCGGGTCGCCGGCAGCGGGCCTATTGGCAGCAACAACTCTCAGGTGAATTACCCCTTTTAGCACTGCCGTTGGATAAACCCCGGCCCCCGATCCAGCGCTTCAAAGGCGAAACCTATTCAACCCAACTCGAGCCGGACTTAACGAGAAAAGTTAGGGATTTAGCTAAATCGCACCGGATGAACTTGTCGCTCGTCTTTCTGGGAATATTTAAGCTCCTCTTACATCGATACACCGGTCAAGCCGATCTTTTGATTGGAACCCCAACGGCCGGCCGGCCTCAGCGAAGGTTTGAAGAGACGATCGGCTATTTCGTTAATATGGTGGTGCTTCGCAGCCGGCTAGACGAGACCGGTTCCTTTCTTGATTACTTGAAACAACTTCAGTTGATTGTCGTCGATGCCCTCGACCACGGCGCTTATCCCTTTCCCCAGTTAGTGGCCGATCTTGGGCTCAAACCCGATCCGGCTATATCGCCCCTGTTTCAGGTAGGCTTTGCCTTTCAGAATTTTATTAGAGCCAAAGACTTATGGGTATTTGCAGACCAAGGCCAGGAGAATGTGCCCTTTGAATTAC
>JAGRBZ010000426.1 GCA_020433805.1 Anaerolineae bacterium
CAGAACAACCAAATCCACTATCAACGCTCGGTCATTGTCGATGCGCCGTACGAGCATCGCCCGCCCGACGACAACGTCTACGACGCCTAAACCAGCGCACTTTCGCTACCGGAGTCGATAATGAACGCGCACGATGTTTTGACCAGCTCCGGCATATCGCGAATGAAAGACAGCGGCAACCCACTCTCGGTAACGGATAATCCAAAGATATTAATATCGGCCCGAGGCGCGGTCGAGAGTACTTCCTTAAATGATCCGGTCAAAACGTGAAACTCCGTCGTTGAGGGCAGCCGCGCCTGATCGCTGAGCCGATTTAAGAAATCGCGCAGGTGCGCTTTCTCCTCGCCGTTTTCAGCCACCGTAACCAGATTAATTTTTCCACCCCAATTCAGTTGAAGCTGCAACGCGATTAAGATGGCCAGGTGCCAGTTGGGGCTTTTATCGCGCAGCCATAAATTAACGTTTTTCTGCACGCCAAACGCCATACGGGGATGCTGGCGCAGCAAAATAACGCCCATTTTGTATTTCGAGGCCAGCGACACCACCTGGTTGATGGTATCATCCCGTTTGGTTGGCCCGAAGACACGTTTGCGAAAGCTTCCTATCTTTTTAATCACCGACCCGTTGCCTTCAACATCGACAATGGGCGTACGTTCCCACTCACCGCCGATGGTCATAAACAGGGTGTTGGGTCGAAACGAGCCGCCGCGCAGGGTTTGAATAACCAACTTGGCCCCATGCAAAAACTCTTCGTCTTCCAGCACAACCGAATTAACCAGAATATTTTGCTCTTTAAGCGGCGAGAGCAGCTCGGTCAGGGCCGCCTGATCTTCTTCTACATGCTCCTCATCGTCTTTAACCGTAAAAGCAAAAATACTGCCTGAAGGATAGGTGATATTGCGAATAAAAAGCATCGACCCGGCCCAGACCTTGGGATCTTTAATCGGCACCAACAGATCCGGCTTCCACGAAATTTGATGGTCGGGAAATTGGTCGGCCAAACGCGCGGCCCGTTCGGCCAGCGTCAGGAAAAGGCCGCCCCGAATATCGCCAAAGTCGGCATCAAGCCCTTTACGGGTTAGCCAAATATAGATGGCGATAATGACAAAAATAGCGACAACGCTAAAAACGGGATTGATCAAAAACATCATAAAGGTACACGATACCGCGCCAAAAAGCGATACAAAACGCGGCACCTTAAACGTAGGCCGAAAACTGATAATTTGCATACTTTGCTGCAAGAAAACCACCAAGTTGAGCATCCCGTAGGTTATCAAGAAAAACATCGTGATGAGCACCGCCAGCGCATCGAGATTACCCAACAGGATCGCTACTTCAATCATAATGCCGGTGACAATAATGGCGTTGCGCGGCTCATTGGAGGCCGTTTTAACGGCCATCTGCTTGTAAAACGGCACGGTTTTCTGTTCGGCTAAAGCTTGCAGCAGACGCGGCGCGCCGAGCATACTGCCCAACGCCGACGACAGCGTTGCGCCCATAATTCCGGCCAAAACCGCCGGTCCCCACAGCGCTTTATCGACCATGACCATTTGATTGTTGAGTAACTCATCGGGGGTGCTAACCAGACCCACCACAACGGCCATAGAAATGTAAATAATCATGGTGACAATAATTGAACTCATCGTGCCAAGGGGAATGGCCCGACGCGGGTCGCGCAGATCACCGGACATATTGGCTCCGGCCATAATACCGGTGACCGCCGGGAAAAAGATGGCGTAAACAACCCAAAAGTTTGCTTTTTCAAAATTACCCACGTAATTCACTTCAGGCAGCACCGGAGCGGGCGTCATCAAAAACGATACAATCGAAACGGCCATAACCGTCATAATGACATACTGCACTTTGATGGCCAGATCGGCGCTGATGTACGAAATGGTCAGCAGCCCAATCCAGGCAATGGATGAGACCAACATGGGATTATGATCGGGGAAAACGCGCAGCCAACCTTCGGTAAAACCGATTATATAGAGCGCGGCGGACAATGTTTGGGCAATATAGAGCGGGATACCGATACTACCGCCGGCCTCAAGCCCCAAAGATTTAGAGATAATCGAATACGCCCCACCCGCCCCAATTTTGATATTGGTCGTAATCGACGACATCGACAATCCGGTACAAATAGTAACCGTTTTCGCCATCAAAATAATAATAACTGCCCCAACGATACCGGCGTTACCAACCACCCATCCCAGACGCAAATACATAATAACGCCCAAAATGGTCAATACATTAGGCGTAAATACCCCGCCAAATGTGCCAAACTTTTTAACTCCGGCATCATTGCCACTCGATTTAAATCGATTTGTGATTGCTGCTAGGGATTGTTTCATGGTCTCCTCTTAAATGAAATATCAGGTCTACGAATAGGTCATGTCGGCTACCGGGGCCACTTATTTATCCGGTCAATGAAATGTCGAAAAACGTGTTAATAATCCCTCTCTCTTGCATTAACCATGTTACTATTGAATTTGTGTAGTTACAATTTACCCTGCTATAAACGTGAATAGGTGGCTAATGTGTACGCAAAATCTCTCCATACCCCTATAGCCTACAACGCCTGTTTGAGCTTAAGAAAATGGTACCGAATCGCCCTAATTTCTTGAGACATTGGTACCGGACTGCCCGCACCGGCTCTTTTTTAATGATACACTATAGATAACAACAAACTTGACCACTTGCTAAACTCAACGTGTAAAGGTCGCTATGGCTCCTCTCGTTTTTATCGGCTACAGTCATCAAGACGACGAAAAGAAAAACCATCTGCTCTCCCATTTAGGCATTTTAGAGCGAAACGGCCTGATCGAGCTTTGGACTGATGATTGTATTCCGCCCGGAGCCAACCGGCGTTACGAAATTCGTAAGGCCATTGCGCGGGCCGATATTGCCGTTCTGCTCATCACCGCCGACTTTCTTAACTCCGACACGATTAACGAACACATCATCGAACCGCTCAACCGCCGTCACGAGCAAGGATTAATAATCTACCCGATTATCGCCAAACCGTGTGCCTGGCAAACGGCACAGTGGTTGGCCGGCTGCCAGGTTAGACCCGATAACGGTCGCCCGGTTTGGACCAATAGCCACGACAAGGCCGATGACTATTTGGTTAAATTTACCGAGGAAATTCGCGCTATCGTTATGCAATTAAACCGGCCCGATCCGGTTTCCCTTCCATTTCTTATTGCGGCGATGACCCGCAAGGAAGCTGTCGAACTATTCAAGGACGATATTCTGCTTCGTCACCCGGATAGCAGCCCGGCCGAAGTACAGCGCTTCGCCGCCTTCAAAGCGGCGCTGCTCAAACAGGTTGCGATTGAAGCGATCATCGAGAGCTACACCATCCAGCGCACAAATTGGAAGCCGTTGATTGGTGGCGGTAAAACCATCAAAAAAGTCGTTCTCGACACCATTCAGACGCTCACAAACAATCAGCCCGACCAACGGCTGTTAAAGCCGGATTTTTCCCTGTCGCAGTCGCTGTTTCAGCCATCCAGTCGTCGAAACGTCTTAAAAAATATGGATCGCACCGTCGGCGTAGTGCTGATTGATGCTGTTTCCATGTTTCACCCTCATCTAAAACAAGGATTGTCGAGCGGCATCGCCACCCACAAGCATGTTGCTATTTTAGTATTATCACCGCTCGATACGCGCCAACTGCCCATCAACCAACTCATCGAAGAGACCATTAGCCATCAAATGCAAACGGCCGTGGCGCGCTTTGAACAATTTGAGCCGCTGTGCCAAACTATCGGCATTAGCGACAGCCGCATATTCGAATATCAACTGTTTAATATGCTGCCGCAAACCGCCGAGATGCAGGCGCAGCTACGTCTGGCTGCCAACGTTAAACGGCTGGAGTACGAGCAAGGGCAGCAGATGATGATGGATAAAGGCCCTGTTGATTTTTGGTCGATAGGAGAGAAGCCATGATATGCACCTTTTATTCTTTCAAAGGCGGCGTTGGGCGCACCATGGCGCTGGCCAATATTGCCGAACTGTATTATCAGGCCGGGTTTAGCGTTTTAATGGTCGATTGGGATCTGGAAGCGCCCGGTTTAGAGCGTTTTTTCCCGGCTATCGATACCGAAGCCGTGCGCAGTCGTCCCGGCCTAACCGATATGCTGATCGATTACAAAGAGCAAATCACCCGCAAAGTCGTTAGGGAAACACCGGCGGAACTGATCGATCTCGACACCTATATTACGCCTATTCGAGACAATGGCCGGTTATCGCTGCTCACCTCCGGTCGCCGGGGCAAATCTCACTTTGCCAACTATGCCCGCACCGTTTTAGAGTTCGATTGGCAAGATTTTTACCAAAATTGGGGGGGCGGGCTGTTTTTCAACTGGCTGCGCGAACAATTCAACGCCCGGGCCGACATCATCCTCATCGACAGCCGAACCGGCGTCACCGAGATGGGCGGCGTCTGCACCTACCACCTGGCCGATACCGTTACGATGCTGTGCGCCTCGAACGAGCAAAATTTGGAAGGCACGCTTGATATGGCGGCCAAATTCAAGCATCCTGATGTTCTCGCTCTGCGGCAGGGGCGTCCTTTGGAGGTTCTTATTATTCCGGCCAGGGTCGATGACTGGGCCGAGGCCGAATTGCACAATTGGTTTCGAACGCGCTTTAATGAGAAGTTCGGCAGCTTTTTACCGGAAGCCCTGCACGATGATTTGCGCACATTGTGGGAGCTAAAAATCCCCTACGTACCGCTGTACGCCTATTATGAAAAAGTGGCCGTGCGCGACCACGAAAAGCTGCCCGCTGAAGATACCATCGGCACCGAACGCATGTTACGCGCCTTTAATCGGCTGGCCAAGACCATCATCAAGCTTGATCCCGACCTGCCGTCCGATGAACGGGCCGTGAAGTTTTATTTATCCCGCAGCCATTGGAGCAAAACCGAATCGCTGCTTGATCACGACACGCTGGAAGCCTTTTACCAGGCCGGGCAGGCTGGTATCCTCAACGATTGGCTTTCGAAGTTTCCGCTGCCGGAATTGGAGAAACGGCCGCGCTTGCTGCTGCTGTGGGGCCAAATGTTGGTCGATGACTTTGGCGAACACGAACGGGCGATGACTCTTTTCAAATTAGCCCAAGATCTGTTCCAAACGCAGGGTGATTTGGTGCGGGCCGCCGAGGCGCAGGTCTGGCAATCGGTTGGCTTGCGCATGACGGGCCGGGCTAAAGAAGCGGTGGCGTTAGCGACTACCGGACTCGATCAATTAAAAACGTATGCCGAAGGCAACCTATGGCTCATCGCCTGGGCCACGCGCAATCGCGGTTTGGCCTACGGCACGGCGGGCAATATTCTTGATGCGCTGGACGACACCCGTCAGGCGTTAGCCCAGTTTATGGTGCTCAATGATAAGCATCTGGTGGCCTTGTGCCATCACGATTTGGGCGTTTCGCTGGAACGACAGGCCAACATTGAAGAAGCCAAAGCACATTACGAGCAAGCCGTTCATATTTGGCAGGAACTCGATCACGATAGCAACCTGGCCAATAGTATGATTGGGCTGGGAACTGTTCTGAGTAAATTCGGCAGCTACCAACAAGCGCTCGCTATTCTCAGCGAGGCGCTGGAGATTGCGCTGCGGGTGGGGGCTAAACGACGGGCCGCCTTTGCCCTGGCCGGGATAGGCGAAGCCCATTTGGGCCAAGAATCGTTCCAGGAAGCTGCCAACGCCTTTGTTGAGTCAACGCGCTATGCCGATGAGGTGGGGGCCAAGTCGCTTACGGTCGCCAACGAAGTCAATCTCAGCGAATGCTTTTATTATTCGTACCAATCGCAGCATTTGCCGGAAGCGTTAAACGTGGCTTATCAGGCCCGTAAAACCGCCGATGAAAACGGGCTTATTTTTGAAAAAGGGTTGGCCTGCATCCTTGAGGGGCAAATTCGCGTCCGCATGGAGGAATACAGCGCCAGTTACGACTTGTTTAACCAGGCCGTAACCTACTTCACCACCAACCACGCCGTCGAGCAAGCCATCAAAGCCGAACTGTGGTGGGCCTACGCCCTTCTGCTCGATCAACGCCGCCGCGAAGCTATCGAACACCTTAAAAGCGCCGTCAGCCTTATTCCGGGTAACATCATCGCCGGCCCCAAGAAAACCGTGGCCGAAATTCAGGCGCTGCTGGCCCATTTTTTGACGCAAACCGATACCCCAACCGCTGTGAGAGAAAAAATACACCGTTTGGTGCAGTAGAAGCGTTCTATTTGCATAGAACGCGCTCATGTCATTTCGAGGAGCTTGCGACGAGAAATCCCCACGCACGTTGATGACAAGTGAACGTTGTCGGGGATTTCTCGCTCCTATCGTCGTTCGAAATGACACGACGTGCGTAACGTCTAAAACAAAAAGTCCTGAAACGATAAGGCTTGCTTTATTCACCTCAACAAAGCAAGCCTTATCGCTCCAAAACAACCCTTTCCAATAAACCGGCTAAAATGTTGTCTTTTATCATCTATTTATACGAGGGCGTAGCCACCGCCGCCATAATCACCGGATCGACCGACCGTTTTCATAGGGATTCTCTCCTTGAGCTAGGGCTTTAAACAAAAAACACCCCGCTCACAGTCGCCCATGCAAAAGGGAATCGATTGTAATGATAGGGTGTTCACGTTCAAAAGCATATTTCAAAATTTCCGTTTTTTAAGGAACATTACACAGAGCAGACTTACAGGTGAAGGCTGCGGCAGAAGAAATCGTGTCTATTCGACACAATTAGCCTATCATAAAATCATTTGTCACGAAATAGAAAGATTGGTACTTGTGTCCTCCATAAGTACACAAGTACTATTTCTAGCCTGCCTTAGCCGATGGGTAGCACAACATTAAACCGTGGAGAGGTGAGAACGACGGGAAATCGATAAGGGAATCGACAGAATTGACATGATTATCACGATTTTATCACTCATAATTCAGTAAATCCTGTTAATCCTGTCTGAATTTTTCTTCACCACGGTTTAGGGCAGAGCTACCAGCCGATGCTATTCAAGGATTTTTGCCGCAAACCATGCGAATTGCCACGGACTACCTCTACAACAACAGTTACATGTTTCATGTCTATTTCGAGGAGCTGGCACTGGGTCCGTGCGATGGGGAAACTGTTTTAACCACGCATTACACCAATGGTCACGAATACAATAATACAATGGGTGAAAATTCGTGCAATTCGTGGTTGATTTTATCCCTTCGTACGCA
>JAGRBZ010000427.1 GCA_020433805.1 Anaerolineae bacterium
AGTGGGGGTAAGGTCGGTGCGCCCCCCAGAAACCAGGGTTTTGGTTGGGGCCGAGAGGAACTTGTCAATCAGACGTTCGTTGCTAGAGGTGGTGGCTTAAGCGAGAAAACCCTGGTTTCTTACACAAGTAAGTGGGGGTAAGGTCGGTGCGCCCCCCAGAAACCAGGGTTTTGGTTGGGGCCGAGAGGAACTTGTCAATCAGACGTTTGTTGCTTGAGATGGTGGCTTAAGCGAGAAAACCCTGGTTTCTTACACTTTTGATACAACGAAACCCGGATCGCTTCCAAAGAATTCGGCTTTGGTTATCGCTGAAACCGGGTCGCTCTGCAAGAATCCTGCTCTCGCTATCGCCAAACCCGAGTCGCTTCGCAGGAATTCGGCTTTGGCTATCGCAAAAACCGGATCACTCCGCAGGAATCCCGCTTTGGCTATAACGAAAACCGGATCACTCCGCAGGAATCCCGCTTTGGCTATAACGAAAACAGGGTTGCGTTTCAAGAATCCCGCTTTCGCTATAGCCAAAGCCGGGAATCAAAATCGTGACTCCACTTTTGTTATAACTTTCGTTGGAAAAATGGGATGAATTGGCCGTTTGTTATAGCTTTCTTGGCAACTATTTGAAAGAATTACCGTTCCGTTATAGCTTTCGTTGGAAAAATGGGATGCACAGGCTGTTCGCTATCGCTTGAGCCGGAAAATTAAAAAGCGACTCCCCTTTTGTTATAGCTTGATCCGGAAAAATTGGGAGCGACCCCCTTTTTGTTATAGCTTTATTGGGAAACGTTTGAAAAAATTGCCGTTTGTTATCATTCTCTTAGAAAAGTTTGCAAGCAGTAGAGAATTTTTTGTCCTTAAGCCCAATCCTCTATGCCCTATCCCCGTTTTGTATGCCCCCCATGGCAGCTTGCGTTAACCTCAACTGCGCCATTTATAAAAATTTTACGGCGGGCTGGACATATAACCAAAACATGGATACACTGTTTAAAAGTTAGTAACCTTAAATCTCAAACCATCATTCAAGAAACGAGGTACACTCCAATGTCCATTAGACACTCCGAAGCAGAAAGTCCTTATCAAATCAACTTTCTTCGAGACTCGCAACGAGAAGAGATATTCGCTCAAGGCCAAATCTTTATCGCCCAAGAGCAAACACGCCCCCTCAATGAGCAAACGCCGCTGACCCCGCGCATCATTACGCTGGTTGAAAAACTCCAAACCGCGTACAACACCCAGGCCGAGGCCGAACGGCAGCGCACCATTGCTTCCGAAAATCTCAAACAACTTTATAAAAAAGCACCCATCATCATCACTAAAATGTGGAAGTCGGTCACCGGCAAATACGCGGATAATCCTTCAGAAGCGACCCGCTGGGGTTTTAAGATGAAGCAGAGAACACGTAACGTATTGCGACCCCAAAACGCAGATGATCGATTTGCCCTGCTCAATGCCTATATCGCCAAAGAAGAGAGCCAACCGGAAGAGGAGCGCTTCCGCGTACCGCAACTGGCCGAGGTCATCGAACTGCGTGATAGGGTGGTGGCCAATACACAGGCTTATCAACAAGGGCAAAATCAGCAAGAAAACAGTTTTGAGGCTATCAAGAAGCTGACCAAAGATCTGTCTAATTGCCTTCAGGGGTCGGCCATTCATCTTTTGGGCGTGGAGTTTAAGTTTGATTTATCAACCCAGATGCAGAATTGGGGTTACGATATTACGTTGAAGCGCAAGCCATCGACCAAGAAAGAAACCGAGCCGGAAGCGGAGGCCAACGGCGATGATAGTGCCGTCGATGTGGATGCTTCCGCCAACGGTGCTGTGGATATCGATGGCGTAGTGGATGGCGATAGTGATGAGGGTGATGCGTAGGTTGCTAATGTCCTTCTAGCCCTCCAGAGGGGGGAACTTGGCTGGGTTTGCGATTTTCTGGGAGTGCGGCGACGTTAGAGGTAAGAGGTCGCTTGGATGTCCCCCCTAGTCCCCCAAAGGGGGGAATTTTGTTGCGGTAACGGCGTTGGGAGATGCTACGCGTTTGAAGGACAGAGGGCGTATGGTAGCCCCCTAACCCCCAGAGAGGAACGGTTTTCTGAGCGTTGGTGATGGTTATCTGCGCATTAGAATACTGGACGCAGGCTTTTCTCCTCCCTTTGGGGGAGTATAGGGGTAGGTTTTTTACCAGTATTGGTCATCGAGCTTGTCTTAATGTGTTGCGCCCTAAATGGCCCCCCTCAATCCCCCAAAGGGGGAAGCTTTTGGTCGAGTTCCCCCCACTGGGGGGCGGAGGGGGGCCATCTGACAACCGTCTAATGCACCAGTTGCCGTAAAGCTGAGACATGTCCCGAAAAACCTACCCTTGTAAGCCTTTGGGAGGAGCCACACCAACCTCTAATTGAAGCAACGCCTCACTGGTAAAGAGATTCCTCTTTAATAATTACTCACCCACATTGCAAGCGAGAGCGATTTTTTGAAGAACCGCTTTCATATTGCTTAACACCTCTTCGTTGCTGAAACGGATGATGTTGAAATCTCGTTGAGTCAGCCACTCGGTTCGTGCTTCATCATAATCTTGCTGCTGTTCGTGAATGCCGCCATCTACTTCTATGATCAGTTGATGGGCGTGACAGTAAAAATCCACAATAAAATGATGGATTGGGTGCTGACGACGAAATTTTAGGCCGTGGTGCTGTTTGTTTTTTAGACGTTCCCACAGCGCAGTTTCCGCAGGGGTCATGGGCCAGCGTAGTTCTTTGGCGCGTTGGCGAACGGCGGGTGGTGCATGGTATTTGGGGCGTTTTTGTTTCATAGGGACTCCGGATTGTTTTTTGTGGAGGATTGATTGAGGGCGAATATTATAGATGATTGTAGATTAGGTGGCCCCCCTAACCCCCCAGTGGGGGGGGAACTTTTCTGTGAAGTCCAATCTTCCTCTACCCCACAAAGGAGAACTTCTCTTGCAAGAGCTAATAATATATACAATTACAAGCATCGATGAAGTCCAATCTCCCCCCTTTGGGGGGCCGGGGGGCCGCTTGACGTCACTTCGGCTACGCACCTCTCGCCAATCCCTAACCACTCACCCCTCCCTCTCATCCAACAACCGCTTTACCCGATTAAAATCATACGTCGCGTCCAGATTGTGGAAAAGCCGTTGGGCTTTAAGCAGATGCCGGGCGCGGGCCGGGTCGTGGGGCGGCAGGTGGCGGCCGATCTCATAGTGGGCCAGCGCTTCATCGTAGGGCATGTGGTAATGTTTGGCCAGAGATAGGCTGCGCTGCCACAGTTCGGCGGCGGTCCAGGGGCGGCCCGACAGCCATTCGAAGCGGGCTTGCCACAGGGTGGCGCGGGGTTGGCCGATGGGGAAGACCTTGGCATATTTGCGCAGCGCCCGGCAGGCGCGGCGGGCCACCCTCTTGTAAGGCGATGAGGTTTTGCGGACAGTGGTGCGATGCAGGGCCGGCTGCTTAAAGGCATCAACCCCGTAGCCAAGCTGGTTGACCAGATCTTGCTCCCACAGCGTCAAAAATGTTTCGGCGATGCCGGCGTAGCCGGGTAGGGACAAAAACGAAGTGGGTGAGGTTTTGGTGATAAGCTCCAAACCGGTTTGGGCCGCCCGATGGGCGGCATCCATTTCATTGCGGCGCAGGTGAACCAGGGCCAGCAGCCCTTGCCGATCAATCGTTAATGCCTCATCGACAATGTGGGTGTCTTGGCTGAGCAGCGTGCTCAGGGTGTGTAAGGCGGACAGCGCCTGGTCTAGCTCTCCGCGCCGCAGCAGCACGTAGACCTTACCCCGCATGGCCCAGGCCTGGTTGTGGGCATCGCGGCGGCGCTCGGCCGAAGCCAGTACATCGGCGTGACGCCGGTCGCACGCATCAAACTCCCCTCGAAAGAAGTCGATCATCGCCAGGTTGCCCACGCCGTCATCCCAGCGGCTGCGGTCGCCCAACCGCTCCGAAATATCAACCACCTGTTGCAACAATCTTTCGGCTTTGAGCCAGCGGCCTACTCCGGCGTAGTAAATGCCGGTCAGCAACGCTATCCAGGCCCGGGCCGAAAGGTTATCGAACTGTTCAATGGTGGCCAGCGCCTTGCGGCAGTACAGCGCGGCCAGCCGGTGAATCGGCACAAAGCCAATGATGATGCCGACCGACGCATAGCCCCGGGCCAGTTCGGGCGATAAACCGGCCTGTTCGGCCAGATTAAGCGATTGAAAAGCGGCGAACAACGACAACATCGGCTCATTGGCAAAGTAGTAGACGGCCGTCAGCCCCTCGTAGGCCCGCGAAGCCTCTAGCCATAGGCGGCGGTTGGAATCGGTAGATGGGGGTTGGGCTTTCGGCCCGCGCAAGCTGTACCACAGCCGCTGTCCAATTTGGTTGATAATCCCGCTGATGATGGTGAACTGACCGGACGGCACCGGGTAACCGCACAGCGCCAACCCCTGCTCAAAATGCTCGCGCCCGTCTTTGAACTTGACCCAGTTGATGTACGCTTCCCCCAGTTTAAGCTCCCATGTCGCCCGCTGTGTGGCCTGGCCCGCCGTAGAAGGGCTGCTGCCGGTAGCCTGGCCATTGCTCTCACCGGCCAGGCGGATGGCTCGACTGAAAAAGCGCACTGCTTCGGCATTGGCGTAATCGTGCAGCGCATCGTCACCGGCCTTTTCCAGATAGCCGATAGCCCGTTGAGCGTCATCGGCCCGATACCAATGGTGGGCCAGTATCTCGTACATAGGCTGCAAATCTTCGGCAGAGTAGGTCTGCTCACACCACAGCGCGATGGCCCGGTGCAGCTCCTGCCGATGGGCATAAAGCATTAAGTCGTAGGCTACTTCCTGGGTGATAATGTGCTTAAACGTGTAGGCCGGTTCCGGGGTGGGCGTTTCCAGCAGGGTGATGTCCAAATCTTCCAGCGCGACCAGTTGGCGGGTTAAATCGCCCTTGTCGGCCTCGATGGGATGCACGTCGCGCAGAATTTTATATTCAAACGTGCGGCCGATAACGCTGGCGACCTTCAGGGTTAACTGCTCGGCAGGCGACAGGCGGTCGATGCGGCTGGTAATGACACCCTGCACCGTATCGGGCAGACGGGTTTCGTCCAAATCGCCCACAATTTCGCATATGCCGTTTTCGCTCTTGATGGTGCCGGTATCGCGCAGGGCGTAGAGCAGCTCCTCGCTGTAGAAGGGGTTGCCCTGCGCTTTGTCGGATATAAGCTCGGTCAGTTCGGGCGGCAAGCGTTCAACCTGCAAGCGGTGACAAAGCAGGGCGATAATATCCTCGTGCGGTAAGGTGTCGAGCACCAGACGAATGGTGTGCGGCAGTTGGACGATGCGCTCATACTCGGACGGCACCGGTTCGGTCAGCGGGCGGGTGACCAACGCCAACACCATCGGGCTAACCCGCTGGGCGGCCAGCAGTGCCAACTGCCACGACGCCGAGTCGAGCCAGTGGCAATCCTCCACAATAAAGACATAGGGCGCTTCGATAGCGTTGCCGTTGTGGGCCACTTGCTGCAGCAGCAGCGTGAGCAGTTCGTAGGTGTTATCGGCCCGCACCTTGCCGGTCATCTGCGCGGTTAGCTCGCTGTCGGGCCAGTCGAGCGGCAGCACCGGGTCGAGCAGCGGAGCAAGCTGCGCCCACGATGGAGCCTCGGCGGCCACGGCGGTTTCGGCCAGCATATCGTCGGGGTCGGAGGCTTTGATCAACTGTTGAAGCTGGTCGCGCACCGAGTCGTACCCGGCCTCCAGGCGGGCCAGCACCTGCCGGCGCTTCACCTGCGGGTCGAGCGCCGAGTCGAGGTTGAACAACTGCTTAAAGACCGGCCGCCAGGCGTGGTAGGGCGTGGTCCGCTCGATGGCGTTGCCGGCGCCAATCAAATAGTTGAGGGCCAGCGTTTTGGTCTGGGTCACCAGGTACTCAACCAGGCGTGACTTGCCGATACCGGCCTCACCCTCGATGAGCAGAATGCTGCCGACATCATCCTGCAAAACGGCCCGCAGCTTTTCCACCAGCAGCTTGCGCTCGGCATTGCGGCCAACCATTTCGGTGAAGAAGTTGTCCACGCCGACGGTCGTGGTTTGTTCATCAATGGGGCGGTAGACGGGGATGGGCTGGCTTTTGCCCTTCAGGCTCAGGGGCGGCAGCTCTTCGAAATAGTTGACGTCGCCCACGCCGCCGGAGTCGTCGAGATCGACACCCAACATCAATTCCAGCGCTGCCGAAGCGCGGGTGGCGCGGTAGGTGACGCCGTCACACAGAATATCGTTGTCGATGCCCTGCTTGAGCGAGGCTTGCATGAGGCGGGCCGAAAGATTAACCACATCGCCGATCATGGTGTACTCGCGCCGCCGGTCGTAGCCGACCGACCCGCAAAAGGCCCGGCCCGTGGTTACGCCGATGCCGCTGCGCAGCCCGTGCGCCCGCAGGGTGCGGCGCATCGCCAGCGCGGCCTGAACGCCCCGGTCGGCGTCGTCCTCGTGGGCAAACGGGGGCAATCCCAGGGCGGCGATCAGGGTGACGCCTTTGTCATCGACACTGAGCTTGTTGACGCTGCCTTCATAATGGTAGAGATCGTTTTGCAGGGCGCGCATAATCTGTTGAGCCTGCTCCACATCGCCGGCGTAGTTGAGATCGGGCAGATTGACAAAGAGCACGGTCACCCGGCGTAGTTCGGCAATCCAGCCGCTTTGTTTGGCTTTGAGCCTGGCCCGAATAGCGCCGGGAATGTAGCGGCGCAGCGCTTCATCGGTTTCTTCGGCCAGGTACGGCACGTCAAAGGGCGTGGGGCTAAGCAATTGACGCAGGCCGATTAGCCGCATTGCGCCGGCCACTTCCTCCAAGGCAGTACCGGCGGCTACCGGGCTGAGGTGCTGCCAGACTTCGGGCGATACAACGATGTCGCCGGGCTGGGCGCAGACTTCCACCTGGCCTACTTGCGTTAGCGGCGGACCGGTTACCAGAAATTCCCAGCGGTCGAAAACCCCGCCCAGATGCATGGTCATCACCTCGCCGGCTCCAATGGCTAGCTTGAGCGAAAGGTGGATGCTCTCGGCGGCTTTATAGTTGTTGAGATGCTGCTGGGCGGTCAAGCTACACTGCGCTGCCAGCCGGATCACCTTCGGCAGATGCGACGCGTGCGTTGCGCCGGTACCATCAAAGGCAGGAAACAGCGCGATGAGGGCGTCACCGGCAAATTTAACGACATCGCCGCCGTGGGCCTGAATAAGATC
>JAGRBZ010000428.1 GCA_020433805.1 Anaerolineae bacterium
AACTGCCATCCGACTTCAATGATGTCGGCGTTGTCAATCAGGGCAAAGGCATCGTTAATGGTGTGCTGTTGGTTGGTTGCTTCGAAGATGGCCGAATGGGCCAGGTCATCGCCCAAAAACTTGTCGGCTATTTTGCTGAGCCGGTCATCGGCCTGAACCGTGTATACTTCGGCGCAGGCAGCCGATTGGGCTGATACGGCATCCACACCGGTTGGGGGAGTCCCTTGGATAAAGCTCAAAATAAGCAGCCCAACAATTCCCCCTAGCAAATTGAAACTCCTGTTTTTCATGCGTTATATCTTCTCGGCATAGTATCGTTTTGAATAGTCAGTTTTTGAGTATCAAGCCATAAATGAAGGCGAGGACCATTCTCACCTTCTCCTATATTTTTAGTTGTCATTGTGGAACAAGTAACAAGTAGGCAGTGTTATACGGTGGTTACCAGCGTTCGTTCGCAAATATCAAGCCAGTTATGCATGGCTTCCACCTGACCGATACGAAATTGATAGACCAGCCATTCAAACGGAGCTTCCGTGGATAGCGTGTCGGCCTGGCTTTGAAGCGCCGTCAGCCAATCTCGGCAAATGTCACGCTGCTTATCAATTAAGGCCGAGGCAATGGTGGGTTCAAATTGACGGGCAAAGTAAAATTTGGCCATAAATTCCAGCCGCATTTTGCGCCCCTGCGGCACGGGGGTTCGCAGCCAGCCCAGAAAAGCCTCTCGACCCGCCGTGGTAAGCTGTAACATTTTGCGTGGCGGGCGACCCTCTTGCGGCTCCAGGGTAGAATCGACAAAGCCCTGTTGTTCCAGTTTGGCCAGCAGAGCATAAAGTTGACTTTGCTTAAGCCGCCAGACCAAGCCAAGTCCATCTTCGGCTAACAATTCCTGGTAAATTTCATAGCCGTGCCGAGCTTGGTGATACAACAACCCCAATAACGCATATTCAATAGTTAATGATGAGCGGGCCATAGCATATACTCGTATTTAGGATACTCAATGTTTGAATAGGGTTGATTATAAGAGCGCCAGGTAAATAGTCAAAAGAGCGCAGCAAGACCTATGCAATACTGAATGTGATAACAAGCTTTGATAGCAAACTTGCTTTATTAGACAATCAGACAAAAATATGTCTTCAAACATCAATAATCCATAAGGATTTTGGCAAGAACCAAGCTTTACGTTTCACGTTTTACGTTTTAGCCGACTTGGATGTGGGTGATTTAAATCTTGGAGTGCCTAAGTAGTTTTCAACTCTAAGTTGTTATGAATATGACTTAATCTCAAAAGGAGAAAACGATGACAAAGAAGTTAGCGGGTAAAGTAGCCGTAATCACCGGGGCGAGTGCCGGTATTGGTTGGGCCAGCGCCATCGCCTTAGCCGCAGAAGGTGCCAGTTTGGTGCTAACGGCGCGTCGACAAGATCGATTAGAAGAGTTGGCCGCGCAGGCCAAAGCGCTTGGCGGCGATGCCACCATTATTGTCGGTGACGCCCGTGAAGAGGAAACCGCTCTACAAACGGTCGCTGCTGCCAAAGAGACATTCGGTTCACTCGATATTTTGATTAACAATGTGGGCGTTGGCAACTACAAAAACCTGGTTGACACCAGCGCCGCAGATTATGATGAAATGGTGGACATCAACATCCGATCCACATTTCTGTTTACCCGGCACGCGGTCCCGGTGATGATCGAGCAGGGAGCCGGAACCGTTCTGATGATATCCTCCATGGCCGGCGTTTACGGCTTTGCCGGCGAGGCCGTCTACTGTGCCACCAAATTCGCCCAGGTCGGCTTTGCGCAAGCGCTCGATAAAGAGTTGCGCCCTCACGGTATCAAAGTGGGGATAATTTGTCCGGGTGGCGTAAAAACCGAGTTCGCTTTGGGCAAAGGTCGCACCGAACAAAGCGTATCTGAGTCTGATATGCTTGAACCCGAAGATGTAGCCGGAGCAGTTTTGTTGGCCTGTACTCAATCGCCCCAATCGCGCATTATCGAAGTGCGCATGCGGACAATGGCCGAAGCGTTGGCCTAGCGTTTTCAATATCGAAACACTGAATCACTGATTTTCTTGATGACACTGATTTGTTTCAGTGATTCAGTTACCTCAGTGGTTCAGTGTTTCATCATTCTTCACGAGGGTAACTCAACAATTACGAATTATGCTGCTTAGTTACCATTGTGATGAGGCTGCATCGAACGCGCCGCTTCGACATGATGCATGTACGCTTCAGACCATTGGCACAAGGCCGTGAGCGGCTCGATGAGCGTGCAGCCGAGATCGGTTAAAGCATATTCAACTTTGGGCGGCACAACCGGATAGACCGTCCGGGTTACCAACCCGTCTTGCTCCATTTTGCGCAGCGTTTGGGTTAACATCTTCTGCGAGATACCGCCAATATGCCGCTGCAGTTCCCCGTAGCGTACCGTTTTATGAGCCGCTAACACATACACCACCAGCATCGTCCACTTATCGGCAATCAGGTCTAAGGCCCGCCGCGAGCCGCAGTTGGGGTCTAACACATTCGGCGTGATTGGGTTGTCCATTGCATTTCCTTCCTTTATTTCCTTTAAAGAAGATACTCATACGCACGAGAAAGTGCGTATAACACAAAAAAGTACCTACTTGAAACTTGGCGCGTATGTTATATACTGATTTATACGGTTTATGCAAAAGTAGCCATCAGCTATCAGCCATCAGCGGTCAGCTTTGTTATGCCAGAGAACGTTTGTGATATGAGTCCAGCAAGGTGACAGTCACTTATTGATTAAAAATGAGCGTCCATTTGGCCCGCATCGTTCGATTTAGTGCAGCGAAGTGACTGTCACCTTGTGAACACTGCACTTTAAATGCTGAACGCTGATCTGCTGAAAGCTGACGGCTTAATTAGCCTTTGGAGAAAGAATAATGCGATACAAACTTTTAGGTAAGAGTGGTCTGCGGGTTTCCGAGATGGCCCTGGGAACCATGACCTTTGGCGAAGATTGGGGCTGGGGAGCCTCGAAAGAAGAGAGCAAGAAAATATTCGATAGCTTTGCGGAAGCGGGCGGCAACTTTATCGACACGGCCAACCGCTATACGGAAGGCACCAGCGAGCGCTACGTGGGCGAGTTCATCGCCGCCGACCGCGATTATTTTGTACTGGCGACCAAATACACGCTGTTCGATAATCGTAACAATCCCAATGCCAGCGGCAACCACCGCAAGAATATGGTCCGCTCGCTGGAAGCCAGTTTGCAGCGACTCAAAACCGACTACATCGACGTCTTTTGGCTCCACGCCTGGGACTTTACAACCCCGGTTGAAGAAGTGATGCAATCGCTGGATAATCTGGTTCGCGCCGGGAAAATCCTGTACGTCGGCATCTCCGACACCCCAGCCTGGGTCGTGTCGCAGGCCAATACCCTGGCGGCCTTGCGCGGTTGGACACCCTTTATCGGCCTGCAAACCCAATACAGCCTGGTCGAACGCACCCCGGAGCGTGACCTACTGCCGATGGCCCGCGCCTTCGATATGAGCGTGACTGCCTGGGGCGCGTTAGGCTCGGGTGTGTTAACCGGCAAATACAATCAACCCGACCAAGATGCCGAGGGGCGCGCCGCCCAGTGGGGAGCCATCAGCCCCCACAACTTAACCATCGCCCAAAAGGTGGTTGACATCGCCGCAGAAATCGGCTGCAACCCTTCCCACGTGGCGTTGAGCTGGGTGCGACAGCAGCCCGGTTCGCTCATCCCCTTAATCGGCGCTCGGAAAGTCTCACAGCTTGAGGACAATTTAGGCTGTCTCAACGTCACCTTAACCGATGAGCAGATGGCCCAGCTCAATGACGTCAGCCGGATCGAACTCGGCTTCCCCCACGATTTTCTGTCGACAAATGAGATAAAAGACATTGTTTATGGGGGTATGCGGGATCAAATCGATATGTAAGGTAGGCGCGGTCAGCTATCAGCCGTCAGCTTAAAAGCTAAAGAGGCCATTTTAATTTCTACTTGACCCGGAAGTAGTCTAAGGGATAAAATGGAAGAAAATTGAAATCATGAAAGAAGGGAACAATGAGCGTATCAACGACGGTACCGAACAGCAGCAATCAAGAGCAGATGGTCACGCACCTACGTGAAGCGATAGACGCACTTATCGCCTCCATCGAGTCGGGCCGGGTTGGCTTCGACTACGCGGTTAAAGAATATGTCGATCACCATGATAACGCCTTGTCATCGGCCTTCAACGGATTTGTTGAAGAGATGGAGCTGGCCGCTAGCCAACCCATCTACGGTGATAACGATCCTATTCCCGATTTGAGCGATAAACGTCGCGACGCCTTATTGAACGTGGCCAACCGTGCCAACGTTTCTGAAGTAACGGCCTTTACCGATGCTATGATCGAGGCGCAGGATAAGCAGATCAGTGTGGTGAAAGCTTTAACTCTGCAAGCCGATCAGCTCCGACCATAGCGGTTACTAACCTAACCTGCCAGTCTACTTTAATGGGGAGATGTGACCCCGCAGGCCGAGGTCAGTGGTTTCATTTCCCTCATAAATTCAGTGTTTCTCAAAACGCACCAACAAAAATCGAAACCTTGTTCTTTCAACCCATGTTCGGTTACAATAACCATGTTGACCTGACCTGTTACTTATTTACTTGCTAAGGACATCCTTATGAGCCATCGTCTGATTGTCTGTTGTCTTGTTCTCTTTGTAACCGGCTGTAGCTTACTCCCGCCCCCACCACCACCCGGCGGCCCCCCACCGCAAAATGGAGCTAACCCGCCTCCTCAAAATAACGCCAATCCTCCACCCCAGTCGGCAGCCGAACAGCCAAGCCAACCGGAGCAACCGTCTCCACCACCAGTCCAGGATGGGGATAATCCCCCGACTCAAGACAACGCTAACCCGCCGCCTCAAGATAACCCAAACCCACCCCCTCAAGAGCCGGCCGGCGAACCTATCGCCCCAGAGTCGGAGACAGCCGTGGTGGAACCATCGTCAGCCCCTTCCGGCGGCTTCACCCTAACCAGTCCGGTGATGGCCAACGGCGGCCAACTACCGGCCACCTTTACCTGCGACGGGCAGAACCTGTCGCCGCCGCTAGCCTGGCAATTTTTTGGAGCGCCCGCCGGTACGGTGAGCTATGCCCTGGCGATGCACCACATCCCCGGCCCCGGCGACACCCACTGGTATTGGGTCGTCTACAACATCCCGCCCACCACCCTGTCAATCGAGGCCGGATCGACCACCTTTGGCACCTTTGGCACCAACAGCGTCAATCGTGATCTGCAATACGCGCCACCTTGCTCACGCGGCCCCGGCGCAAAGCTGTATACCATCACCGTCTACGCCCTTTCGGCGGTGCCGGATTTACCCAACCCGGCGGCGGTTGATCGCGATACGCTGCTGGCGGCCATCGCCGACAAAACGCTGGCCGAAGCCCATCTCGACGTTACCTATGAGCGCGGCCAGGACCAAGGCGCTGCTGTGCCCGAAGTCGCCCCGGACAATAGTGCGGCTGCGCCGGTAACCGCCAGCGGAACCGAGTGCGACCCACAGGGTGTGTTCGATCGCTATTCTGATTACGTCCATATTTCGTGCGATGACATCTACCTGCACGTTGAAACCGAAACCGGCCAGCCGATGCACGAGATGATGCGGGGTATCACCGCCTGGATTTTGCGCGTACCGCTTCCCTTCAGTTATACAGGCGACCGCGCCTGGAAGCTTCCGCGCCAACCGCGCTGGCAAGACGGCCACACAGCCGCCCACGCCCGCGGCCCGATTGCGATGGCGGTCAACGGCGTGCCGATTTACCATTTCGATAAACGGCCCGATGTCGCGCTCGATGATAGTTACGTGTACGACTCCAAGTTTGATACCGTGCAACAAGGTGAGTTGGATCACTGCGGGGGTCACGCCGGTCAGGGCGAGGATTACCATTACCACACCGCCCCGGTCTGCTTGTTAGATAATCACGATCTTAACCAACCGATTGGCTACACTCTGGGCGGCGGCCAAATATTTTACGGTACCGGTGCCGATGATTACTATGGCGAGGGTAAGTACAACCACATCAACAACCTTCCACCCGAACCATTGGACGAATGCAACGGCCTGCGCCAGGCCGACGGCTCGTATGTCTACTACACCACCCACGACCCACCCTATACCATCGGCTGTTATCACGAAGAGGTCGATTGGGCCTTGCAGATCGAACCCCGCCAAATGCGCGACCTGGGCGAGTTTGGCCGCAACGCCACCGAGATCGTCAGCCTGACCGTTCAGGGCGATGTCAGAACCCTGCTCTTTAGAACCGACCGGGCCGAACTCAACGCCGTGGTCTACCAACCCTCTGCCGCCGGCCCCGACTGCTGGGATTTCCAATTTAGAACCAACGTCGATCAGCCGGTTGCCGCCGAGACCCACTGTCGAGTAGAATAGGGTTCACGCAGCTCATGTCATTTCGAACGACGAAGGAGTGAGAAATCCCCCCGAACGTTGTTGGCAAACGAACGCTGTCGGGATTTCTCCGCCTTCGGCTACGAAATGACATAAATATCGCTCAGGTGCGTAAGATCCATAGGACAGGCGAATGAAAACAGTCCACGTTGTCGGCGACAGCATTTCCATCCATTACGGCCCTTACTTGGAGCAATACATCACCCCACACGCGCACTACTCGCGCAAAACCGGCAACATCGGCGACCTCGACAACCCCGAAGGAGCCAACGGCGGCGACTCGGCGATGGTGTTGGATTACCTCGGCACCTGTATCGAGCAAGGGCTGCATTGGGACATCCTGCTCATCAACTGCGGACTGCATGACATCAAACGCTACACCGGCCCCCGCCAAATTAGCCCAACCGAGTACGAACAGAACGTCACCCGCATCATCGACCACGCCGAAATACTAAGCCGGCGCTGCCTATGGCTGCGGACAACGCCGGTTATCGATGCCATCCACCAGGCCCGGATGGCCGAATTTCAACGCTTCAACGCCGATGTTGAAAGCTACAACGCCATCGCCGATGCCCTTATGGCCGCCCAAGGTGTGGCTGTGATTGACCTCAATACTTTCAGCCAATCCCTCGGCGGCGCGGAGATTTACCAAGACCACGTCCACTTCACCCCGCAGGTTCAACAACTGCAAGGCGCTTTCATTGCCGGAGTACTTCAGGCTTTTCTGTGGAATGGAAAATAATTAAGTTCGG
>JAGRBZ010000042.1 GCA_020433805.1 Anaerolineae bacterium
ATCCGCCGGACGTTATCTGCGCTGATTGTGTCGAAGCCCTGCGGGCCGCCGTTCATCTCTACAATCGTGATTTTCTGACCGGCTTTACCCTGCGCGATTGTCCTGAGTTTGATGAGTGGCAATTTTTTCAGGCTGAGAGTCTACGCCAGGAGTTGGCGGCGGCTTTGGAGCGGTTGGTCGAGGGCTACAGCCGGCACAATCAACCGGAACTGGCCATTCCCCACGCCCGCCGCTGGGTTGCATTGGATTCTCTGAACGAACCGGCTCAAAGAGCACTTATACATCTCTACGATCAGGCCGGTCAACCGGCGGCGGCGCTGCGTCAGTATGAAGAGTATGTCGATCTGTTGGAGAAGGAGTTGGGCCTGCCGCCGGAGGAAGAAACAACGACCACCTACGAGGCTATCAAGGCCAAGCGTATGCTGGGGCCATACTTAAAGGAAAAAACGGTTGATGCAAAAAGCAGTATTCCTGAACCTCCTAAACGCCGGACACCCTTCTCCAACCTGCCGATACCGCCCACCGATTTCATTGGCCGCCAAACCGAACTGGCTGAAATTCGGCGGCTGGTGGCCGAGGAGTCCAATTGCCGGATGTTGACTTTGGTTGGCCCCGGCGGCATCGGTAAAACGCGCCTGGTCATCGAGTCTGGCCGTCAACTGCTAGATCTATTTGCCCACGGTGTTTGTTTTGTAGCGCTGGCTCCTGTCAGTAATGCAGAGTTCATTATTCCCGCGATGGCCGATGCCCTTAACTTGACCTTTACGAATACGGCTTCCCCAAAAAATCAGCTCCTCACCTATCTGCACGATAAACAGATGCTGTTGCTCCTCGACAACTTTGAACACGTGCTCGATGGTGCCGATGTGTTAGCCGATATTCTGCACGCCGCTCCTCAAGTAAAGCTGCTGGTCACATCGCGAGAACGGCTAAACCTTCAAGAAGAATGGGTGCACGAAATTTGGGGGATGTCCTTTCCTGAGGATGTTCAAGACGCACTACAGGCCGGTGGTTCGGCACTTGAGCAATACAGCGCCATACAATTGTTTGTGCAACGCGCCCGCCGTACCAAAACCAATATGATTTTTTCTAGCACCGATATTCCGGCCCTGGTGCGCATTTGCGCGTTGGTCGACGGCATGCCTTTGGGGTTGGAACTGGCCGCGCCGTGGGTTCGCCTGATGAGCTGTCAGGAGATTGCAGCAGAGTTGGAGCAAAATATCGACCTTTTAACCACGACGCTGCATAACGTACCTGACCGTCATCGCAGCTTGAGGGCTGTCTTTGAGCAAACATGGGCACGGCTGCTGCCCGGAGAACAGACCGTGTTGAGCCGGATATCGGTTTTTCGGGGCGGCTGTCTGCGGGAAGCAGCCGAAGCGGTGACGGAGGCTACGCTACCTCTGCTGCTGTCGTTGGTCGATAAGGCTTTGGTACGACGCTCTCCCAACGGGCGTTACGAAATGCATGAGTTGGTTCGTCAGTTTGCCCACGAGCAGTTGCAAGCGAACCCGGATGAAGTCCGGCAAACGCTGTACCGGCATTACGGTTATTATGCCGATTTTCTCCAGCAGCAAAACGAAGCGCTTAAAGGCGACCGGCAGAAAGAAGCTCTGGAGGCGATTTCGGCGGATATTGATAATGTCCGCGCCGCCTGGCAAAGAGCCATCGAACAAAAAGACGCAACAGCCCTTGACCAAGCCGCCGAAGCGCTTTGTTTGTACAGCGAAATGCGAGGCGCACTGGATGAAGGCGAAATGGCTTTCCATCGCGCCGCTGAAGCCTTTGCCGCAGAGACTCAAACCAATAGCGTGCGAGGCTTTTTGTTGGTGGGGCAAGGCATGCTGCGCACCCATCGCGGTGAGCTACAAGACGGGCAGAACCTGCTAGAGCAGGGGCTTTCGCTGTTGGAGGCAGGACAATCGCCAAAGAGCCTTGTGGCAAAAAGGGCGTTTGCCCTGATGTGGTTGGGTTGGGCCTTATTTCTACAAGGCAAGAATGTGGAAGCCGAGCAGATTGTTCAGGAAAGTTTAGCCCTCACCAAAAATAATGGCGACCGTTGGGGGCAGGCCAAAAATCTATTCATCCTGGGCAACAGTTTAACGGCCCGAGGTCTGTTGGCCGAGTCAGAACCGCTTCTGCGGGAGAGTTTACGCCTGTGTCAGGCCATTCATGATCGCCGCAGTTGTCTGCTGGTTAATCGCAATCTGGCGATTTTGACATTCTGGTTTGGCGACTATGCTCAAACCGCCCGGCTGCTGGATGCCGCAGCAACGCTCAGCCGCGAGTTCGACGATCACATTGGTCTGGCGTATGCCCTGCGCGAGTTGGGGAAGTTAGAAGTGGCTGAGGGCAAAGTGGAGCAAGCTATCCAAACGCTCAAGCAAAGTATCGCCATCACCGATGAAATCGGCAGCCAATGGGAGTCGGCAGCAACGCGCGATGATCTGGGGATGGCTTACCTGGCTTCCGGCGATGTTGCTGCCGCCGAACAAGCCCTAAACCAATGTCTGGGGGCCGCGCAGGCGCTCAACAACCGGTACTACACCGCTCGCTGTTGGGGCGATTTGGGGTATGTGGCCTACCGGCGGGGTGATTATCAACAGGCCGAGCGGTATTTACGTCGAGCGCTCGATTTGTGGGCCGAAATCGGTCACGAACCTTACAGCGCCTGGGTATTGAGTTACTTGGGCCACGTTGCGAACGCCACGGGTGGGAATCGGCAAACAGAAGCAGCCCGTTATTGGATGCAAGCGCTTCAACTAGCAATTACCCATAAGTTGGCTCCATTTGCCCTGGATATATTTGTCGGTGTCGCGAAATTCTTAGCTGAAAGCGATAACCACGACTTGATCGCGAAACTCCTGATCTTAAGCTATCATCATGATGCCGGCACCTACGAGACCAAAGAGCAAGCACGCCACATGCTCAACAGCATGGTCATCCCCATTCCCTCCAAGGATGAGGCTCAAATCCATGACTGGCAAGCTGCGGCCGGAGAAGTTATCGAAAGGCTGGCCCAAAGCCAACGCATCTAAAGGAGATTTACGGGTGGCGAATCTAAAAATTCACGTGTTTGGCCCTCCCCAAGTGATGCTTAACGCACAGCCGTTTGAGATCAAACGTCGCAAAGCCCTGGCCATGCTCATTTATTTAGCCGTCACGGGCCAACCCCACAGCCGCGATGCCCTGGCTACGCTCTTTTATCCGGATCACGATCAAAGTCGGGCGCGTGCTTACATGCGTCGCGATCTGGCAACGCTCAATACCAGCCTGGATGGAGATTGGCTGGACGTTGAACGCGATACGGTCGCATTAAAGCATCTAGACGGCTTTTGGTTGGATATGGCGCAGTTCCAGCAGCTTCTGGCCCAAAATAAGAGCCATAACCATTCCCTCGAAACCGCCTGCACAGAATGCCTTGCGCGATTGAATGAGGCCACAACGGTGTATACGGACGACTTTTTAGCCGGCTTCACTTTGCGTGACTGTCCCGAATTTGACGAATGGCAGTTCTTTCAGGCCGAAACCTTACGACAAACATTAGCCAAGTCTCTGGAAACATTAGTGCAGGGTCAGGCCCAACAAGGCAAGCCCGAAGTGGCGACTCCCCACGCACGACGCTGGGTTGCCTTGGATCCCCTGCACGAACCGGCCCAGCGAGCGCTTATTCAACTGTATGACCAAACCGGGCAACCGGCGGCAGCCCTGCGGCAGTACGAAGAATATGTCGATCTGCTGGAGAAGGAACTCGGCCTCCCCCCTGAAGATGAAACAACAACCTTGTATGAGGCCATCAAAGCTAAGCGCATGTTGGGATCGTACTTAAAGCAACAGAACGTTGATGTAAAAAGCAGCCGTTCCGGTTCATCCTCGCCCTTAGAGAAGTTCCCTTCCATTAAAAAGCAGGAATCTAAAAAGCAGGAAATCATAGAGGCTGTGCCGCCATCGGCAATCGTGCCGACATCTTCCACCACGGAACAACAACAGCAAATTCATTACTGCCAGACATCGGATAATGTGCGTATCGCTTACGCCACCGTCGGTAGCGGTCCGCCGTTGGTCAAAGCCGCCAACTGGTTAAGCCATCTTGAATATGATTGGCAGAGTCCGGTCTGGCAACACTGGCTCACAGGTTTATCAAACCATCACACTTTAATTCGCTATGATGAGCGAGGCTGCGGCCTGTCCGATTGGAACGTGCAGGACTTTTCCCTTGACGCCTGGGTGCGCGATTTGGAAGCGGTAGTTGACGCAACCGGGTTGGAGCGCTTTCCTCTACTGGGCATTTCTCAAGGCGCACCGATTGCTATGGCTTATGCCATCCGCCACCCTGAAAAGGTCAGCCATTTAATCCTCTACGGCGCGCTGTTTCGCGGTAGGCTCCAGCGTGAGCTAACGACGCAGCAAATCGAAGAAGTGCAGATGTTTTTGCAGTTGATTCGAGTAGGCTGGGGCCAAGAAAATCCGGCCTTCCGCCAGGTGTTCACCTCTATGTTTATGCCGGAAGCAACCGTCGAGCACCAGCGCTGGTTCAATGAACTCCAGCGCGTTTCGACGTCGCCGGAAAATGCGCTGCGGCTGGCCAACAGTTTCAATATGCTCGACGCCCGGCCTCTGGCACCGCTGGTGCAGACGCCAACATTAATTTTGCACGCTATGGGTGATATCGAAATACCACTCTCCGAAGGAAAGTTGGCGGCGGAGTTAATGCCCAATGCCAAGCTGGTTCCGCTGCAAAGTAACAATCACATTCTTTTGGAACATGAGCCGGCCTGGGGCCAGTTTCTGGCCCACATCGATGCGTTTCTTGGTACTGGTTCATCGACCGCGACCGCGACCGCCAATGCCGCGTTGGCACCAGATTTAACCATCGTCACGCCGCCGCATAACCTGCCGGCGTCCTCGACACCATTTGTTGGCCGAGAAAAGGAATTGGCCGAAGTACAAAAGTTGCTGGTCGATACTCCGGAGTGCCGGCTGCTGACGCTGACCGGCCCCGGTGGGATTGGTAAAACCCGGTTGGCTTTGGAAACCGCGGCACAAGCGCTAAGCCACTTTCCCCACGGCGTATATTTTGTGCCGTTGGCTCCGCTCGATGCGGCCGAGGCTCTTATCTCCACGCTGGCGGAAAGCATCGACTTACGGTTTTACGGCGAAGAAGCACCGCAGCAACAGTTGCTTAATTATCTGCGTCGCAAACACATGCTGCTGGTAATGGACAATTTTGAGCATATCCTGTCCGGCGTGGCTCTGGTCTCAGAAATTTTGCATGTAGCGCCCAACGTCAAGATTTTGGTCACCTCACGCGAACGGCTCAATCTGAGCGGCGAGGCAGTCTATTCGATCGGGGGGCTGGAAATTCCTGGTGCAAACTCCTTAAAAGATACGCTCGAATTTGATGCGGCCAAGCTATTTCTACAGCAAGCGCGCCTGGTGCGACCGGCTTTTGAACCTCAAGCCGATGAGCGGACGGAGATCAAGCGCATCTGCCGCTTAACCCAAGGCATGCCGTTGGCGCTGGTGCTGGCAGCCGGTTGGCTGGAAATGCTGGCCGTCAAAGAAATCGAGTCTGAGTTGAGCCAAAGCCTTGATTTTCTCGATACGGAGATGCTCGATATTCCGGTGCGCCAGCGCAGCGTTCGGGCTGTCTTTGACTCGTCGTGGAAACATCTGTCGGCCTCAGAACAGCAAATTTTTATGAAGCTCTCCGTATTTCGCGGCAGCTTCACCCGCCAGGCGGCGCAGCATGTAACCGATGCTAAATTGCCGGAGCTGCGCAGGCTGGTCAATAAATCGCTTCTTGGCTTTAGCCAAGATGATCGCTATGAGACTCATGAATTGCTGCGGCAGTATGGTCAAGAGAAATTGAACAGCTCGGGCGAAGTGAAAATGACCCAGCAACGCCACAGCCGCTATTATCTCGATTTTCTGCACCAACACAAAGCGCGTATTATCGGACCGTCACAAATAGAGATACTCGACATCATCGAGGATAATTTAGAAAACATTCGAGCCGCATGGCTGTGGGCTGTCCATGAGGAAGATTTTGAGCCTATTGCACTTGCTCTCGAAACACTCTTTCAGTTCTACTGGATTCGGAGTGAATTTCAAGAGGGCCAACGTATGTTTGGCGCGGCCTTAGAGCGCCTCGCTAACCAGAACAACACTGAAGATATGTGGCTAAAACTAACTGCCCGGCACGGGGTGTTTCTCTATGCGCTTGGTTCGGCTGAACAGGCCGATGAGCAAATTCAGCAGTGCGTTACTCTGGCTCGCGCCCGTGAAAACAAAAAAGAGTTAGCCTTCTCGCTCAATTTTTTAGGCGAAATCGGCAGAACGATGTCAGACTACGATACGGCCTTTCAACACTTTGAGGAAGGTCTGGTCTATGGTCGCGAAATCAACGATCCGTTAACCATCGCGCACTCTCTTAAAGGACTGGGCTGGCTGATCGGCGAAGAAGGCAGTAACTTTGCCAAAGCAAAGGAATATTATCAAGAAAGTTTGATCCATTACCGCGCTGTTAATCACCCGGCTGAGATTGCGTCTTGTCTGGACAAATTAGCCCTCAACGCCTGGCAGCGCGGCGATTATGCCGAATCAGAACGGCTCTTTTCTGAAAGTTTGAAGGGTTTTAGAGCTATTGGTGATCTCGTTGGTGTGGCCAACGCGCTGGGCGGGCTGGCGTTGGTAAATTTGAGCTATGGGGGCCAGCAGCTTGAGCAAGCCAGAGCATTTGCTGAAGAGAGCCTGGCCACATGTCGAGAAACGGGGCATCGGGTAGAGCTGGCCAACCGCCTCATTATTATGGGTATGGTTTTAATAAGAATGGGGAATGAGCAACAAGCCGAGCCGTTTCTTCAAGAAGCGCAAACCTTATCCAATGCCCTCAATTACGGTGTCGGGTCTTTTCTGGCCCTAAGCTGCTTAGGCATGGTTGCCACATCCCAAAAAGATTTTCGCCGCGCGAGAAAACTTCTTTTTGACGCGATGAGCCAAACCTTGCGAGCATCCAGAATACAGGATATATCGGAAGCCTTGATAAATTATGCGACGCTTTTAATCATCGAGCCGATGACGTCGGACGATGCGGCTACAACGGACAAAAAGCACATTCAAGCTTTTGTTATTTTGCATCACATTATTAACCATATCGGCACCTGGCAAGATACTCGCGATAGAGCGGTTCGTCTTCTGGCCGATTTAGAGCGCACGATACCAGCCGAGTTGATTAAGGTTGCTCAGACGCGAAGCCACAATACAACCATTCAAGAACTTATCGCTCAGATATTAGCAAACAATAGTAATGGCGAAGTAAATGAGACCAATGCTGGCGATCAGCTTATACAACGCTTTCGCCAACAAAAGTTGATTGCCACCGGAGGAATGGGCGAGGTCTACCTGGGCCACGATGTGCAAACCGGTCGGCCGGTTGCGATAAAGCGACTTAAGGCTGAGTTGATTTCTCACAACCCTGAAGTCGTGCAGCGATTCATCCGCGAGGGTCAAACCCTAAGCCAGCTCAACCACCCCAATATTGTCAAAATCGTGGCTATTCAGGAACATGAAACTCCACCGATACTTGTTATGGAGTATGTTTCCGGCGGCACATTGCGAGACCTGCTCGATAACGAGTCCCCGTTGCCATTAGAGCAGGTGTTTACCATTGGTCTGGAGCTGGCCGACGCTCTGGCTCGCGTGCATCATTTGGGCGTCATTCATCGTGATATAAAGCCGGGGAATGTGCTGCTGGCCGACGATGGCACGCCCCGTTTAACCGATTTTGGGGTAGCCTATCTGGCGCAACCGAACAGCCGTTTAACCAAAGAGGGCCAGATTTTAGGCACCACCATTTATATGAGCCCCGAAGCCTGGCGGGGTGAACTGCTCGATGCCCGCAGCGACGTTTGGTCGTTTGGGGCCATGCTGTTCGAGATGGTGGCCGGTCAGCCGCCGTTTACTGCCGAAAATCCGGTGGCTATTCTCAACGCTATTCTGAGTAACCCGTTACCCGACCTATCTCAACTGCGGCCCGATGCACCACCGGCGTTGGTGGAACTTATCAATCAAATGATGGTTAAAGATCGTGAGCGGCGTATAGACAGCATGCGCCAGGTCGCCGCAGGGTTAGAAATTGCGCGGCGTGCTCAGTCGTAACGCTTTCTAATTATCACGACATCGCCACATGATTACCGATTGGACAGAAGGTAATCGGAAATTTCCTCGAAAGCTCAAAAAATCCTCGCAACTTCTTAACAACTTCCCTCTATACTCGGTTATAAGTTAAACAAATTCATATCCGATCCAACACCTGGATACAGTTACTTAACCCAAGTTGTGACCCTTCCAGACCTTTAGGGTTCCGACCGTGATTTTGTCTAGAAATGGTGCTAAATATCCGACTTCTGGTCGGGATAACGCATTTCGGAAACCCTAAAGGTCTTTTTCGCACAAGGTGACAACTTGCGTTTACTTACCCAAAAGGAGACAATCATGAAAAAAATCGCTTTCTCACTTCTTGCCGTTATGATGCTATTAGGGTTCGTTGCCTCTACATTGGCCGCTACCGCCCTGGCCGGCCCACCGCGCCCCGATCAACTATCCGACAAGATCGCTGCGTTTCTGGCTAATCGCTGTGAAAAAGATTGGAACGCCGACATCAATGCGACGGCGGCAGATGTATACGGTATAAGCAGCACGGAAGTGGTCGATGGGCTGCATCAAGGTGCCGTGTTGAAAGAGTTAGCCGGCAATCAGGCTCAGGTCATCCAGCTACAGCGTGAATTGATCGCAATCCAAAGTGCAAAAATTGATCAAATCGTAGAAAAGGGCTTAATCACCGAAGAACAAGCGGCCAAGCTCAAAACCGCACTGCCATTTACGGCCAATCAGTTAATAGAAAATGGGGGCGGTCCATACTGGGGGAATGGTATGGCTGGTGGCAAGCGCTGGGGTATCTGGCGCGATGATATTGCAACAGTCCTCAACATGGATGGTGAGTCGCTGGCATCAGCGCTGTACAGCGGTCAATCGCTGGGCGAAGTCACCGAAGCGCAAGGCGCAAGCGTCGATGATGTGGTCGCTGTACTGCTGACCACGGCGGAAGAGAAGATCGCTATCGCCGTCGACAAAGGCTACATCGATCAAGAGCAGGCGGATAAGGTGATGGCAACGCTTGAGAAGAATGTTGCCAAACTCATCTACAGCACCGGCCCCTGCTCGATTGATTTAGAGTCGCTGGATCTCGATGATATGCCGCGATTGAAGCAGGCTGTCGAGGCTGCGTCGGGTAGGTAAGGACGAGATGATACGCTGACTAAGTGTGTAAGATAATTGTGAATTGTGAACAATTAATAATTAATGGTGAATGAAAAGACCGTTTTGGGGCAATCGCGTCCATTGAAACACTGAAACACTGAAACACTGAAAATAATGATTTCACTGAATTCTGCCTTTCACCGATAGGGCTTTCTTGACATAGGATTAATGAGAACACTGCCTGAAGCGGTTCAGTGGCCTCGTTCCCATCATAAATTCAGTGTTTCTTCTCGCCCCATAACTGAAACGCCACTGCCGTTAAGTTAGTGACTGACACTAGCCCCCTAGCCCCTCAACGGGGAAATTTGACGTCTTTCTCCCCCCTTTGGAGGGCCGGGGGGCTTAACTTCACGGCAGTGTAACTGAAATGCACCCATTTTGGCATCTCCGATTGAGGATTTATCGATTTCAGTTATAGTATAAATAAGCAATCAGCTATCAGGTATCAGCGATCAACTTTTTATTGTGACTCAATAGTGCGCTATAAAGCCGGTAGTGAAGTTCCAACTTTATTTTTCTTAATAATGCTGACCGCTAAAAGCGAACCACCATGAACAGAACTATCCTCATTATTGAAGACGAAGAGAAAATCGCCCAGTGGGTCTGTACCTACTTTGAGCAGGCTAAATTTGCGGTGCAACTAGCACGCGATGGGCAGCTTGGCCTGCAGATGGCCCAAACGCAGCCGCCCGATTTGATTGTGCTCGATCTCAATTTGCCCGGTATAGACGGCCTGGAGGTGTGCCGCACCCTGCGACGTGATGCACGAACCAGCGTCGCCAATGTTCCGATCATCATGCTCACCGCCCGCGTTGAAGAGATCGACCGCCTTATCGGCCTGGAGGTTGGGGCCGATGATTATTTGACCAAACCGTTTAGCCCCAGAGAACTTGTGGCCCGAGCGCAGGCCATCTTTCGCCGCATCGACCGCACGGCTGCACCTGCACAGCAAGTTCTGAAAGATGGTGATTTGGTAGTTGAGGTCGATGCCCACCAGGCGATGCTAGCTGGACAACCCCTTGATCTGACACCCAGCGAATTTGCCGTGCTAGTGGCCCTACTCGAACATCGAGGCCGTACCCTCAGCCGGTCACAGCTTATCGAATTAGCCTTAGGCCACAATTACGACGGTATGGAGCGGACGGTCGATGTCTACGTCCGCGGTTTGCGGCGCAAAATCGAAGCCGACGCGACCAATCCACAGCGTATCCTGACCGTGTTTGGGGTCGGCTATCGCTATGCGTGAATGGATTTCCTCGTGGCGATTGCGCGATCATCTCATTGCCAGCTATCTGCTCGTTATCGTTATCACCATTACCATCATCGCCATCGTGGTTGGGCTGTTGGGTCTGCCACGGGTAGAAGACGTACTGGTATTAAACAGCCGTCGTCAAGCCTTTCAACTCGCGCCGCTTTTTGCTGATTACTACAGCCACAGCCAATCCTGGGATACCGTTATCCCGCTTATCCATACCACTAACCAGCCCCTGCCGTCCCACCTGGTCACCGATGTTAACCCGGCTGCTTACCCACGTCAGTTTGATCTGCCGGTCGAAAGACTGACGACGCCTAATCAACTCATCATCACCGATAATGATTATCGCGTTGTGGCTGACAGCCACCAGGAACTCGAACCCGGCCAATCGCTGCCGGAAGATTTAACTATTTTGGCCGTACCTATTGATGCCCAGGGCGAAACTATCGGGCACCTTATTTTTGTACCCAACTTCGGCAGTGATTTAACGCCGCTGGCGACCGTTGCGTTGCGGCGTACTTTGCTCGGGGCCGGGCTGCTGGCCGGCATATTGGCCCTGGTAACCAGCTTCTTTCTGGCAAAAAACTTAACCGCTCCCCTTCTGGCGCTCAACCAGGCGGCTCGACAACTGGCCGCCGGGCAATCACCGGAGCTGCCGCCCGTTCGCAACCATGATGAAATTGGTGAGCTAACGGCCACCTTCAATCATATGGTCGGTGCCCTGGCTGAGCAGCGACGACTGCGACAGCAGATGGTGGCCGACATCGCCCACGAACTGCGAACCCCGCTCAGTATTATGCAGCTTGAACTGGAAGGACTGGAGGATGGGCTGCAAGAACCGGAGCAGGCCGCTCGATCACTGCACGGCGAACTCAAAAAGTTGGAGCAACTTATTGAAGATTTACGCCTGATTTCGCTGGTCGATGCCGGTGGTCTTCAGCTCGAAAAGGAAACGGTTGAACTGGGCGACTTTCTACCCACCGTGATCGAAAGTTGGCGAAAGCAGCTCGACAAGCAGCAGATTACCGTCGCCCTCGACATCGATCCGCATCTGCCGCCCCTTCAAGCCGATACGAGACGCTTAACCCAGGTGTTGAATAACCTAATCGGCAACGCTATTCGCTACACCTCATCGGCAGGCAACCTTACCATTAAAGCCCAAGGGCAGCCGCACACTATCCTCATCACGCTGTCCGATACCGGCCTCGGCATCGCGGCGGAAGATCTGCCCCACATCTTCGACCGCTTCTACCGCGCCGATCACTCGCGCAATCGCAAGACCGGAGGCAGTGGGTTAGGGTTGGCTATCGCCAAGCAGCTCGTTAACCTACATGGTGGTCACATTTGGGCTGAAAGCCAACCGAACCGGGGAACTACATTTTATATTACCTTACCGACGGCTGTCGGCTAATTGTCCTGAAAAATGCGGCCTTTTTTAGCTACAGCTACGATTCTGTCACAAAACGGCTCGATACTGCATAAAGTAGTGCCAAAATTATTCTCCAAAAAAATGAGGAGCAGCGCATTTTATTCCCCTAATCCCTACTTCCTACCCCTTGGGTTCGACATCAAGGTATCAACGAAATTACATACGTGCGTACAGTACGTAGAAAGGTGACGTTTCAATGAAAGCATCCGTTTATATTGCAACCAGCTTGGATGGTTTTATCGCCCGCGCCAACGGGGGGCTTGATTGGCTACCTGGCGTTGAGAGCGAAGACAACAGCGGCGAGGACTATGGCTATCACGCCTTTATGGATTCGGTCGATTATTTGGTGATGGGGCGCAATACGTTCGACATCGTCTTGGGTTTCGGGGGCGAGTGGCATTACGGCGAGAAACGCATCGTTGTGTTGAGCAGCCGCCCTGTCGAGATACCGGAACGCATTGCCGACACGGTAGAGTGGATGTCGGGCACGCCCCGCGAAATTGTCGAGCAGCTAGCCGAACGCGGCGCGCAACATCTCTACGTTGACGGCGGCGTGACGATTCAACGCTTTCTGAACGAAGGATTGCTTCAGCAGTTGATTATCACCCGCATTCCGGTTTTAATCGGCGATGGTATTCCGTTGTTTGGTCCCCTGCCCCACGACATCAAACTGCGCCACGTCGAGACACAATCATACGCTAACGGCATGGTGCAAAGCCGGTATTTGATTGACGGATAAAGCCTCACTAGGTAGACTCTCTTCCGTACAAAAAGGGAGAACGCCATGAGCACAATCTATATTCGCAAGGCTGAACCTTCGGAAGCAGAAATGCTAACCACCATAGCTTTGGCATCAAAACGCTACTGGAACTATCCGGAAACCGATATTGATTTATGGCGCGAGAGCTTAACGTTTACACCGGCAAATATCAGCAAGGCTATGGTCTATGTCGCGGCTCACGAAGAGAAGGTTGTTGGTTTCTATTCACTAATACACACACTGGACGATACCGTCTATGAACTCGATGATTTATGGATACAACCAAGCTATATCGGTCAGGGAATAGGAAAGAAGCTGTTCAAGCATGCCGTTGCCTTAGTTGAAGCTCAAGATGGCACAATGCTCCGCTTGGTCGCGGAACCCAACGCAATTGGGTTCTACCAAAAAATGGGGATGCGCAAAGTTGCTGAAAGAGCCAGTAGCCCTGAAGGTCGGGTACTCGATGTAATGGCGGTAATGGTGCGATCCTCATAGAAAGTGCTTTCAACCGGAGCGTGGAGGAAAACGATGCTGTATATGGTGATTGAGCGATTCAAGACGCCGGGTGCCATTGAGGTTTACCGCCGGGACAGAGATGGGGGTCGATTGATGCCGGAGGGTCTTGAGTATGTATTGAGTTGGGTCGATCACGACTTCACCATCTGCTTTCAACTGATGCAGACAGACGACGAAACGCTTTTCGAACTTTGGATTAGGCAATGGCAAGACCTGGTCGATTTCGAGATTGTTCCGGTTCAAACCTCGGCTGAGGCAATGGAAGCTATTGCGCCACACTTGTAAGGGCAACGGTGCCGGTAATTATTCGGTCTAAATGAGGTGGCGAGAAGCAAATTGGCGATTCTAAAGCAGAGTAGAACCGTTTATGAATTCCCTTGTCAAATACCTATCGTCTGTCATCATTATAGCTTTTACGCTGATGTGGCTGCTGAGTTACTCGTTCTACACCTCTGTCGGCATCGATGCCAGCTACCCCAATTCTAACGCATTCTTATCGGTTCAGTACAGAATCCGATGGCCGGGCAATGGTTCGTTTTGGGTAGGCCGAATAGCCCGAGAGTATGTCCCCCTACCGAACGCCAAACCGGACGTAGACTTAGGTGGGGCTGTTTTTAAAGCCCCGGTCAATATAGAGATGAAATCGCTGTGGAATCGGTGGGGATTTTGGTGGCTCTCCAAGCGTGAACGGGCGAGTGACTTTAACGCTTCATCGAATATGCTCAATACGTGGTAACGTTGGATGGGAGTACCTGCCTGGCTCATTCCGGCTTTGGGTGGCGTATGGTGGCTGTGGCAGTTTAAAAGAAAGAGACAGCCGGCTTAGTAAGGGCTGTCTCAAATGAATATTAGGAGTTCTTTCTCAACTCACGATCTAAACGATGTGTACCCCAATTAGGCGCGGACCACCTTTAATGCCACCCCGCTTTATGATGACCATTGCTTCCTGCGCCATTCGTTCCATTAGATGTCTGTCCCACGGCTGATACTTCAAAAGCGGTGTTTTGATCAGAGACATTGCCGTTCATTGCTTTATCGGTATGACCAGACGGTAAATGCTTTTCCTCAACCAACGTAAATTGGGACACCAAGCCTTGGAGTTTATGAGCCATATCCTGCAACGATTGCGCCGAAGTCGACACTTCTGTCACTTGAGCACTCATCTCTTCTGCTGCGGCACTCACTTCTTCTATGGCTGCGCTATTCTCGCCACTGACACGAGCAATGTTATCAATAGCTTGAGACACCTCGCCAGATCCAACAGCCATGTCTTTTGTCGCCACCGTATTCTTCTCAACTACTTCCGAAACGGTATCCATAGCACTCACTAACTCATTTGATGAAGCGCTCATTTGCTGCACGGCCGTTGAGATTTCTTCAACCTGTTGACCAACTGCCTCAATGGCGTTAAGAATTGCGCTTAAGGCTTTGCCGGCTTCGTGCGTTCGACTAGCGCCATATTCCACCTCGGTTGCCCCGGCCTCCATCGCAGTCACGGCCTCAGCTACTGTCTGTTGGATACCTTGAATGAGATCAGCTATCTCCTTGGTAGCGGCTGTCGACTTTTCGGCCAGTTTGCGTACTTCATCAGCTACTACGGCAAAACCCTTGCCATGCTCTCCGGCGCGGGCTGCTTCAATAGCCGCGTTGAGGGCCAACAAATTTGTCTGAGAAGCAATATCATCAATTGTTTGTACAATTGCTCCAATCTGAGTCGAGCGTTCCCCCATCTCCTGAACCTTTTGCACCGATAGGCCAACCTTGTCTTTAATGGCATCCATCCCCTGAATGGTGGCATTAATCGTCACCGACCCATCGCGAGCAGTTTTGGCGGCCGTAGCCGCACTCTGTGCTCCTGCATGAGCACTTGTCGCTGCTTTTTGTATAGCTAACGCCATTTGGTTGGTAATATCAGAAGATTTGGTTACCGCCCCAGCCTGTTCCTGAGTGCCCTGGGATACACCAATGATGGCGTGCGAAACTTGATTAACAATTGTAGAAGCCTGATTAACGCTATCGGTTTGCTGCGCCGTACCGTGGGCAATTTGCTGGATAGTCGTTGCAATCTGGTTGGTTGCCAGGCTGGCTTGATCGGTTGTTGCGGCCAATTGTCCGGAAGCAGCACCAACACTATGGGCACTGGTTGTTACTTGTCCCACCAACTCGCGCAAACCGGTAATCATCTTTACAAATGCGTGGCCAAGTTCATCCTTCTCACTGTTGGGTACAATTTCTACGGTTAGATTACCCCGGCTAAGCTGCTCGGCTGCTTCGGCCATGCTGGCGAGATAAAGTTCAGAGGCCTGCAATGCCTGGCCGATGGCCCCAATTTCATCATTACGGCTAATAATCGCTTGTTTAACCTCAGCAGGCATATCACGATTAAAATCTCCGCACGACATATTTTGTAAAGCGGAAGTCATTATTTTAATGGGATTGACAATGCCGTTTGCGGCTATAATACTCATCACCATTACGACAACCACAATCACCCCAAGAACGATTAACGAACCCACTTGAATAGTGTTTACGGTTTTATATACTTCCGAGGTTTGATATTCTAGAACCAATCCCCAATTTTTTAGAGTTAGGGGTATATAGGCTCCCACCACCTCTTTTTGTTGATAATTGGTGTAGATGTGATGGCCTGTTTGGCCGGCGACCACATTCTGCGCACCTTCCGTGCCGACTGCAACTTCCGCGAAGCTCGTTGTATCATCGGGAGCGACATCTGCCCAAAAGCGCGGTTCGGTAACAAACATGCCGTCTTGGCTTACTAAATAAGCATCGCTTGTTCCACTGGTGTTAACACTTTGTAACAATTCGGAAATATAGGTTATAGAGACCGGCATCATTACGGCCCCCATAATATCGCCACTGTCAGACCGAACCGGGGCAAAAAATAACATATACCATTGGTCAAATGCCTGGGCATATTGCATATCCGTAATAACCTCATTACCAGCAATGGCCTTTTGATAATCGGCAGACGCTGACAGATTCATAGTGCCTACTGTTTCTTTATTAAAATCGGCTATAACCTCACCCTTTAACCCAAGAACCACAAAGGAACTGCAACTTTCGCCGCAGTTAGCCTTAAATGCCTCGGCCAATTTCTGGGTGTCATCCGGGTTCATATTTGCTTGCCCCACAGCTAATGCAAACTCAGAGATCTGGAGGGATCGTTCAGACAGCCATTTATCAATAGCTGTAGCCTGAAGCCAGGCGTTCTCTCTAACCCCTTCTTGAATGGTATCCTTCATTTCTATAACCATGAAATGGGCCATTGCTATCACGATGAAGGTCGGGAATAGCACAAGGAGTAAATTGACGGCGATTAATTTGGTCTTTAAAGATTTAAACATGTAGTTGCTCCAAAAATATTATCCTGTACCTCTCTATATAATCGACTAATTTTTGGCAACTGCCCATAAATCTTGAGTAAACACACTTTAATAAGTTACCCAACTATCTTTCAAAATTACCCCTAGCGTTTGCAATATTAACCAATTTGCGTCACAATATAGGAACCCATTTCGGCACGCCATAACATCAAGGCCGATGTTGCCGTTGACCCCATCTATCGAGCCAAGTCAACCACGCTATATAAGGTATCCATGCTATGACAACAAAAAATAGTGGTATTCTAGCCCTCTCAAAAAAAGGGTCAGGAACACTTCACAATCCGGACGATTTAAAGGACACAATCCACGTATCAGCCAAACTTGTACGAGAACACCGCTTAGCTGCGGGAGCTACCGTCACCGGTCAAATCAAAAACGGAAAACAAGGTCTCAGTTTAACGACTGTTGAGTCAGTGTGCGGGCTGACGCCAAAAGAGTATCAACAGCGCACGCTATTCAGGCGACTGGTTGCTATCGACCCCAACGAGCGCTTTAACCTGTCCATAACGGGCGAACCCAGCACGCGGCTAATCGATCTACTTGCACCTATCGGCAAGGGAACCCGAGGTTTGATCGTTGCCCCACCCAAAGCAGGCAAGACGATGCTGCTGGCCAGCATTGCCCGCGCTATTGCCGCCGATGACCCGGAAACCCGGTTGATTATTCTTCTCATCGACGAACGACCGGAGGAAGTAACCCACTTTCGACGCAGCATCGCCGGAGCGGAAGTTTTTGCCAGTTCCAGCGACCAGCCGGTTCAAGAGCATATTGATTTATCGGAGTTGATGATGGCCCACATTCGCACCGAGTTGGAGTGCGGTCGTAACGTGGTGGTGTTGATGGACAGCCTGACGCGGCTCGTCCGTGCTTTTAATCTGAGAGGTGGACGTGGTGGAGGTCGCAGCCGAACACTCTCCGGCGGAGTCGATGCCGAAGCGCTGCAAATACCGCGTCGCTTTTTTGGATTGGCCCGCAATATTGAGCACGGCGGCTCGGTGACTATTTTGGGAACGGTGTTAGTCGATACCGGCTCGCGTATGGATCAATTTATCTTTGAGGAGTTTAAAGGCACCGGCAACAGTGAAATTGTACTGTCTCGTGACCTGGCTGAGGGTTACATCTTCCCGGCGCTCAACATTGCCGCCAGCAGCACCCGCAAAGAGGAAGTTCTCTATCCGCCAGACGAGCACCAACGTATCGTCAAACTGCGCCGCGAGCTGGTCGATCTCCCACCCCAACAAGCTATGCTGTATATGCTTGATCTCCTCAACAAATACCCAACAAACGAAGAACTTCTAGCCGATATCTAATCTCCAGTCTCTAATTACCAATCTCTAATCCCCCTATCTCCCTATCTCCTAATCCCCAATCTCCACCTACCAATTCTTCCGCCAATTGGCCGTCACAATCGACTCCTCGGTTGTGACATCGATCTCTACCGGCTCTGACAGCCGTTGGAGAACGTTCACGCCATCTTCGGTGTACACCACCGACAGCGTCCATTTACATACAACCGGATAACGCGCTATCGTAATATCATAAAAACCGGGCGGATCGTCTGCACCATCATTAGAACTCCAGCCACCTACGGGACCGGACGGATTGGAGATCACGCTAAAGCCGCCACACGCGGCCTGAACCGGAACGCCGTTGACCGGCGTTCCATTGGCATCGGTGATATTGCCCAAGAAACGGGTCAAGCCCAGATTTCGATCGCTGTACCAGCCGGTTGGTTCAAACTGGTAGGGACTGCGGGTCGGTTCGGGTGGAGGCGGTGTGGCCGTAGGTTCGGGTGGAGCAGGAGCCTGGGCTACCGGTAGCCCCGCCGTATTGCGGGCATCGACCACCGATGCTGCGACCCAGCCGGTTTGACCTTCCGGCAGTTGAAGCTGCCACCAGCTTTGGTCGGCGGTACGACCTACGGCAGGCACAGCGGTATTGGGCGGCAACGCACCGATCACCGGATAGTTCAATCCCGGCCCGGAACGAACATTGACCGTACTATCGGCCACTACTTGAGGCGCAGCCGAGGTGGGTGTAGCCGTTGGTGATAAGGATGTTGCAGTCGCCGTGGGGTCGACGGAGGTGGCTGTGACAGTGGGCACGGGCGTATCAAGCGGCGTCGAAGTCGCCGTCGGTTCAGAGGCTATAACCAAAACCGTGGCAGTGGGTGAGGAGGTAAAAGTAGGCTGGGGCGTCGGTGTAGCCGGCGGCGGCGTATTAGACGTAATCACAAAAAACTGCGTAAAGAGCAATGTAAAGATAAAAAAGGTGATAATCGATAGCAGGAGTATAATCCCACCGAACAGCCATACTTTTCTCATCGCACATTCACCAAGTAACTTCCCGTAAAAATAGAAATAGGACAACCCTTGTTAGGCGTAGGAAGTAGGGAGTAACACATATTGCCCTTGCTCTCTACTCCTTACTTCTCTGGTTTAATATCCCGGACGCAATTTAGGGTATAGTACTTAACTTGCCAGCCGTGGTCAATCTCGGAAATCGAACATTTGTGGTATAATATCGGTTAAATGTTTTGCCACTGTTCTGTCAAGTAGTATAATCTGAGGATTACCCTTAGGCAACCAAGGAAAGGTTTGTGTCGACAAAACAGCCCAAGATAGCTTCACTTAACCCGATTGTTTTTCCCGATAAACGGCGGGTATTGATGGAGCTAGCCGTTGAAAACTTGCCGACCCGGTCGGCGAATGTCTTGCTTGATATTCCCGGTGCGCCGAAGCCCGGTTCGTCCCCATCGGGGCCGGTTAGCCCCCCTTCCCCTTACCCCAACATCGAGCTTGCTATTATTGACAGCCGGGGGAAAACAGCCGCCGCAACATTTATTGTTGAGCATCAGGAACCGCTCGTCCATTTAACGCTCCATTTACGCCAGCCGGACATGGCCGAACAGTACGTGGCCCGCGCCGAGATGATCTACCGGGAAGACGTTCTTCAGGTGGTCGAAGTTCCCTTTACGTTGGCCGAGGCAGAGTAACGATGGGCGAACTGTTTCCTACATTCCACTGGACAAATTTTCTTATTATTCCCGGCGTCCTTATCGGCTCCGTAATTCATGAGTTGGGACACGCCTTTGCGGCTTATTATTTAGGCGATTATGGTCAGGTAGAACGCGGCAAGATTACGCTCAACCCTATGCGCCATCTCTCCTGGATTGGGTTGTTTTCTTTTGTGCTCATCGGCATCGGCTGGGCGCGGCCCATAGAAGTTAATCCCAAACGACTTAAGCCAAAATATCTGGGGCTAACCATTGTCTCGGCAGCAGGTCCGCTGGTTAGCCTTACCTTTAGTCTCTTTTGCCTGATGTTAAGCTTAAGCATAGCCGCTGCGCTTGTTTACGGCAGTGGCTTAAGCACTGACGAGGTACTCGCATTTCTGCTGCCGGCCGGTACCGATCTGCCGGAAAGCCTCGACCTGCAAGCAGTGGCTATGGCCTTAACCATTTACATGGCCTCGGCCAGCTTTTGGATTACCTTCACCAGCTTAATTCCGCTGCCGGGCTTGGATGGATTCATCCTCTTAACCAGCCTGATCGCTTACTTTCGCCATAGAAAGGATAAGCCGGCGGTTAAACCGACACCCACAATACATCGCGATCCAAGTACCCCTTTTAAGCCCGTCAATTTATATGAACGGCGCAACAATGTTTCGGACATCCATTTTAAGATCGGTACGGAGTTCCACGAGGATAACAAGTTTGATGATGCCATTGCCCGCTACCGACAGGCCATTAATAACGACCAACGTTTCGGCCCGGCTTACGTCAACCTTGGGTTAGCTTATCTGGGCAAAGGCAAACGGCGCGAGGCTATTCACGCCTTTCGCGGGGCAGTGCAGTATGCCGATGATCAAAAATCGCAGCAGGAAGCCTGGTACCAACTCCACCAACTGAGCGAAGTTAGCCCTTTGGCCGAAAACGCGCAAGACAGCCTCAACAAACTCGGCTCACTGCCCTGGACCGACACCAGACCCCGCCCCAATTGGATTAGACTTAGTATCAATCTGGGGCTGCTCATTGCTGGCGGCATCATCACCTATGGCTATGTAGTTGCCAGTCTCATTCAAATGCTGCGAGCTTAGGGTGACTGTTATCTTGTCCGGCAGCAAGGATAATTCACGCAGCCATAAAACGCCTGCCCGGTTCGATGGCCGCGCTTTGCTGTTCTACGCACCATCGCTACCCCACACTTAGGGCATACCGGCGCTTCGCCCGTAGGCGTCGAAACGCTCTCCTGCCTCACCGATGCCACTCCATTGCCCGTACCTGCTCCTGCGAGATGCGTTTCCAGCAGCATCATGAGGTCCAGCTGGCTATAAGCGCGTTGATTTGGTATTCGAACCAGAGGCAGCCCTACCGCCTCGAACACCGCATCGACAAACGTGTCGCGCTGCTTACATTTCGCCTGTTTGTAGCTACCGTCATCCGGTTCGATCCCGACCAGCGGGGTCATCGATGTGCTTTTGAAGCGCCGGAAGAGCCGTTTACACTATCATCAAACGGTCACTCTATGGTTTGCTGTAGGGTTGAATTGTAATTAAATTGGGGACAGCGGTGTAATGTTTGCGGTTAAATGTGTGGGGGGACAATTCTAGAGCAACAGCAGTCTGGCCAATGAGCAGCGCAAGCAGCCCAAGATTATGGCTGAGATGAAACTGAGAGAAAATATTTAGCGCTTCATCACACGTTTCAGACGAGGGCCACACGATTTCAAATGCAGTCAGTAACTTTTCGCGACTCTATCTTGCTCTACCTTACTACGACAGCCTTGCAGTAATTCCATAACTACAAAACCGGGTAGAGCAATCTCTTCTTCACCAAGCGCCTCAAGCCAGTTAATTGCTGAAGGATAGCGGCGCAGTATATCGATCATAATATCACTATCAAGAATTACCATCATCTAATCCATTGATGTCCGGCCGCTGCTGAGCTTGCTCCCGAAGTTGACGTGCATAGGCCGCACTATCGGTAATATCATCACGATCGGCCCATAATCCGACTAACCCGGAATTAAGCAAATCTTTTGCCGTCAGGCGTGGTCGTTTGGACTTAGCTGTCGATGGATCAAGTAACAACAATACTTCAACTTTTTGGCCTGCTATAACAGGTAAATCTTTTATTACAAGTTCGCCATTTTTTTGAACAATTTGCTGTACCCGGATTGCTCCCATAGTTTTTTCACCTCTACAAATACCTGCCACATTCATTAACATTATGATTTAACGCTTATCAATTGTCAATTGCCGCGCATCTCCCGACAGCGAGGATAATTCACGCAGCCATAAAACGATTTCGCTGCTTACGCTTGAACTGCTTATGGCTGCCGTCATCCAGTTCGATTCCAACCACCGGAGTCATCAAATTGCTATTGAAGCGCCGGAACAGTCCCCAACATTGAGAGCCGTTTACAGTATCATAAACGGTCACTCTATGGTTTGCTATAGGGTTGGATTGTAATTAAATTGGGGACAGCGGTGTAATGTTTGCGGTTAAATGTAGAGAACTGTGCCTGGGTTAGCGATAATTTTCCCCGAATGGCTTTAACATCAACCGCCGGTTGAAAATGAGCCAGCGCTTCCACTGAGGTAGGCGGTGCATCAGCATCTGCCAGCGCGGCTTGCTCTACATCCCCATCATTTAGGGCATCGACCGCATCCCAATCCGTTTGTCCTGTCGGTAAGTCATCCGCCGTTAATTTTACGTTCGCAATATTTTTGTCGCTCATGTTTGGTTGTCTTTCTGACCAAACACCTTCTTAAGCCCATCAGCCCTCATCGCGTATGGCGTAAAGTATACTCATCCAATAACCGGCGGATCATTTTCTGATACGAGACTTGATGCTTAGCCGCTTCTTGTTTGAAAAATTCTACGCTCGTTTTGCTCAAAGCAATGGTTACTTTGACCGTTTCTTCCCGAAAGGCTAACTCTTCCGGCGGCGGCAAGAAATCCGCCACCACTTTCACTTCGTCTATTGGCCCATCACTATAACTGATTTTGCTCTTCATAGATTCGTTTTCCTTTGCGCCAGTAACCGGCTCCAAATATCCGAATATGCTGCTCTCGATAGGTAAACCGCACAGTTAAGATACCCTCACCGACTTGCCCCAGACAAAAGTACCGCTTTTCATCAGCGGTACTGTGCGTTACATCTTCCAAAATAACACGGTTGGGATCAGCAAAGGCATATTGGGCAATGATGAAGGATACACCATGCTTTTCTTGGTTACTGAGATCTTTCTTCGTGTCCCATTCAAATTCTGTGCGACGCCGAGAACCCATATTAAGATTGTAGCTTGTATATGGCTTTCTAGCAATACGTATGTTTCACTTGGAACGTAAAGGAGAATAGCAGCAATCCCGCCGCCGCGAACACCTGATCGACAAATGTGTCGCGCTGTTCACGCTTGGCCTGCTTGTGGCTGCCATCATCCAGTTCGATGCCGGCTATTGGGGTCATCGTTTTGGGTTGGCACAGCAAAAAATCGATGTACTTTGTGAGATGCGGCTAAAGTAGGATTTATTATAAAATCCTCTATTCTCCCAAATCCGACAAAGGTATGGTATTATATTCTGTCATTATTTGTCCGTCATCAGTCTCAAAATTCAGCCAGTAATGCAGTATATTGCCTTCCGGGGCTAGTGGGCCGACACATCGACCAGAAAGTGAGTGCGACTTAATGATAAAGAAAGCTGAATCATCAGCGGACAAATCGACACCTATGTCTTGAGTTCCATAAAGCGTTGGTTTATCCTCATCCACAGCCCCTTGAGACAAAATGTCAATAGCATTTCCAAACTGATCTTGTACTATCCCTAAAAAATATGCGTTTTTCATCGTACTTTTGCCTACATTTTTTATCTGAAAAACTACAGAATGTTGAGGGTAATCAGAATTTCCATACGTATCGTAACTCTGCACATCTAGAATATAATCATATTTTTCCCTCTGTTCCGTAACCGGCGACCACTGAACATCCTGCACAGATAGTTTTAAGGTCGTAGATATTTGTTCGCTATTCTTTAGGACCAAGCCCTTTCTGTTTTGATCAGCAAAAATCCAACCCACTTGATTAGCCGCCAATTTGAGATCAGCTTCGTATCGTTCTATTTCTTTTCCCTCATCAGTTTCCACTATAATCTCACTCACACCACCTCTTATCCAGGCATCCTCTCGTTCGACCTCAACAACCCATAAACCTAAGAATTCTGGAGTAAGTTTATCAGAATCAGAATTTTCACGACACTGAATATAGGCGGGATTAATTGAATTTAATTCTTCTGGCAATTTCTCAACAACTGCATTCCATGTAGCTTTGGTTGAAGAAAACGGTACAGTCGTTCTGACCGTTGTTACTGAGCCAGTTTCAGATATATTGATTATATTACTCTGGTTCTCGTTTGGCTGTTCCAAATCTTGGAAGGTTTCAGTAACTACAACACCTCCTGTTTCCGAGTCTGAAACTAGAACATTGGGAGGTAAATTTGGGGCTGATAACTGACAAGGAGTTTGGTAGGGTATATCAGAACCGATAAACAGATTCCATTCTTCTACTGTTAGATTACGGTTGGCGATCTCACAAGCCCGGTTTCGCCAACTCTCTAGGTCGACATCCCATAACATTACCTCACCATTGGTACTACCAGAAGCCATTGATTTGCCATCCGGGCTAAAATCAATAGCTTTTACCTGTCCAGAATGTCCAACGAGTTGCCCCAATGGTTGATGCGTACGAACATCCCAAAATCTAATTACGCCTCCCGTATCTTCTTCACCAAATATTGTTGCATCTGTTGAGCCAGCAATAACTGTATCATCTGGATTGAACGTAATTGGGAAGACGCCACCATTTGTGCTTGTCTGAATATGGCCCTTTAATAAAGTGGACTCACGATCCCATAAAAAGATGTTACCGTCAAATGTACCCGAAGCAACCAATGAGTTGTCTTGGCTTAACGCAATTCCTAAACTCCACTGCGCGTCTACTTTTGTAAAATGAATGCTTTGCAGACGATTATCTAAGGAGGTAGCGATAATATGAGGAGGCAAACCTGCTAGAATAGCGGAATATATCATGTTTTGTTCTTGATCAAAAGATAGTAGCGGAAAATGACTGTCTGTCCAAGGATTTGGGTCATAAATTTGCTTGTGTTCAAATTCAAACTTTTGGATTTCCTTTCCGGCTATAACATCCCATAAGACTATTGTCCCATCCATACCAATAGAAGCTAATGTCTGACCATCAGGACTGAATACCAGATTCGATACTGGCGAGTTATGTTTGGCAATAGGCTCTCCGATTGATGTTCCATCTTGAACATTCCACAGGATAATGTTTTTTGCATCGTCACCGGAGGCTAATATTTTTCCATCAGGGCTGAAGGCTAAACTCCTTACTTGACCTTCATGACCTCGCAATAGATTTCCAATGGGAGAACTCTTTGTAATATCCCATAAGATAATAGATTTATCAGCGCTGCCTGAAGCCAATATGGGATCAACAGGACTGAATTTTACACTGCGCACCCATTCAGAATGGCCAATCAATGGTTGGCCGAGGCGGCTTTTTGCCTTTATATCAAGTAATAAGACTGTTCCATCAACACTTGCAGAGGCTAATGTCCTATCACTTGGGCTAAGAACTATAGAATTCAAGAATCCCGTATCCACTGAGAAATCTCGTAGAGGTTTTTGTTTAGACATATCCCAAACCGTGATTGATTTATCATGTGCAGTCACCAAAATATTGTCAGCAGAACCAAAAGTTGTACGCACATAACCAGGTGTCTCAAATCTCTGTTCAAGAACAGGCTGACGACTTTGTACATCCCATAGAACAAATTTCCCATGTTTAGAGTTCGTCACAATTCCGTTAGGCGTCGATCCCGAAGCTAGCAGTGAGCCATCTGGGCTAAAAGAGAGACTTGAGATAAGTTTGTCGTGTCCAATCAGTGGACTACCAATTAACTGGAAAGTCTCTAAACTCCATAATAGAATCACTCCATCATTATCACCGGAAGCTAAAATTTTTCCGTTTGGGCTTATGGCTAACTGCACTACATAATCGTTGTGCCCGACCAGTGGCCGACCGGTCGGTTGACCGGTTGATACATTCCAAAGAAAAATTCTTTTATCGAACCCTCCAGCAATTAGAGTTTTTCCATCGGATGTAAATATAATATCCATTGCATTATAATCAAAAGTACGTAGTAACCTTCTGTTTTCAAGAGTCCATAGTTCAATTGTGTTTTTTTTCGCATTGTTGTTCCTAATTAATGCCAATTTCTTACCATCAAGGCTAAATGTAGGGCTTGCTGGAATACCTGTTTGATTATCTATATTGCTGATAAGTTGCCCTGTTTTTGTATCCCACAAATGCACTTCGCCTCGTAAGCACTGAGGAGTAGTTCCTTTTTTCGACCCCCCTCTCACACAAACAGCTGTAGCAAACATACTTCCATCTGGGTCGAAAGCCAGAGGTCTTTGAGAAAATTGAAATATACCAGAAGGACTCAAATACGAAACAATATTTGGATTAGACTCCAGTACAGTAAGTAAAGCCTCCCTACCTTCGACAGTCTCCTTAAACTCAAGTGATTGAAGGGCAAGTAGTAAGGCCAAATCATAATTACTTGCAACTGAATTAATAGCTTGTACAGCAAGTTGACGGGAGAGAGCATCTATACGACCGGCTTCGGCTGTAGCACGGGCGTAATCAGCTTCCTGGCGGCGCATATCGGAGGTCGCTTCAGCCGCAACAGCAGTACTGGCCAAATTACTCTGCGTAATAGCCTGGTTGCGTTGTGTCCACCCAAATAGTGCTAGCATTGCTATAAATATTCCCACAACGGCCACTAAACTTAACCTAATTCGCTGGCCTAGACGCTTCCTTGCGACCGCTTCTTGTGTACGCAAGTTGACACTCTCTTGAATATAAGCCAACTCTACTTGATTTAGATCATCCGATCTTTCAGCCAACCAACGTTCTGCCTCAGTTAGGGAGGCATCACGGAGTAGTTCGCCTTTTTGCGCCTCCCATTCTTGCAACCGTTCATCTAATCGCTGTCGCCACAGATAAAACTCTCTCTGCTCTATCAACCAATGTTTTAGTCTGCCCCACTCTCTTAGTAGGGCATCGTGGATAATCTCAGTGGTCTCCTTGCCACCAACAGAACTTCTGTTTGTCACTAATAATCTGGCGTTGGCCAGTTTTTGAATTAAGTAGTGAATATCGTCTTGTTCATTTGAAGAATGCGTTAAGTCAATTATCATTCGCTCCCGGCGAGTATCGCTGGTATCATCATCCCCATAATGAACAAGACGAGTAAAAATTCGACGGGTTAATTTCTGTTCATGTTCAGTTAGTTGACTATATGTATCCTCAGCCCACTGTCCGATTGCCCCAGTTACCTGTCCAATTTGGTAATAAGCCTCTCGAAGAAGAAGACCATCTCTTCGTTGCTCCCATAATCGAGTCAATGCTGACTCCAATAAGGGAAGGGGATGATCGATTTGACCAGCATCCTGAGCAATCAACTCAGCTAACCCAGCCTCAAAGCCCAATCCAACCTGCTCTGCCGGTTTTGCAATGACGGAGCATAACTCTTCAGAACGCATAGGAAAAATATTTACCAGACTTTGCTCAAACCATTCCTTAAAGCTGGAATAACGTAAGATATGGCCGTAAAAATCAGCCCGCAGCGTAAAGATAATCGTAACCGGCAGATCACTATTAAGTAGTGATAACAAATCTGATATGAATTGGGATTGAAGCGACTCTGGAGATAAGGCAAACAACTCCTCAAATTGATCGATAAAAAGAACCAATCGTTCGTATTCTGAATGATTCTCTAAAAAATTGCGAACAGTTAATTTCAAATCATCATCTGAAATGTCTAGATGAGTATCAGTTAGTGCTGCATATGGGTTACTACCGGGCCGAAAGTTGATAATGTACCAAGTGGAACTACCAGATATTGCACCTTGATGGAGAGCGGGTATTAACCCTGCTTGTACTACAGATGATTTACCACTGCCGGAAGGTCCAACTACTGCCAGAAAACGAGGGTTTTGCCGGAGGTGCGTAACAAAATTTGCTACTAAAGATTCTCGTCCGAAGAAAAACTCAGCATCGGCCTCTGTAAAGGCGGCCAACCCACGATAAGGACATATATCAGAAATATATAGTTCAGGACAAATACTCTGAAGGATTTCAGATGGGGTAATGAAAGCTGTTTCAGTTAGACGCCATCGCTCATCAGGGTTGGTTGTAGCAGTGATCATACCTACTATTCGTTTTGTAGTTTTGTCCCAAACCGGGCCACCACTAAACCCACCTGTTATTTCTGTCGCATCGGTCAGTTGCAACACGGTTTGTTCGCCAATTACCGTTAAGCCACCTAGTTTACCATATCCCCATAAGCCGCCAAACTGACCAATTTCTGGGAAACCGTACGCTTCAAACTCGTGACCGTCTACATTGGTAGAGGATCCTAACAATAAGGGGGTAACATCTTGGGGTAAGGCACCATCTAAACGAAGAATGGCTACATCTTCAGCGGATGACTCACGCCAGTGTTCTGGTACCACAATGGCTGTGGTTTCTATATTATTAAAGTGGAATGCTAACTGTACCGGCATACCCGGCCCTGCTCCTGCACTTTCGATTACATGGGCGCAAGTAGCAATAAGCCCCGTGTCTGTGAGAATGAATCCTGTACCGATAGTTTGACCATTGTTGAGAATACGGACGACGCCCTTTTGAAGATTGGTCATTATTAAATACCTCTACTCAGAATCACTGACTACAAACCATTTTTTATTCGCTTACCAAAATCTTTGTTCTTTGTGGTTCTTCAACAGTCCACTTGAGTTTTACTTTGATTTGGGCACCAGTGCTAGCCTTGGCTAACATCGCTCCAGCTTCCGCATCTAGATTTATGCCAAATTCTACTTCGGCTTCATCAGGACGAACTTTTTCTTCTAACGCATTCATTGTTTTTGAGATGCGATAAGCCATCGCTTGAATGGTCCACATAGCTAAGTTGACCGCTTTTTGGGATTTCTGGTACATTACTTGAAGGGCATCGCCACTACGAGCAGCTTTTTGAATGTTTCCATGTTGTCCAGGCCATTCAATCAAAATAGTAAATTCCTCTTCCTCTGGATTAATTGCGGGAGTCTGATTGTCTGTCATTGTTATCTCCTTAAATCGTTGGGTAAATTGATTATTTTTGAAGACAAATCGTGATTGATCATAAGGTGTGGGTTACCTGGCTGACAAAGGTTTGGTAAATTCATTCGCCAATTCTTGAATTCTATCGCTGAAATCCATTGATCGCTCCTTCAAGCTATTTTGTTTTTAATGTGCAAAAAGCGCAGCACGTGCTGCTTTAGGCTGCACCTTTGCAGAATTTGGTTAGAAGCTAAATAAACCGAGAGTTTAGTAAACCTAAAATTACCCCATTATACCACGAAACCTGTCTTTCTAACATTTCAAAACAGTTAGAAAACGCTCACCCTGGACTAATTTCCTATCGCAAAGATTACCCCAAACAACCATCCTCTATAAAGCGTAAGTTTCTCGATAGGGTATTTCACAATTAATCAGACCAACGCGATTAATCCCACAACCATCAAATCCAAACCTAATAAGAAGAAAAAACAAAAAAGCTTAGGTGATCGTACTTTATCACCTAAGCTTTTTGTCTCACTCTCGGCGAGAATCGGCGCATTTCTCGGCGAGAGTCCAATCGCTTCTCACCGAGAATGGCGTTTTGCTGGGTTAGAAGGGAGGGAGTATCGCCACTACGTTACCATCAAAAGTCTACTCAACTGACCGATGCGGAGGTGTTTACCGAAGCGGGCCCGAACTTCCAGTTGATACACGTTTGGCGGTAGATCGGCGGGGATGAGGAAGAGTAATTCTTTACTCTTGTTCGTGCCTATCTGCGCAATGCGAATGGGCAGTTGCTCGGCGTCCCGGCGGCCATTCTTCATGGCCAATAAAAAGATGCCCTGCTCCGGATCATCCGGGTTAAACTTAAGATTGTTTCCTAACAGCCGCGCCATATGTCCGGGCGACAACTGATTGTAGGCCGCAGGGTCGGCTACATGGATATACTCGTCCAGCTTAGGTACCCGCTTCGGCGTTTCCACTTTGTGGGGGTGTGCCTGGCGGGCAAACGCCTTTTGCAATTTAGGTGCCGGTTTAATCGTAATCTCAAAGCGATGCTTACGGGCATCAAATTTATCGGTCAGCGCATTGAAATTGCCCTTAAGGGTAATGCCAAAAGTACCAAAAGGCGTAACGACTCGGTTACCGTCCATCAATAAAGGCAGCAGTGTCTTGATAAACACATCAAACACAACCCTGGCTTCAGCCGGACTTAAGTCTGGATGCTGGGCCTGCATCAGATCCAGCATTCCGTCGTAATCTATCGTTTGGCGATACTGCACTCTGGCCCGATAGTCAGAGCCGCTGGCTAAGCGGTATTCGTGAAGGTGGTAGTCGATTGACATGATGGTCTCCTGTGTGGGTGGCTAAGCATTAACCATAGTTAACCATATCGCAAAAATAGCAATTTGTCACCCTCAGGTGACTTTTTTGTCGCACTTTTTGCGCAGTTTTGGCGCAGTAACGTGGTATATATACTTGTAATTACTTAAATCAAAACCATAACGGAATAAAGATCGACGAGCTGATTTTTAGTAGAGAAACACAAGGTAATTTCACGTCCTAATTACCAATTACCATTTACCAATTACCACCCAACACAAGCTACGCCTTCTTATTCCGAACCATAACGGAGGTCATCACCATGGCGGATAACATTATCCAAGCTGATTACGAACAACTCGAAGACATCGCCCGCCAATTTACGGGGCAGGGCGAATCAACAGAAGCACTTTTGAAAAACATTCGCAACAAATTTGAACAGCTTGAAAACGGCGGCTGGATCGGTCGCGGTGCGGATGCATTCTTTAAGGAAATGAATGGCGAACTACTACCGGCTATAACCCGTATGGGTGCGGCTCTGGAACTGGCGAGTAAAACCACACTGGAGATAAACAACATTGTCCGCCAGTCCGAAGAAGAGGCGGCGAACCTGTTCCAGGGTGATGGCGCAGCCGCAACCGGCGGCCAAGCCGGCGCTGGTAACGGAGTTGGTCCTGGGGCTGCCAACGGAGCCTCAAGCGCTAATGGTTCAGGTCCGGGCGGTGCCTCAGCTCCAATCGGCGGCGGTAGTCAACCGAGCCTGGGGCAAAAAGTTATCAACAAATTATTAGAAGGCTTTGGCAACCTTAATGCCATCCCCGACTTTGTGCTCGACAACGCCGGCCGATTAAGAAATTTAAGTGGGATCGTCAACGAGCTTGGTAAATTCCAATTTGGCGAATTATCGAAGATAGGCAAGATTGGCGGGGTTTTAAGCGTTTTAACCGGCGGGGCCGGAGCCTATTTTGAAATACAAGATCAATTGGCTAAGGGCATGAACTTTGAAGAAGCCTTAAGCCGCGAAGCCGGCGAAGCAACCGCCGAAGTTGAAGCCCGGCTGGCGCTCTACGCCATACCCGGCGTGAATATTATCACCGCCGCCCATGACCTTGCTCACCTGACCGGCGTCTCCGATACCGACTACATCGAGAAATATATTGGCAAACCGGTTGGTGCCGCCGCCAATTTCCTGTCTGACAAAATGGCCGATGAGATGTTCGCCACGGAGAAAACGATCCGCTCTGTTCTCCCTGACGTTGTTGAAGACCACGTACCCGATTTCGCCATTCAGGGTGTGTCGGCAGTCGGCGGCTTTGTATCGACAATCAGCCCGGTATCGGCTATACGATCGCTTTTTTAAGCCTGTATTTTAACTATCAAATGAAATGAGAGGACAATCTTATTATGAATACTGAAGCGCTATCCGCTGTTTCCATTCACTTTACCCCCGAGGAACTGATCATACTTCTCGAAGGTTTGGGCGATGCTCGATTGTTCGGTTTCTCCCGCGAGAAGTTCGATGAACTGCCAAAAGACCATCAAGAGGTGGCCTTAAACGTCGCCAAACGTGGCCTTATCGCCCGAGGCTTGCTGATTATCGACGAGCAAGGCCGCGAAAAGGTTCAGGCTATGGCTCTGGGTGTTGTTGTACCCAGCGTCAGCCCCGATCACTCCGTCATCATCGTCAGAAACCCCAGCGACAAACCCGGCCACGTCTATTATTTCCATACGGTACCCGATGTGTACGTTGTTTACTTTGGCACGCCGTTAGCCACTTACCACTTTAATCTGTTGCGCGACAAAGACACATACGAACAAGGCATCTCCAACGTCCTGGATTTAGGTGATGTCGATACCGACAGCGCTACCCCCTTCCACCTGCCCAGCGATCTGTTTGATAAGGCCCAAAATGCAGCCCGCACCGGCGGCGCAGACGCAGCGCACGCTGTATTGAGCTTGTCAAATCTCGACAAGGAGACGTTAACCGAATTGGTATCTACGCTCGGCTCGCCGTTTGAATTCAAAGCCATCACCGCCATCGACCACACCACGCCCGAACCAACCCTAAACGTCCTGACCGTCCTACACGGCCATAACGGCTTATGGGCCATCGAACAAGCAGCGGACAACAAAAACGACCTGGCCATTCAACGCGCATCGGCAGCCGTTATTCAAGAGAAAGTTCAGCAGTTGCGTAGCACGCAGCCGGTCGCGGCGTAGGATAACCAATGGGTCCCGTTTGTTACCCGACTTTATCACCCAACCTGTCCCTGTACTTGAACCACTGATACACTGAATTTTATGAGTTCACTGAAAATTATGTACTCTTCAGTGAACTCAGCTTCATCAGTGTTTCAATGATTCATCTGTTGAACACCGAATCTGATCAAACTACAAAGGTGTCCATCAGCAAGTTCCGGAATAAACCCTTCGCGCTTCAACCCATTTTATAAGACACCGATTAACGCTGATAAAAAACCTGCGGCAATCAGCGTCCTATTTCTCATCACACGTATTGGGGAACAAGTCTTATAGTGATGCTGTCTTCCGGCATTATCGTTCCCCATTTATCTTCAAAAGTTCACTGTCTCCCACGTCTTGGTAGCTCTGCACACAATCGTGGTAGCGTTAGAACCCAGGTTTTTCTTGAACATGAGACCCGTAAAGGCGTCTATAGGTGCTCAATTAGGCAACATACTTACAACTTAGGCAAAAACCTGGGTTCTTTCCCTCTCTCCACGGTTTAATGTTGCGCTACCCACGTCTTGAACTGCCCAATTTTTCCCTTTGTGCTACAATAGCCGCTTGATAAAATGGTATCGGATCCCTGAACGTAAAGACCTGACAGGTTTTACACGTCATAGTTAGGCGTAAGGGTATGGTCGATTGAAACTTGACTTACTCCGAACATCATCTCCAAAACCTGTCAGGTCTGATTACTCGTCCGTGGATCAAAAGCACGGTCATGCCTTTCAAAACGCTATCGAAAAACCATATACGCCTGCTCGGTCTGGCCCTTATTCTGGCCGGGCTGCTGCTCAACGCATGGACGCTAACCGCCCTCTTTTCCTCCGATGGCGTTCTCAGCCCGCGCAGCGTGGCCATCATCTGGATAGCCGATGTTGCGCTGGTGCTGGTCGGGCTGGTGCTGGCACTCTCCGGTTCTTTTGGCACACTGCTCAACGCGCTGGTGGGCATAGCTTTTACTGCGCTGCTGCTGTACGGGATCGAGATGTTCTACTACCGGCTCAACCATCCGAGCGCACCGCCCGAGGCCAATGCTGCCGCGCCTCCACCCATCCATCACGAGGGCGATTATACCCAGGACTTTACCCGCCAGGATGCGCTGCTGGGTTACGTCGTTCGGCCCGATGCCCA
>JAGRBZ010000429.1 GCA_020433805.1 Anaerolineae bacterium
GAATGGGTCGGATGGTTCAGCTTGCCAGCCACAGCCATTGTGTTAATCATACTACTGGCTATCACGCGCACCACGTTTTCGCGGTGTAGATGGATGATTAAAGCCCGCCGCTTCTTTATCGTCTTAAGCCCAACCCATCCCGCTTGTCGGTAACTAAGCTTGAACATAGACACCCTGTAGCCCGGCCTACTCCAAAGGGCGTTCATTAATTGGTGTCTATCGATCTCTACATCTCGCCACGGCCCCGTTTTGTGATTTAGCGGTTCGGAACGCTCACATCCTATTTGGTAATGTGAGTCCAGGGCGTTAAGTAAAAAGGTGCTACCGGAGCGTGATGTAGAGATAAGGACAGCCGGTTTAGGTTTGTAGTAGTTTTGGTTATCCATTGCTCAAATACACAAGTGTATCAAAATCGCTAATATGGCCCCTAAAATCCAAAAGACAGACCCTATAACAAGAGCAAAAAGCCATGCGCGACGGCTCACTTGACCGCTGCCCACGCTTCCGCACTATCAAGCCGCCCATCTATTCGGCCTTCCCATCTCCGGGCCGTTGTCGGGTAATGCAGTATCCCGGCCGTAATCTCAGGTTCATCGTAGCGCGTTACCGTATTCCACTCATTGCCCAACACATACACCTTAAGCGGCTGTTGCCACAAGGCCCGGTGTAATGCAGCCTGGTCCCGCTTGCCGTAGCGGTTCCACTCCGATAGCCACAGCTCGAAAAATCGCTTGGTGCGTTCGTTGCGTCTATAGGCAAAGACACCGCCATTTAGCTGCAAGACATTTTCGCCACAAACCTCAAACGTGCGCATTGTCTCATCGTGATTGTCTGGTCTGGTCATCTGGCTCATAATGTGATACTTGCCCGGATTTTTACAGATGACAAGCTCCCAGCCATCAGCCAGAAATTGAAACAGAACCGATATATTAGCCACTATCTCAGTATCGGCATCTAAATATAAAACATATTGCCAATGTTTCGGAGCCAGATTATCAATGTTGATTTTGGCTATTCGGCCCCCAATGTCCTGGTCAGGCTGCTCTATCCATAAATCCTCTGGCCCTAGAGGTTCGCTTGAAACCAGCGCCGCCGGAATATCCGGCATCCACTCCTTGAATGAACTAACAGCCTGGTGTGCCATCTCGCGTGAAGGTCCACCAAAAGCCACATAATACACCCCGAAAATTGCGGGTGTCGGAGCCGGTAAACTCTCCGCTGTGATGTGTGGGTCAAGTAGTTCTCTAAATGCCCGTTTGTGATCATTGACCCAGGCATCAATTGTGAACCCGATAATCGTTTGTACTATTCCGTCTTTCTCTACCCGGCAATCTAGCGCCTGTTGGAGTGCATTGACCATCCCGGCGTAATCCCCAGCCTTGTAGCGGTATATACCAGGCATGTCCGGCAAATCATCAAACACCCCAACGCTATGAGGCACAACAACAGGCACGCCGCAAGCCAACGCTTCAAGCGGCCCATAACCAACGCCCTCGACAAGGCTGGTACAAACGTAGACATCAAGCTGCTGGTAGAAGCGTTCTAACTCAGCATAGCTCCGCATCTTGCATGGAACCGGCCAGCCTTGCCCGCTTGCTATTAGGTGTAGCTTTTTGCCCAGCGCGGAATTAGCCAGGCGCTTGAATAACTGCTCACCTTTGCGCCCGCCTGGATAGACCCAGCCTGACGTACCAACAACGGGGATGTCAGGCTTAATCCGCTTATAGTCCGGCTTGAATTTCTGCGTATTGAGCGGGGGCATTACTAAAGCTGTATCACCATACTGAGCCAGGTTATCATAATATGGTCTGGCGCTTAGGGTTCTCAGGTCTACGTATTCAGCGGCCTTAGCCCACAATTCAGCCTTGCCGCGTTGGTAGGTGTCATGGTGGGTGAACCAGCCGGCGGTTAAGGTTTCTTTAAAATCAAGAAACTCGACAGCTTCAAGGTATGACCAGAAGTAGTTAATTTGAGCGAACGGGACAGGGGTAGGGTTAATAGACCAGCCGGTTGCCTGACTTAATGCAACAGCAAGCCGGGGTATAATCCTATCTGATTCCGGGTTACGACAGACGATATTAACTCTCATCTCGCTGCCCCAAATCGGTGTTCAACTAATTGACCTCCATTCCATTCGCCACTTAATAACCACACCTTAACCGGTGCTTTCCATAGCGCCCTGAGCAAAGCGCCCTGATCCTGGTCTTTCGATATTGACCACTCGACACGCCATTGGTCAAACAGTCTTGACACCTGAATGGACTTTTTGAAGAAGAGTACCCCGGCTTGCAAGTTAAGCGGCTGCTTCATTTTAATCTGCTCTAAAGTGCGCTGCTTATCATCGCCTGGTAGATGCCCCAAACAGTCAGTGCCTTGCCGGGCGCTTGGCGCGATAGCAATGTCCCAATCGCGCAATATCTCAAAGCCCGCTGTTATATCGCCATGGATCCGTGTGTCAGCATCTAGGTATAGCGTTTGTTCGTATGGCGACAGTACATCTATCATCAGCTTGGCCCACCGCGCCCCTGGCCCCGGCTTGTCGAATTCAATCCAGTTAACGCCGGGTAAAGCCTGGTCTGCAATCACGGTAACTGACAGGCTAGGATTATGCTTCTTGAGTGACTTGATAGATAGCCGGGCTTCTGACAGCGCTTTTTCTCCATAGGCTACGTAGATAACGCCTCGCATTACCCCAACCAATGCACCGGCAAGGCCAAAATCAACGGCTTAACCTGATACAATGCCCTAAGCAGGGCCAGCCTGGTATCGCCGCCCTCTTTATCCCAAACGCGCAATAGCTCTTGACTGTTTCGACAATCCCGCAAAAATAAAACATCGGGCGAGTAGAATGGCACTCGTAAGTCACGAATAACCCGCTCGGTTTCATCGCGTTCTTCTTGCGTACCAATATCCCTGGCCAGCTTTTTGTAGCTCACAATCGGGATTGCAACCTCCCACGTATCAAGCAGGCCAAAGCCATCAGCTATAAAATCGGTCTGAAATTTAGCTTTCGGGTTCCAAATTAAAGTCTTCTCAAACAAAAGCGCGGGTTCGTCTGCCTCTACAACTTCCAAGCCGGGGAGGATTTTTTGGGCTTTCTCGGGTTGGCCTAATGCGACAACGCCAACGCCTAACAGGTATTGCATATCCGGCATATCCGGCCTCTCTGCCTGTCCGGTTGCGAGCCAGGTTTCAGCTTGTTGTCGCCCAACCTCCACCCAATCACCGGGGAAGTATTGCATTTTTCGCCCCCTGGTTGGGATGTATTGAATAGAAAGCAAACGAACCCACGTTCCCATTAGTCGGTTACGCTGTCCAAACTGGTGGTGCTAACCGGCTTGTTACGCGGCTCAAGGCCCCAAACTTCGACCAAGAAATCATTACCACCACCGCCGGTGTCAGCGGTCGTTACCTCCACGTTGAGGTATTTGTATCCGTTGTTGACGTCAAGCTCTGACGTCTTAATCTCGATTACGCTGGGTGTGGTGTCAGCCGTTGCGACGGTGATGTCCTTATTGCCGCTATCCATCTGTGTTCGGGTTCCTGATGCGGTCGTGGTCGCCTCTTCAATATCAACGTCAAGGGCATCGTTAACGTCCATCGGGTGAATGATGATAACAGCGCGGTTGAAATTCCCAAGCAGCATATTGCCGGTGTCGCTGGCTGTATTGGCAGCTACGCCAAGGCCGTAGATTGTGCCTAAGAGTTCCGCCTGTTCGGTAAATCGTTCAGTGTACATTGTTCTTTCTCCTTATAGGGGGCATCGCACCCCCTATAATCTAGTTGCTATTGATTACTGTTTAGCTACCGGTTGCAGTGCTTGATAGCGCCACGAAAGGTGAGACTTGCGTCGTGCCATCTTGGTAGGTGAGAGGGGCCGATAGCCACGGCTGCCCATCAGCGCGGTGGATCATACGCCAGGATGTCTGGTCATAGCGCCAGCGGTCGAACTTAGTGCTCTCAACCGTGGTAGATTGGCGGTCACCAATCAGGTAGTAAGTCCAGTCAACCAGCATCACATCGCCGGTCGTGCCACGTAGCGGTAGCTTCTCAGTCCAGATAACCGGCATACCCAGGATTGACCCCGGTATACCATCACGGGCATTGGCCGCCCATACGTAGCTGGGGTTCCCTGTCGGTCCATTCAGTTGAATGATGTCACTCATCAGTGATTGTGAAATCATCCAAACGCCTTTGCCGGATGGCAAGAAGTTTTCCATCATATCGGCCAAGTCGTCGAACGTTACCGTTCCGGTCGTATTGCGTGGTTCGGCAATTGTCGCCCCGGCGTTGATGACACCCAGCGGTTGCCCGGCCCCGGAACCGTTCAGGAATGCGTATTCCTCCATCCAAACAGCGCCCCCGCTAAAGCCCATTGGGCCGGAAAGGAAGGCGTCTAAGCTGATGGCAGAATCGTCAAGTAGTTCATCGCTAGCGCGGGTGTAGCCAACAAGCTTGTGAGCCGTCAAGGCGATTTGTCGGAAAGTCGGGTCGCTCTGGTCTTTCTGGCTGGCCTCTTCCGCCCATGAAAATTGCATACCACCGAACCAATGCGGCTGACCTGATGTTGTGCTGGTCTGGTCAAGGACAGGAATTTCAATCTGTCGCCGGCGCATCGGGATAACGGTCGCACGTTGGCGGATAAAGGAATCCTCGCCCATTACCGAAAAGAGTTCGGTCTGTTGTTCGGTCGGGATTAAGAAACCGCCCGAAGCCCCTACGGATTCCTGTAAATCCTTTGCACCTCGAATACCGGATGAGCCGTCGTCATACTTGACGTATACAAGCCGGTCATCTACCTTTTGCCCCATTACCTGCGAACGGTAAACGGCTTGCAGGAATCCACCCCAGGAGACAAAGTTTCCTTTGCTTCCTTTGGACTTTCGTTCGTTCGCCCCCCGGTCAACGTCGTCGGCGTCGGTTTTTGAGTGGTCAATCTCACCCAATGCGGCCTGGATTTCGGCCCCGCCCAGTGAGATTTCTTTAAGTTGCCCGGCTTTAATCTTGAGCGCCTTGGCATCCTCGACAAGACTTTCAACCTGGTTCTTTTCTTCGGCGGTTGCCTGACGGGTTTGGCCGTTCGCCGTCGGGACGTTATTGGTCAAAATGCCGCGGGCCTGGTTGAACAGCTTCTTGCTCTCGGCCAAGCATTCTTCCCACGTTGTTGGTTGCACTGCCGTTGCAGTAGGCATTGTTACCTCCTAAATAGTTAGCGTTTCAAGTTCGTGCGTTTCAAGCTCGATAATCTGCAACAGTGCTTTGTCTTCGTCTTCTGTGGGTGGCTTAACCGGCCCGGCCTTGTGTTTAACACGCGGCTGTTGTTGGTTCGATGATTTTTCCGATTCGTCGACGGAGGCTAAAAGCGCCTCTACGTCTAAACCGGCTTCTTGCAAAGCTTGAGACAATTCAAGCATCGCTTTCGCAATCCGTTTGGCATTACGCTGGCTAAAGGTTCGCCCCGCTTTGCCTTCGGTTTCAGCTTCTTCTAAGGTTAATGGATAGGTTTGTTTTTGGTCGCCATAAACAAAGGCGAGTTCCGTAAAAGTGACCGGTACCGGATCGAGTTTTTGTATAGGGTTGTCGGTATCGGGTGGAAGATAGGCCAAAGTTATATGTGGCACGAAGCCGTGCTGTTTGGAATATTCGACACCCAAGTTTTCGAGCGCTTCGCAGACCAGCCCCCGAAACTTGGGGAGTGGGCTTATATCCGGTATGGCGTGAAATGCGTCTGCCGGGTCGCCGTATCTATTCTCTACTCCGAAGAAGCGCCCCAGCCCGTTTATCGTTCCGGTAAGTGGTTCCATCTCGGCGGCCCACATTAAGGCAAGTTCTGACAACTCAATATCAAGGGCGTCTGTATCGATGCCGGACACATCCGGTATATAAGCCAAGGTGATATGTAGTAGATCGGCCGGTAACGCGCCGTCCACATCCAAAGCAAGCAGGCCCGCCACGTCAGCAGGAACAACTAAGGCCACCATTCCGTCTTGCGGCTCTTCTTCTTCGGCCTTGGCCTTTTCCGCATCCGGCCAGATTTGCACCCAGCCCCCATCTTCAGGTGGTGCGTGTTCGGCCTCACTATCCCATTCATCATCGGCAAAGGTTTGTCTTACGGCCTCTATCGTCGTGTCTTCGGCCCAATCGCCAAAGTTAAAATAGTAGCGTCCTTCGCCGTTTGTGTAGATAGCTATGATTTCGTCAGGATTAGCCCCGGCCTCTACGAGCTGGGTAATGATTTCATCGCCCTGGCTCTTTACATCCTCCAAAGCCTCTTCAACACCTTCGGCAATTTCTTCTAAGGTTTCTTCGGCTTGGGGTTCAAAACTTTCACAGGTGTACTCCGGGTCAAACTCGAATTCATAGAGCGTACACCAGTTGTTTTCAATGGCGTGGGTACACGTCACGCAGGATGCACCCACACTTTCGGTCATAGCGTAGCCCGGCGCGTCTTCCTTTTTCTCTTTTGCCCCAAGTGTAGTTGTGGCCGGGTTCATCCCCCATAGGACGGGGGAGTATTCGTAAAGCTTAAGCTGCTTGATAAAGCGCACTTTGAATGTCTTGCCGTTTAGTTCTCGCGTTCCGGTGTCGGTATCGACCGCGTCGTAGCCAAAAGACCATTCATCGATTGCGCCGTCTCTTAGCCGGATGAATGCGCCCTTACCTTCGGGTGTATCAAGCAGGAATTGAGTTTTGGCCCATACCCCGCCGGTGGCGTCGGGATATTCGGCAAGAAGTTCTTTCGGCAAATCCGCCTTGCCAATCTCCTGAATTTCAAGCGGCTTGCCGATAGCGCGGTTGATTGAGTCGGTGTTGTGCTGGTCAAGGACGCGCACCTTTTTGCCGCGCTCCTGAATGGTCTTCTTAAATGCGCCGTTCAGAATAACGTCAAGGCCTTCATCCACATTTCCCATCACAGCGAAGATGTGTTCAACAATGCCCTGCTCGTTATTGATGGCTTTTACAAAATTGGGAAATGTTTTTCGTTCCATAACGACCTCTATTTATTCTCAGACGGGCCAGGCTTACCTTTCAGCACCCTCCAAGCGGGTCGTTACTTTGAAACCAGAGACATACGCGCCAAAGTCGGTCGTATGCCATTCTTTCAGCACCCTCCAAGCGGGTCGTT
>JAGRBZ010000430.1 GCA_020433805.1 Anaerolineae bacterium
TTGGCGATACCGTACGTCATCTTGTGGGTAATCTCTTTCGCTAACGCATAGTCGGGTACGCCTCGCTCAGGGGCGTGAATTGAGGCCCACAAATCAAAAGACAGTGAGACAAGCAGTTCCAGCATTTGGTCACTCGACAGGTTGTGGAAATCGTCATAAGTCATAGTGTTGTCGTAGCTCCTTTAGGGTGTCGTTATGAGGTTCACAAGTCGGGTTTCTAATTCTCCGTAACCAACATGACGATGCTCAAACGTCCAACCCATAGAGGTGGCGATGGTTTGAGCTTTATTGATTAACTTTTCGGTGGGAGCCTGGCTCAGATAAACCAGGCGGCGATAATTGCCGAAGTATAGCGGGGCTAACTCGGGGTGTTTGTCGAGACCCAGCCCGCGTAGAACCGCTTTTTCGTAGGCGCGCAGCAGCCAATCGGTTAGGAAAAACGTGCCCGGCTCCTCGGCCATTAACTGATCGAACGGTTCTGCTCCGGCGTACATCTCGTAACAGTGCGGCCCGCTAACGCGAACCACATCGTGCCGGGCCAGCACATCATCAATGCCCGTGGCGCCACACTCGCCGTAGACCACAATTACCCGCGCATACTGTCCGTCTAACGCATCCAGCATCACATCTAAATTGGTAGTAATTTTGAGGGGCGTCATATGATAAATAGCGGGCAGCGCTTTTAGTTCAACCGACCAGCCGTGCCGGTCGATAATTTCTTTTGTCTCCTTAGCCAATGCTCCGCAGGCGATCACCAGCGTATCGGCTTTAGGGTGCGCTTCTTTCATCAACTAGGCTCGCCGTTGTAGATGGTGCCGGTGGGTGTAATCATATCTTCGATACTGCGTGCGCGTCGATACTGAAAGGCCGTGATGTCGGAGCCGGTAAAGTTCGTGCGCACCAAGAGCGCGCCTTTAAGCTGCGCCCCTTCCATTTTCGTGCCTTCCAGATTGGTATCTTTCAAGTAGCAATCGCGCATATTGACATCGCGCAAGTTCGCCATTTTGAGGTTGGCGCTGTCCAGATCAACCCGATACAGCACCGCCTTCATCAGATTGACGCCCCGCAGATTAGCCCGAGGTAAACTGCTGCCGCTGAGATCGGCCTGCTCTAAAATGGCTTCTCGCAGGTAACCATCAGACATTTTGGTTTGGCGTAAGTTGGCTCCGTGGAGGTTGGTGCGGAAAAGATTGGCTTTCGATAAGTTGCAGCCTTTCAGGTTGGCACCGCTTAAATCCGACTCGCTGAGATTCACCTCGCGCAAATCGGCACCACTGAGATCAATACCTTTGAGGTCTTGGGCGGAAAGATCAAACTTGCGCATGGGATAGTTTTTATCGCTGGTGGCCCAGCCCATGGCCAGTTTAAGCTGTCCGGCACGTGTCTGCTTGTCTTCGGAGACGGTGGTGATGGCGCTTTGGGTTACTTGTTTCTCAATGACCAAATCTCGAATGGCCGACTCGTACGAATAGCCGGGCATCCATTGATGGCAATGTTTGCAGATAACCGCCTTGATTCGAATTTCCTCGTCGCAGAAGGGGCAGCGTTTCAGTTCGTCGTTTGCAGTGTCGAGCACGGTGGTGTTGACCTCCACTTATGATTATACTGATCTTTGGACTGCATGAAAAGCGATTGCCTTCATCATTAAGCCGTATTGAACTCAAAAACAGGTTGTCATAACGACGTAAATCTATTATAATTAAACAGACCCAAAATGTTGGCTCAATCCTTGGAGGCGAGGAGTGACATGACTGTTCAAACCAAACGTTCTTTTTGGCAGGTTGTACTCATCTTGGGGCTGGCCTTACTGGGCTGTAATAGTATCCAGAGCTATGTCGACTCCTATGTTGCCGCGCAACCCACGCCTACCGCTACCCCCTTTTCCGTTGATGAAAACGTTAGCGAGCTTTTTGTCAGCAACGCTCAATTGACCGTGGAAGAAACGACCGACATCCAGGTCGGCATCGTGCAGATTGTCGGCTCTAACATTCCGATACAATATCAATGGTCCGCATCTAAAGGCATCATCGTCGACGGACAGAACACCTGCTGCATTACCTACCAGGCTCCGGCCGACCCCGGCAGCGATCAAATCACGCTAAACGTCACCTACGGCGATCAGGTTATTCAGCGGGTGGCGGTGGTGCAGATTGCAGGTCCAGTCGTCACCGTCGAGCCGACCCCCACCCCCACCCTTGTTGTACCAACCGTCACGCCTGAGCCGACGGACGTTCCTTTGGAGGATGCAGCAGCCTACTTTGCCCGGGCCGAGGATCGCTACACCCGCCGCGACCTTGATGGTACGCTGGCCGATTACAGTAAGGCCATCGAAATGGGGTACGACCCTATTGCCGATGCTTATTACAACCGGGGCTATATCTATTACATCGAGCAAGAATATGATCTGGCGATTGAAGACTTTGCCAAAGCTATCGAGTTAAACTACGATCCGCTTAGCTTACCCTACTACAATCGGGCCAATACCTATTTCTACACCGGCAAAAACGAAGAGGCCATCGCCGACTACACCCGGGCTATCGACTTAGAGTACGATCCGCTAGCTTACATTTACAACAGCCGTGGCCTAACCTACCGCAAAATCGGTGAATATGACCTGGCAATCGCAGACTATACTAAAGCCATCGAGCTAGAGCACAGCCCGCTCAGTTGGCCCTACTACAACCGGGCCAACGCCTTTGCCGATAAAGAGTCCTATGATCAGGCAATTGCCGACTATACGGAAGTAATCAACATCGATCCGGCCAATGCCGGAGCCTATTTGGGGCGTGGCCTGGTTTACAAAACCATCGGCGAAAGCGCTCTGGCTAAACTCGACTTTAATGAGGTCTTAATTCTTGGTGATGAGCTTCAGAAGAAGGAAGCTGATACGTATATCCAAGAGCTAGAAGCACAATAGCATTCACTCTGCCCTATGAGCGACAAACAGCCGCCGGTTCCGTCCGAAGAGACGCCCGATTCCGAAAGCAATGGCTTGCAGGATCTGGTAAGCTCGTATCGGGAATCACGATTTCGGCCGGACAAGTTACAACGTACCGTCCGTCACTCGATCCATACGCACGCGCTAACGCATAAATCGACCAGGCCTGCCGAAAAGGCAGACGCCTATCCTGCTTCGATTGAGCGAGAACGCAACGGATACCGAGCGCGATTCAACAATGCTTATCAGGAATCGCCAACACCGCTCACAGAGCAGCCCGCCACATTTTTAGACCACGCCCTGGCTGTCATCCAATCACGACGTTTTCTCATCGCCGTGATCAATGTGGCCTCTCTCTTTTTGATTATGATGAGTACCCTGGTGATTATCGGCGGTACGGGCTACGTTTGGGTGGCGATTCAACTGCCGCCGGCCGAAGAGCTACGCTCGCGCTCGCTGCAATTTGCGACCACGCAAATTCTCGATCGCGACGGCAACCTGCTGTGGGAGATTATCGACCCGACCGGCGGGCGACGCACCAATGTTACCCTCGATAAGATTTCGCCCCACATCATCAACGCTACCCTAGCCACCGAAGATCGCTTCTTTTATCTGAACGTAGGTGTCGATCCTATCGCCATTATGCGGGCCACGTTCGATAATCTCTCGGAGCGCGAGATTGTATCTGGTGCCAGTACCATCACCCAGCAGTTGGCTCGCAATGTTTTTCTGAACCCCAAAGAACGCACCGAGCGTTCTTTTTCGCGCAAACTACGGGAAGCGGTCCTGGCGATGGAGATCAACCGCCGCTATAGCAAAGGTCAAATTCTCGAGGTCTACTTTAACCAGATTTATTACGGCAACCACTCATACGGCATCGAGGCTGCATCGCAAACCTACTTCGGCAAATCGGCGCGCGACTTAACCCTGCCGGAAGCCGCGATGCTGGCCGGACTGCCTCAATCGCCGGCCATTTACGATCCTTACCGCAATCCTGACGGTGCCAAAGGTCGCCAGCAGGTGGTTTTGGGGCTGATGGTCGAAGCCGGATATATCACGCTGGCCCAGGCCCGCGAGGCTGCCGCCACACCGGTTACCTTCCGTGATCTCGATTTCCCTTTGGAAGCGCCCCATTTTGTAACGCTCGTGCGCGAGGAACTGGAGCAGAACGTTCCGGCGGCCTACATTTACCAGGCCGGGCTGCGCGTTTACACCACGCTGGACGAATCGATGCAAGCCGCCGCCGAGCAGGCCGTGCAGACGCGCATCGACGAACTGGCCGACAGAAATGTGTCGAACGGTGCGCTATTGGCCATGGACCCCTCTACCGGCGCTATTCTGGCCCTGGTTGGCAGCCGCAATTTCCTCGATGTCAGCATCGACGGGCAGGTCAATATGATCACCAGCCCGCGCCAACCGGCCTCAACCATAAAACCACTCACGTATCTGGCCGCCTTTGAACGCTTAGACTGGACGCCCAGCACGCTGCTGTGGGATGTACCGGTAGAGTATGGCGACGAAAATGGCAACGTCTACCGTCCCCGCAACGTCGACGGCCAGTTTCACGGGCCGGTCTCGGTCCGTACGGCGCTGGCGAACTCGTACAACATCCCAGTCATCAAAACGCTCGAAGAGGTGAAGATTAGCGGCCTCAAAGAGATAGCCTACCGCCTGGGCATCAGCACGCTGAACCGTGAGGATTACGGCCTGCCGCTCACGCTGGGTAGCGGCGAAGTATCGCTGCTGGAAATGACCAACGCCTACCAGGCGATGGCCAACCAGGGCATGCTGCTGCACCCAACCACTATTCTCACTATTACCGACAACTTTGGCCGCGAGATCAGCCCGCTGCGTCATCCATCGCGCCGGGTGCTTAACGAGGCCCACGCCTACCTCATCACTGACATTTTGGCCGATACCCAGGCCCGCACCACCGAATTTGATCCCGACCGGATTTTACAGCTCTCGCGACCGGCCGCTGCCAAAACCGGCACCACCAACGACTTTCGCGATAGCTGGACCATCGGCTATACGCCCGACATCGTCACCGGGGTGTGGGTGGGCAACGCCGATAATACGGCCATGGATGAGGTCGATGGCCTGACCGGAGCCGGTCACATCTGGCACAACTTTATGGAAGCCGCCCACCAAACGCTGCCGGTTCGCGACTTTCCGCGTCCCGACTCGATTGTCGAGTTTGAGGTTTGCGCCGACTCCGGCACTTTTCCCGGCGAGTTGTGTCCGGCCACGCGCACCGAAATCTTCTACAACCAGCAGCCGCCTCTTGGTCCGGAGCACGACTTTCATCAATACATCGAAATCGATCTCAACACCAACCTGCGGGTCAATCAGTTTTGCCGGGGCAATGTCGAACTGCGGCCTTATCGCATCTTTCCGCCTGAGGCCCGTGCCTGGGCAGCGGCGCGCGGTATCGAGCAGCCGCCGGCCCAGTACTGCCCTTCGCGCGATCTCTCGGCCAGCATTTCTCGCCCCATCGACAACGTCAGCGTGCGCGGCACAATCGACATCGAAGGGGCTATTGTCGCGCCTAAAATTTCCTACTACGAGCTGGAACTCGGCCAGGGTACAAAACCACAGTCGTTTATTACTATTCAAGGCCCCAATCATCAACTGGTTCGGCGCGGTCTGTTGGGCACGTTCGATACGACCCAGGTGGCCAACGGCCCCTATACCCTGCGCCTGGTCGTATCCGACCAAATCGGCGGCTTTACCGATGCCCGCATTCGTATCTTGATCGACAATCCGCCCGAAGATATCTCGCCCCAGAGTCCGGTTACCACGCCACCAGCTACCTACACGCCGATAGCTTCAGGTACGCCGTCACTCACTGCGACCGCGACCATAACCGCCACCATACCATCAACCATAACCTCCGATACCTTTAACCCACCACCGGAGTGGACGCCCGAACCGGATAACCCATTTGCCCCACGGGCCGTTCCACCCCGGCACGGGCCAGGGTTTTAATGGGGTCAGAGACTTTACCGGCACTATATTTTATGCTACACTTTTAAATCGGTTTTTGGCAGGCGAGACATAGAGCATGAAATTGATGCGAACTACGCAATACGCACTATAGGCAATTTGAACAATACCAGGACCTTTCTCATTTTGCAGTCCTAACCCTTTAAAGAACCTTGGGAGTATTCCATGCCCGTTTGTCGCCAGTGCGGAGGCACCGGCAAAGTTAAAGTAAAAATAGAAGTGATGACCCGCTGTCCACTGTGCGACGGCACCAAGACCCTGTCCGACGGCACCGATTGCAAACGCTGCGATCAGTGGGGTGAAATCGGTACCGGCAAATTTGAAGTCGAAGAAAAGTTGTGTAAAACCTGCCTCGGCAGCGGCAAAGTCTCCGAAGGCTCGATGACGGCCTGGTTTTTGGTTCGCGTTGTACCCACTACGCTGGTCATTTTAGGCGGCGGTATCGCTTTAATTTGGGCATTGTGGACGTTTCTCAACATTCCCCTCGTAACCGCCGGGGCCATTATTGCGGTCTTTGGTCTGTGGGGCAGCATTGTCTATTACTTTGTGGCCGATATGCCCAGCCTGGGCGAAATCTCCACCACCAACTGGTTCCTGATGCGGGCCATCCCCACCACCGTCTCTATCTTCCCCATCGGCGGCGCGGTCGCCTGGATTGTGTGGCTTTATATCCAAGATCCGGCCGTCACGGCGATTGCCGCCCTGGCCGGCTTTTTAATTTGGGGCGTCATCATGTTCTACTTCATTAGCCATCTACCGGAGTAGCCCCACACCACGTCCGGTAGGGGCGACGGCAACGTCCCTGCCAACAACGAATGGAACTAAACACCGCAATGACGTTGCCTCGCCCCCGTTGCCCCCAAACATCCGGCTACGAACCTAACGCCCTAGACCCCGACCAGGGGCGAGCCAATCGGATTGGAACAATATATTCCCCGACCACCATTCGGGCCGATTGCCTGCGCCCCTGCGGGTTATGGTGTACGAACCACCGCAACGCCCCTGCGGGTTATGGTGTAGGGGCGACGGCAACGTCCCTGCTATTGCCGTATGGAACCAAACATTTCAATGACGTTGCCTCGCCCCCGATGCCCCCAAACATCCGGCTACGAACCTAACGCCCTAGACCCCGACCAGGGGCGAGCCAATCGGATTGGAACAATATA
>JAGRBZ010000431.1 GCA_020433805.1 Anaerolineae bacterium
ACGGCGGTCTCAACATTCTGGCGCAACTGCGTCGTTCGGTCTCCGCACGATTTACCCCGCACCGGATGGACATCGCCACGCTTCAAGCCCACGCCCAATGGGGTCAGCCGCTTACGGCCAACGACACACGCAACTTATCTCGTCTGCGCCAGCACGCCCATCTGGCCGACATGACCGAGTTAATCGATTGGATACTGCTGGAGGAGATCAAATTGGAGCAAGAGGCCATTGTGATAGGTGACCGCGACGAAGGTTGATCGGGAAAAATGAAATCAACAATAAAAATTTCAAGCTATCGGACTATTAATACCAGTCGGGCTATTTGAATCTACCCCTCTGGTTAATGGATATCGCTCAGATAGGTATAGAGATTTGGGTGATTATGTAGTATCGTAAATGTATCGTTTCAATCATGGAAATAACTGAAACAGACGAAAGGAAAGGACAACCTCAATGTTTAGACAACTAACGACCGTACTGCTCAATCAACCTCAAATTCGAGAGCAGTGGGAAAAAATGACCGATTATGATCACGCCAACCTGAATAATAATGAGCGGGTTACTTCGCTGGTTTTCGGTGGCTCATCACTGCTGGGGGGATTAAGTAAACCGCTGTCGCTGCGGGGAATCTTTGGTTTAACAAGCGGCGCTTATTTACTGTATCGCGGCCTAAAAGGCTATTGCCCTCTTTATGATGCGTTTGGCTACAGCTCTCTCACATCTGCCGATGAGAAACAGCTCGAAATTGAACGCCGCGAAGCTGAGGCGCGTGAGCAAAGCTATAGCAACGGCTCGAACGGTTATGCAAACCGAAACAGTGTTGATGAGCAACTGCTGGAAACCTTTCCGGCCAGTGATGCTCCAGCCAATTACTAGCGAGCAGTTAAAAAAGCAAACCTCGCAAATCATGTAAAAGGCACCTTCACCAAGTAAGTGAAGCGTTGCCATATCATATAGTTCAAGAAAAACGCCCTTCGAAAATAGTTGCAGGGCGTTTTTTGGTGTTTATAGAGTCCCTTTGCCTTCCAATTTACGTCGTTATCAGACTTCGCAGAGCCGCCAAATTCCGCTTATTATCATCCGGATCTTTATCAACCGGCGTTTCCAGCAAAAAGGGAACCTCTTCAAACCGAGCGTCGTTTAAAAAGTAACCGAACGGCTCAAGCCCAATACAGCCTTCGCCAATGTGGGCATGGCGATCGACGCGGCTGGCTAAATCTTTTTCTGAGTCGTTGACGTGAACCACGGTCAGCCGGTCGAGACCAACTGCCTGCTCAAACTGGTCAACCATGGCCTGATAGGTTTCCGGGCTGCGAAATTCGTAGCCTGAGGCCAGGGCATGGCAGGTATCAAAGCAAACAGCCAGCCGTTCTTTTTGGCGACAGGCCTCAATAATTTGGCTAAGCTCTTCAAAGTTAGAGCCAAGCGTGGTTCCTTGCCCGGCAGTATTTTCTAAAGCAACTTTCACCTGAACATCGGGCAAACGCTCATGGACAATGTCAAGCCCCGCAGAAACGCGCGCCAGTCCGGCCTCGACGCCACTCTTTACATGAGCACCGGGATGTATAACCAGATAAGGTATTTTCAACAGTTCGCACCGTTCTAGTTCAACTACAAGGGCATCAATCGATTTGTTCCATAACGCATCATCAGGGGTACCTAAATTCAGTAAATAGCTGGCATGGCAAACAACCGGCTTTATACCGGTCTCGTCTTGCTGCTGATGATAACGGTCGATCTCTTCCGGCTTAAGGGCTTTCGCCTGCCATTGACGATTAGATTTGGTAAATATTTGAAAGGCCGTACAATGCAAATCAACAGCGCGCTTAAACGATTTATCAACACCGCCAGCGACGGATAAATGAGCACCAAGTAACATTAACTAAATTCCTTTAAAGTTTTTATATGCTAATAATTAAATTTTTTTACACTATTACCCACTTGGCCGTAATCTTTAGCTTATCCTGACCACATAGCAGAAGCTAGAGGGGTCAAAACACCTTAAAATGCAACTTTAAAAAAGCCTACGCCACAGTAGAAAAGATGAGAGGGGCGTTATTATGAGTTACTCTAACGAACCATCAACGGTCAAAAATCTTTGGCCTGATGAATTAAAAATCTTAATTATTGATGATAACCAAGATATTTTAAATCTGATTCGGCACTCACTCGAGCTGGCGGGATTTAGAATAATTCGTACAACAAAACCGGAAGAGGGACTGGATCTGGCTCGCCGAGAAAAACCGGACCTTATCATCTTAGACATCATGATGCCGCGTATCGATGGTATTGAACTTCTACGGCGTGTTCGCCGTCATCCGCAAATATCCAAAACTCCGGTTATTGTGGTTTCGGCCCGGGCCAGCAGCGTTGATCAACTTCGGATGCTTCAAGTTGGCCTCAACATGGATAGCGAAATTGACGCATTTATCGGGAAACCCTTTAACCCTACCTCGCTATTACAGACGGTCAAAAACGTGCTGCTGAAACATCGGGATTTTTTATTAGCAAAAAAGCACAACAAAAACATCTATAAAGCTTCGGCGGCAACGCTTCACTAAATTGAATTTTATCACAACGCAAGCAGTTAACTCGAGTTGTCGCCTTATTAAGCAAGCGCGAGCGATAAATCTTTCCCATTACACCAGCCATAGAATCAATAAAGAGATCTCTCCTCGCAAGCGCGCTGTGATATCATAAACCTGAATATCACTAGCCCAAAGGTTTATCCCTCCCAAAATTCGCCGAAAGTAGTATACACCAGCTACTCTCGATGTAAAATGACAGCAATCCCCCTCCAAAACCACATAGCACAGGAGCATCGAGCGCCATCTTGTAACTGTACAAATGCAGCTTTAGTTTTTGTCTACCGTGGCGGCTGGTGGTATGGTTAAATGGTTATTACCATATACGTTTGTCCCTAAAGCCTAATTATCAAAGCAATATTAAAACGAACATTGACTGCGCCATAACTTTTTACAATCTATGAAATGGGATGAGCTTTCATCCTTGGTTTTATTGGTCCTATTTATAAAGAAACGGCTATGCCGCAGAATTTAGCTGTTTAAGGATAGTCAATATGCCTTCAACGACCGAGCCTGCTGTAAAAACGGGCACCGTAGATGAAATGGAGAAACTGGAAGAAGCCCAAATTCAGTCCAAATTGGCCTGGAAACGGCTTCGGATGTGTATAATCAGTATCGACCCGACGGATCTGGCCCGCCTATTGTTGATTGTGGCCGGGCTGGCAACACTCTATTGGGTTATTCACGTTTCCTGGTCAACGCTGCTTCCGTTCCAGATAGGCATTATTCTGGCCTATATTATGGCCCCACTTGTTGATCGACTCCAAGGGTATATGCCGCGCTGGACAGCCATCCTTATCGTTCTCTTCATTTTCCTACTCATATTGTTTCTAGTTATTGCTTTCTTAATTCCCCCGCTCATTAATCAATTGAGCAGCTTGCTTCAATTGCTACCCAACTCGGACCAGCTTCAACAATATTATCAACGCCTCAATGCCTATCTCGACTCACTGCCGGAAGATTATCAAAATGCAGTCGATGAAGGTATCGCCAATGCACTTAATGGTCTTCGAAATAATGTTATGGCCTATATCAGCGGAGTGATTAATTTTGCCATTACGGCTGTTTTAAGTGTGGTCAACACCTTTACCTTTTTACTGGGTTTTGTAGTTATCCCGTTCTGGCTCTTCTTTGTTCTCAATGATATTGAACCGGGCAAAAAGGCATTAAACCAAATGCTGCCGGCTAGCATCCGCACCGATTTCTGGACTACGCTTACCATTATTAACCGTGTTATCGGCAATTATTTTCGGGGTCAGCTCATATTAGGCACCGTTATCTTCTTTGCTGTATTTATCGGGCTCAATATTTTGGAGTGGGCCGGCGTAGAGGGGCTTCGGTTCAAGCTGTTATTAGCGGTCTTTGCCGGCTTTATGGAGTTGATTCCTTTTATCGGTCCTATCCTCGGCTCAGTTCCGGCGATTATCGTCGGCCTGTTCCATTCTTGGCAGAGCGCGTTGGCAGTCGCCTTGTTGTTTCTTGTTATTCAACAAATAGAGGGTAATCTTCTGGTTCCACGCGTAGTTGGCGATAGTGTTAGCATTCACCCGGCCATTGTTATGATGCTGGTTATTTTACTGGCTCCGTTCGGTTTAATTTGGCTGATCATTGCCGTACCGGCAGTGGCTATTATTCGCGATATTTATCTATATTTTTATGGTCGACTTAGTAAGCCACCTTTACCGGCCGGGCAGCTACCCCGTGAACCAATGCGTAAGCTTTACGAGGAACCTGTCAAAGCGGAATTGTCAGCAAGCGAGCAACCGGTTATCAAATCCGAACAACCGGAAACAGATCATAGTAGTCTTAAAACTGAAACCCCACCCTGATCAACGGGAAAAGATACATGATAATTGGTTATACACACTGGATTGTACAACCATGTCAATTCACGTTCATACCATAAAAACCTGGATGAGCAATGTGTTTTTGATTGAGGCAGATCGTGGTCTGGTATTGATTGACGCCGGCCCGCCTCGCAGCGAACGCAAAATATTAGAGCGAATGCAGAAACTGGGCCGTGATGACCTGCAGCTCATCTTTTTAACCCACGCCCACTATGATCACATTGGCAGTGTGGCCGCGCTCAAGTATCACACAGGCGCACCGATTGCCATTAACCGGATTGATGCTGATGCCTTAGCCAGAGCCGAAACGGCGCTTGGTTCTGTTCAAGGTTCAGCCCGTTTTGCCAAAATGGGCTTACCTCTCTTAGAAATGCTTATGCCGGTTCCACCTATTCAAGCCGATCTACTGCTTGATCACGGCGACCGCCTCGACGATTACGGCCTCAATGCCCAAATCGTCCATACCCCTGGACACACCCTCGGGTCGAGCACCCTGCTGGTCGAGAACCGGCTGGCCTTTGTTGGCGATCTCATCTCGATGATCGGGGAGCCACACGCTCAGAGCCGTTTTGCGGTCGACTGGCGGCAGTTGGCGAAAAGTCTCCAGCGCTTGCAGCAACTCCAACCAGAGTGGATTTACTCCGGTCATGGGCCGCAGCCGCTCAGTGGTGAAGCATTTCAACAGCTCCGCGGACAGTATTAATAACAAGAGTACAGGTATGTTGGTATAGCGAGGGGAAATAAAATGTCATCCCAGGTTTAAGAACAGGAATGACTTTGTTCGATAAAGGCTTACTTACGCCTGTCGGATTTTTTCGTCGTGGCAAAAGCGGAGCTAAAAACGGAGGGATAATAAAGTTGCAGCGTTGCAAGTGCTTGAATAATTAAATTTGCAACGCTGCAACTTGATAGTCAACTTACGGTCGTTCTATCGGCATGCCGACTGCATTGCCCCACTCTGTCCAACTACCGTCGTAGTTGCGGACATTATCATAACCCAGTAAATAGGTCAGTACAAACCAGGTATGGCTGCTGCGCTCACCAATACGGCAGTAGGCCACAATATCCTTATTAGGGGTAACACCCTCGCCTTCGTACAATTCTTTTAATTCAGCAACTGATTTGAAGGTGCCATCATCATTAGCCGCCTTAGCCCAGGGAATGTTGCGAGCGCCGGGAATATGACCGCCGCGCAGTGCCCCTTCTTGCGGGTAGTCGGGCATATGTAGCAGCTCTCCCTTAAACTCGCCGGGAGAGCGGACATCGACCAATGTGCCGCTTTGATTAACATGATCTAGCACTTCATCGCGGAAAGCCCGAATTTTGCTATCATCACGGGTGGGAACCGGATACGTTGCCTTAGGATAACTGGGTACTTCTTTGGTTAATTCTCGCCCTTCATCGACCCACTTTTTGCGACCGCCATTCATAACTTTAACATTGTCGTGACCAAACAACTTAAAGACCCACAAGGCATAGGTGGCCCACCAGTTGTTTTTATCACCATAAAAGATAACGGTAGTATCGGGGCCAATGCCTTTGCTCGATGCAAACTTGGCAAAGCTTTCGGCATCCAGATAATCACGAACGATCGGATCGTTGAGATCGCCTACCCAATCGACTTTGACAGCACCGGGAATATGTCCTGTGTCATACAAGAGAACATCCTCGTTAGATTCAACAAGACGAATATTTTGATCATCAAGATGATCGGCAACCCATTGCGTACTGACCAAGGCTTCGGGATGGGCGTATCCACTTTCATTACTCATTTTTTACTCTCCTGATTGAAGTTAAAAATTAAAAAAGCCTGTGATGTGACTCGACAGGCTTTGCTAGCAATAGATTTGTTTCTAATCAAACACGCTCAGCATCTACAAACTGTCGACTCGCTTCCTGCTTTAAGCAGGCTACGACACAAACAAACGCAACAAATGCAGCGTTGAAGATTAGTTTGTACAAAAGCATTTAATGAAGGTGGTGTTTGTGTAAGCATTGAAGCTCAACTAGAAAATTTATACAGATTTGGGTACGTTATTATAAAACAATCACAACGCTTTGCCAAATTTTATCTATTTTTGTTTGGCAGAAAGATAAATTTGTAACTCATTTGCGACCGGCAAGTGCATAATTATAGCTGACCGAAATTTTATGTGACCCGACGACTTTCTAACTAATTTCTAGAAGACTTTAAATCCGATCCCTAAACTGTACAGCTAAACTCATGAAAGAACTAATAATAGGAAAGTTGTAATTTATGAGCGATCGCCGGTTCTTATCCCATATCAATCGTGACTATACGGTTCGCGATGTAAACCAAGCAGACACATTAACCCGCGTTTTGGAGCGTTTATTTAAGGCTTTTGTCTCTCCTGTTCGCCCACCCACACCCATTGTTCGGCCTGATCTCGATAACACGGAGCCGATAACGTGTTCTATATGCGGTTTGTTTTTTACATTGTCGGTACAATTTGCGGGCGAGCGATGCATTGATCCCGGTCATTGGCAAGCCGCCGGCATCATTACGGTCAAAGATTATTATATTATGGCCAAGATAAAAGCCGAGACAGCCAATGAGCAGTTAAGCCGCCGTAATAAAAACGCTGTTGACAGCATAGCTTTTACTTCA